>JAUIKF010000035.1 GCA_030430575.1 Bacteroidia bacterium | reverse complement strand
CTTCATACAAACGGTTTTTGATCAAGGCAAGGGCATGCGCAATCATAGCCACTTGCAGGCTATGTTCCTGGATATTCTCGGTATGCACATTGTGCATCAGGCCCCATCTTTCGATGAATTTCATGCGGGAGAGGTAGGCGAAAAAATGGCTCATGAGGGGAAACGTTTTAAGTTTTAGGTTTTGCGTTTTAGGTTAAGTTTCAACTCGAAACGCTAACCCCAAAACTACAAACATTTTAAGTCTTTGGCTTGCCAAATAATTATTCAATGACGCCCGCGCGGTCTTTCCACCAGCCTCGGGCGAGGAAGAGGGAGATACTGGTGAGGATTGAAACAACTAAGCAGGTCAATATTATCCCATAACTCGTGAAACCAATTGCAGAAGCCCCATCAGGTCCATACCACAGAAAATATTGGACGAGAAATAAAACCGTAGCGGGAATTCCCATAAAGAGTCCAACCCAAGTTGAAGCTTGTTCAAATGGAGCAATACGTGTCACTAGGCTAAAAGAAATAGGAAAAATAAACACTTCTACTAGGGCTCCTACCACCAAAAATCCCAATGGCCCGATATAAGCTACCCTGCTGTAGACTTCTCCTGCAGCTATGAGCATTACTCCTGCACCTAATCCCAATAGCAAAAAACTGGCTATCAGGTAAGGATAGCTTTTACCCACTCCCCTAACCCGCCAGTAAATCAATAATAAGATAAAACCCAAAATGCTCAAAAAAGAAATAAAGTTTGAAGCATTCAGCAGACCAATTCCAATCGAGTCTATAAATACATTATCGAAGGAACTTATCACTTCATACTGAACTTGGTTGAGGTAATCATTTACAATCAAGTAAATGCAGGACAATGTGCAAAGAACCATGAGTAATGCTATTCCATTTTGGAGGGTAACCAATGTTATTGGCTGCTTAACCGGTGGTTTTTCTTCCCCTATCTCATTGATTTTAGCCTGCCAAGGATCTTCTTCCAATTCACGTATGTCCAGTTTGTCCATCTGGGTGATAAAGGTGCCAAGGGCCAATATTACCCCTATTGCGACAGCGCCAAATCCAAATTCAAACCCAAATTGCTCAGCGATAGTTGCAATCAAAAAAGTCCCTAAAAAGGCTCCAACGTTGATTCCCATAAAATATAATAGGAAGCCTATATTTCGTTTGCGATCAGTCTTAGGATAAAGCCTTCCTACAAGAACAGGCAGGTTGACACGTATAAAGCCAGTTCCAATTCCTATCAATAGAATACTCAGGTAAAACACCTCCGTGACATTTAAAAAAACTAACAAAACGCCTACCAGCGATATCCCGCCTCCTAAAATCACAGCCCGTTTTTGGCCGAGGTATTTATCGGAAAAATACCCCACAGGAATGGGAATGATTGCCACTAAAAGCGTAAAGTACTGATACACCTCCAAGGCTGCTTGATCAGCCATAATCAAGCGCTTTACCATAAACAGCACTAATATCGCTCGAAAGCCACAAAAGCTCATCCGCTCAAAAATTTCTGTCAGGACTAGGTAGCTGAGGCCGCTGGGGCGATTGTCTGGGGTTTGGGACATGGGGTGAAGAAAATGATAGGATGAGTGAAGGAGAGGATGAGATAATCGCGTATCCTGGAACTATTGAGCGATTGAACGATTGAACTTCACGCGCTGAGGGTGCGCATACACATTGAACCGATCCTGTTTCAAAAAGCCAATCAAGGTAATACCAAACTCCTCCGCAACCGATGCCGCCAAGCTAGACGGCGCGCCGATAGCGACCAACATAGGCACGCTGGCCATCACGCTTTTTTGCACCAATTCAAATCCTATCCGTCCACTCAGGAGCACCAAATGATCAGCTAATGGCAATAAGTCGCGCTCCATCGCAGCACCAATAAGCTTGTCCAGGGCATTGTGGCGGCCGATGTCTTCTCGCAAGATCAGGAGTTCTCCTGAGGGACTAAAGAGCGCGCTGGCGTGCAGGCCACCAGTATGCTTAAAGACCGCCTGAGCGGCTCGTAATCGTTCAGGGAGTGCCCGAATCAAGGTAGACGCCCATTCCTTATCCGATTGTATCGAGACTGCACACGCCTGTACCTGCAGGGCTTCTATCGACGCTTTGCCACAAACGCCACAACTGGAAGTTGTGTAGAAATTGCGCTGAAGCTTCACAGGATCGAAAGTCACCGACGGTTTTAGTTCTACCCGAAGGACGTTATCAGTCTTTTGTTTGCCCGTATCCACACAATATCGGATACTCAAGATTGCGCCCTTATCTGCTATGATCCCTTCTGTAAAAAGAAAACCCATCGCTAATTCTTCATCATGACCAGGCGTCCGCATGGTCACTGCCAAGGCTTGCTGCTGGCGGTCGTTTTCTGGGCCATATCCAATCCGGATTTCAAGTGGTTCTTCGACCGCAAGCAGATCTTGCATCTGTGCAGCGGTATCTAAACTTATTTTTTGAATTTGAATCGGTTTTACCTTTACATTTGCCATATTGAATTCCTAATTGAGAGAATTAGGGAAATTACTGTTTTTTTGCAACATGGAACTCAACATTATCGCTTTTGGGATCGCAAAAGACATCCTTGGCAGCAGCCAGGTCCAGGTATCCCTAGCGGATGGCAAAACGGTAGGTGATTTATTGGAACAACTAAAAGCCTCCTATCAAGACTTTGAGCGATTGGCTTCCCTTTTTGTTGCCGTAAATGAAGAATACGCATCTAACGAAACTATTTTATCGGCTACAGATGAAGTGGTCTTGATCCCCCCTGTAAGTGGCGGCTAATTATGACATCCATTACGCACAAATCCATTGATTTACAGTCAGTTATAGAAGCTGTTCAATCCCCAAAATGCGGGGCAATAGATGTATTTATTGGAACAGTTCGTGAGCAAACGAAAGGAAAAGCTGTGCTTAGATTGGATTTTGAGGCGTATGAGCCGATGGCCATTAAGGAGATGCAAAAGATCATAGACCGGGCACATGCACAATGGCCTATTGAAAAGATGACAATTGTCCATCGTGTGGGAAGCCTCGCCATAGGCGAAGTGGCGGTGGTAATAGCTGTCTCTACGCCACATCGCGCCGCGTCATTCGCCGCTTGCCAATTTGCGATTGACACCCTCAAAGAGACCGTGCCGATCTGGAAGAAGGAGATCTTTGAAGACGGTGAAGTCTGGGTGGCAGCGCATCCGTAGGGAAGTGTGAGGTTGAGTGTGAGTGTGAAGGCATCTATTTTTGCATTGACGAGTAAGTATTCTTAATTCTCCATTTTTAATTGTTAATTCCTCTTTCCTTTTGACTTCATCCATCTCTCAGATCACCCTCTACCCCATCAAATCCCTTGATGGGATTCAAGTCCAGGAAGCGCAGATCGCCCCTGGGGGATCGCTTGTAGGCGACCGCGAGTTTGCCTTATTTGATGCTGAAGGAATTGTAATCAATGCCAAACGGACAGCTCGAATTCATGAAATCCGGGCTGATTTTGAGTTAGACAAGCGTATCATTACGCTAAGTGACGGCGGAGAACCTATAGCCTTTCATCTTGATCGTCAGAAAGGGGATTTAGAGAAATGGTTTGCTGACTTTTTTGGATTTGAGATAATCATGCGACAAAACACGCATCGAGGGTTTCCCGATGCCAATACCAGCAATGGCCCTACAGTGGTGAGCACGCAAAGCTTAGAAGCAGTACAAAACTGGTTTTCAGGTGATTACGATTTGGAAAATATTCGGAGACGCTTTCGCGCCAATATTGAGATCGAGGCTCCCTATGCATTTTGGGAGGATGAGTTGCTGGGGCCATTGGGAGAGGAATTTCCTTTTCAAATAGGGGAAGCATCTTTGCTTGCGCGGAAAGCCTGCCCCCGTTGCCCTGTACCTACGCGGCATCCTGTGACTGGCGAAGTGCATCGCGCTTTTAGCAAAACGTTTTCCCAAGAAAGGGAAAAGTCCCTGCCAGAGGCAGTGGCGAAGTCACAATTTCCGCATTATTATATGCTTTCGGTGAGTACGAGGGTTGAGGCATCTCAGGCTGGGAAGGTGATCCGAGTTGGGGATGAAATTAAACAATGATTAATACGCAAAAGAGGCGCGGATTACACACCAGCCAAGCCATCAATCCAGAAATCCGCGCCAGCGCATAAAATGCGCTTAAAGGGGCCCGCAACTTAAAACCCAGAACCTAGTGTTCCTTCAATTTAGCATTGTGGAGTTAACGGGTCGGATTACGCCAAGAGCCAACTCACCCCTTCGATAAACTCAGGGCAGCGCGTCCGGAAATCCGCCCCAGCAAATCAAATTGCTTGCTATACAAGCTGGCGTGGATTTCCGGATTCGAGACCTGCCCTGAGCGTTCGACTGAGCTCACGCCGAAGTCTTGTCGAAGGGGGCTTGTGTGTAATCCGCGCCTCTGTCTCCTCCACATTTCAGACTTGCAAGAACACTAGAACCTTCTCCCCATCAGCAAACTATCGCCTTGCATTTTCAGGAAGAAGTTCTCCTTCTGAGCAAGTTGCGCCAATTCCACAAACTCCTGGTATTGTACTTCCCGCGGCAGCAAAACCACTGCATACTGATCGTAATCACGTTTTTTGCGCAGGGTAAGGGCAAAGTATTGCAAGGCATCGTGCAATTTTGCCCGGCTAGAATCCTCAAAAGGAATAGCTGATCGATAGTCAAATACCTTATGGGCGGTAATATCTGTATCGCTAAGCAAAGAGGCTTGTGTGGTAAGCAAGGCATCAGTAGCAGGCTGCGCTGCTGGCTGACTGGTAGCTACCATCCAAAAAAACCAAATCAGTACACAACTGAGCGCGCCAATGGGCAGGCGATAATTCTTAGAGCGGCGTTTGATAGGTCTCGGCATATCAGTAATTAATTGGGCATTCAAAATTTACCATTCAATCATTCAAAATTATTTGCGAATTACCCTAAAGAGGGGGATACGCCCATTATTCCACAAAATCAAAGCCTAATAATTCTTGCAAAACCTGATTAAAAGGTTTCTGGACAACTTTCGCCTTTAGCCAGGCATAAAAACTAAGGTATTGAAGGTCTTCTTCTTCAAAAGGCAAGTAGTGAATATTCGATTGAATTTGTTCATAAAACTGCTTCGACGTGGCCTTATCAGGCATTTTGATCATTTGCTCGATCAGCTTCAGATAAACTACAACATTGGCATATTGGGACATTTCCAGCAGGTCAGAAAATTTTCTTCGAACCTGATAAATCCTGTTTAATGCGATTTCCTCATTCCCCAACTCATATTGAAGAATGATCTCACCAGCGCTTTTTTTCAAAACCCACTCAGGGCCCATTTTTTTAATCAGCCAATTATCTGAATGCCTTACGCCCAGGTCAAGTGGAAGCGCCTTTTTGGGCTGTTGGAGAAGAAAATAACAGAAGCTTAGGCTAAACTTTGCATCCAGCGATTCTGCCAAAGACAAAGGCTTTTTACACAATTCTTCCAAGATGACCACGGCCGTTCCAGATTGATTCAAGTAAGTGAGATTGGCAGCGTTGAGGAGGGTAAATTTAGCATAAAAACGATCTTTTATGCCCTTGCCACTTTCATTAATCATCTCTTCTGCCGTCTTGATCAGCTCATTGGATTTATCAAAATGCTTGCAGCGATACCACACATGGGCGAGCATATAAAGCAATTCAAGTTGATACGTGATATGATGTGGCTTAAAAGCACCTTGATTAGCCATCTGGGTGTATTGTTCATCTAAAAAAGGAGCAAAAGCGTGAAAATCTTTATTCACCAAAACCGCCGCGCGCGCCATGGCCATAAATCGATAAAACAAACTTGGCCGTTTGTTTATGGCACCTGTAAGGCCGTAGGATGCCTGGATGTCAGTGATAATTTGGGCAAAATCTGGCACATGCCCCTGATTCTTGGCCTGTTGAAGGGCATGCTGCACAAGACTCAGGGCAATGATAGCCCGCTCTTCCTCTTCTGCCAAGTGTTTGTTGGTTTGATGTTTTTGGAGGATTTCGGATAAAGAATAGGGTGCATCAACGCCCGCATGGGCGAGCTGAAGGAGGTAAATGCTATTTAGCTCCTCATAAGCTTCCTGCTTGATAGCTTTCTTTTCTGCCTTTATCAGAATCTCCCAGCCTAGCGTTGACAAATTATGCTCAAATAGATGCCTGGCCATCGCCATTTGGCCCATCATCCCTGCCAAGGGTGTTTCTTCCTGCCCCATCTGCTTCAGCACGATGAAGTCAGACAAATGGCGCATTAAGCGCTTTCTTAAGGCATGGTAGGCTGTTGGATTGGGCACTTCATAAAGTCGCCTCATCAGTGCCTCTGCCTTCCACTTTGTGGGGCGAGCCAGCAATTTGAATAGCGCCAAATCCATGCGCGCTTTTTGTTGTTTGCGCCGTCGGATAAACCGCCCAAAAGATTGGTGCTCTTCCTTGCTGAGGCTGTGGATAATGGTTTGCAGCTTGTCCATTTAGGATAAATTCTGACTCAAGCTAGCAGAAATTAACAAAAAATAAAAGTCCTTTTATTCATTCATAAAATGTTGATATATAGGTTTTTATATTTAAATATAAATATTTTTTAAAGTCATTATTTTGACAAAATCTCCCTAACATTTATCCAAAATCCACATATCATTACCCATCGTTCACTTTTAAAAACCAAAACATGAATCCAACTAATTTCAGCAAACACACCGGTGCATGGCGCTTTCAGACATGGGTTTCCTTCTTGCTTGCTATAGGCATGATGTTTACAGGCATTATCATGATGGAAGGCGATTATTGGATAAAGGCCTATTTATCCATGGGGACTATCTTCACAATAGGCGCATGCTTTTCCTTGGCGAAAACCATTCGCGACGATCACGAAGCCCAAAGCCTCATCAACCGCATCAATCAGGCGAAGACGGAGGAGATTTTGACGAAGTATGAAAAATGAGAATTCTCTTTAAAAAAAGCGGTCATTTCGACGACCTGAGGCTTTGCGAAGGGAGGAGAAATCCAATACGATCTTTTGCCCCAGTCACACAAATTTGATCCATGCGCTTCGAATAGGTTGCTAGACCGTATGGTTAGATTTCTCCCTCTGGTCGAAATGACAACCTTTGGTTGAGTTTGAATTTGAGCTTGGATTTGACCTTTTCTTATAGGATATCCCAGGTATGATCTGCTAGCAGTTTTACCGAAGCAATATGTGATTCAAACGGCAGGCTCCTCCCCCACTCCGCTGGAGCTACCATAGACAAAATGGTGGCTCCATTGCGTTTCCGATACAAATGATAGACATGATTGATGAGCGGTTCAAATCCCATTTCAGCAAGGTAAATTTGTTCGGAAACCTCTTTTCTCTCTTGGAGTTTTTGGGCCTGCGCCGCCAGCAATTCTATTTGTTCACGGATTTGCTGCATCTGGATGTCCGTCTGGCCTTCCATCGCAGCAAGGGCACGCCCTTTGATCTTGCCCTTGTCCTCAGGGCGAACTATTGCGCTCCCGGAATGGTGGCCATAGGGCAGAAGGCCAGGGTTTTCTGCTACTTTATCTGCATCAATTGGATTCTGGAATCCTTTATTTCCTTTTTCCTCACTCATAAAAACTGCATTTTGTCGATTGCTACAGGAGACTTGCCGAAGTCTCCAGCTTGAATACAAACTGGTAAATTTTCTCTTCGTATCTTGATTATTACCCCAAATTTACCATTTTCTTTGAGTCCAAACAGCATTTACTATGAAGTGGTTTTTACGCGCAATTGTTTTTATTCTTCAAATAGTCTTCGTCATCCTTCTTCCCTTTGTGGTGCTGATCCGCGGGACTGTATGGATGTACCAATCTTTTGAGCTGAATACCTGGCTAGCATTGGCTGCTGGAGGGGCTATGACTTTCCTTGTCCTGATGTTTTACATCACCTTTGTCTATGCCTTGATATTTGGAGCCAAAAAGCTCAGCTCAAGGAGCTTAAAGATAAAGGCTTGGGTAGTCATGATCTTACTGGTCGGCTATTGTGGCTTTACCTTGATCAATGTAGATCAGAAAAATGCAAAAACGACAGAGGTACAAAAGGAATTTCTTTCGCTTCATCCATTTATGCGGATAGGAGTTGGCACCTTGGTCGTTTTGGACAAAGAAGCGCTGATCACCGATATGTCAAGAACTCACGGAGACTATAAGCGAATGGGACTAAAGGTAAAAGCACGTTCGCTTCACTATAAGCAAAGTGACGGTTATGTCCATGCTATGGACCTTCGAACAAAAGGCAGAAATGAATTTCGTAATTGGCTGGTAGAGAAATACTTCTGGCTAATGGGATTCCGAACGCTACGGCATATAGGGACTGCAGACCATCTCCATGTGTCCCTGGCGCCTCACGACAATCCTACCGCATTATAAACAGAAAAGGGTGGCTCGAAAGCCACCCTTTTTCAATTTTGTGTGTCTACATGTCTTACAGGACAAGTACAGAGTTGCTGGCGTCAACATAAGGAGTCGCAGCTTCTTTATCTGCTTCTTCTTCATTCTTCCAGTCACTCTCACCTACCAAGTAGCGGAATTCATATTCTTGGCCGCTTTCTAGATCGATTGTAGTGGTAAAGCCTCCGTTTTTCAACGCTTTCATTGGGTTCTCAACTGGGTTCCAGCTGTTAAAATCGCCAACTACAAAGGCGGAATCTGCTTCACCGACAGCTTCTTTGTCCAGTTTGAAAGTTACTTTACAAACTGGCTTGCTTTTGAGAAACTTCTTCTTGATACTCATGGCAAAAAATTTAAAAGGTATTGAATAATGATTTAGTTATCTTTTTTACTTATTACTAATAATTCAGCACAAAACAAAGCCTTTCATTAATGATTTCCAAGTTTTTGGCTAAAAATAATTAGATGTAGCAATTCCCAATAAGCTTAATATCCCATCAAGGTCGCCAGTTTCATACATGGATCTAGCGTGCGCCATTTGAGCTTGGTGACCACAAAATCGCTTCCTGTTTTTTTCACCTCTGCATAGAATTGAACTACCTTACTTCCTCCACCATTAAAACTACTTTTGTAGGACGTTTTGGCTTTGCCCCATACAAGGAGCTTAGCATCATACTTCTTCGTGCGCTCGATCTTCATGGAGTTGCTATAACTGAATTTACAGGCATTACAATCACACCCTTTGGTGGGAGATACCTTTTGAAGGTGAGTTTGCAAGGCTTCGTTGACAGCATTCTTGATCATGTCTTCATACTGACCGAAGACTTGGTTATGGCCTCCTATGGCCAGTGTGAGGATTACGAGAGCAAATAATGACTTTCTCATAGGTTCTTTGTTTGTGCTTTAGTTAAAAATAAGAGGACGTATAAATGGCTAGCTTTTCTGGCAGAAATATTAATTATTGATTGATAAATTATTGATTGTTAGTGCTTTATAGTTTTTTAGTATGTAGAAATCAACGTATCTATCCTCCTACAATTAATTGTAGGTCAAAAATTCAGGCGGCAAAGATAAGGAATCTATAATCGGGGGCAAGTGTGAGGAACACTAATTTGCAATGAAAAACGCGATTTTTATCGCATTATTGCCATAAAATAAGAAAAAGCCACGATCACCAGATCATGGCCACAGAACTACTTGTTGAAAGAAATTATCGCCTATGGAATAGGCTCTTAGAAAAGAACGGAGGCATCAAGGCTTGCGAAAAATTTGCCGAGGCTTATGGCAAGGGCAATAATGAAACTAATTAAAACTTTCATGTTAGTGTGAGTTGGTTTGTATGAATGCCTATGATGTATCATACTGGCATTTTGATTTGGGGTTTGCTTCAATCTGCAAAAAATATATGGGGGTCTACCAATAGATATTCCATATCGACCAATGAAGTCTCGAATCAAAACCGAAAAAAACGAGAAACTGTTCAGTGGAATAAAATATTTCTTGTATATTTAAATCCATTTTAGAACCTTTGCCTTCTATCCTGACGTGCATTTCCTCACCCTGCTTTTGTCCCAATGCTAATGTCTTGACCAATCTAACAGATGTATACCCCTATTTATGCTAAAGCAGCAAGCCTAATAGCTTTGCTGACCATGCTACCTATCTGTCTATCAGCCAGTTGTCTTTCTGGAAATTGTAAAAACGGATTTGGCGTCTACCAATATGCCAATGGAGACCTTTACCAAGGAAACTTCGAAAAAGGATCCAGACATGGACAAGGAACCTATATGGCAGCTTCTGGCGATGTGTATGTGGGAGATTGGGTCAAGAATGTCCGCTCAGGTCAGGGCAAGTATGTTTTTGTTTCAGGCAGCGTATATGCAGGTGAATTTTCAGATAACCTGATGGAAGGAACAGGGACCCTTGTTTTGGTTGATGGATCTGTCTATGAAGGAGAGTTCATAAATGGGTATATGGAAGGGTTTGGAATGATGACCTTTTCTGATGGAAGCATTTATGTGGGAAAATGGCACCACGACCAATTTTTTGGAAAAGGAACCATGACCTATGCTTCAGGCACAGTCGCAAGTGGTACTTGGATAAATGGTCGGCTCAACGGCCTGGTAAATTATCGATATGCCAATGGAGGTATATTTAATGGCCGCTATGTCAATGGCCGTCGTCATGGCCCTGGTACGCTTACCCTCCCTAGTGGCGCAAAAGTACATGCACGTTGGGTGGATGGTAAGATGGAGCAAATGAAGGGGTAGCGGAACGGTTCAGGGTTCAGGGTTCAGGGTTCAGGGTTCAGGGTTCAGGGCAGCTTAAAAAAGACTTCCATTCAAAATTCATCCCATTTTCTGCATGGAAATAAATTGACCTAGAACATAAAACCTAAAACTTAGAACTTTCTTCCCCCTCAAACCGCCTTGCTCCTGCTAAGCTCTCCCCACTACTTATCGTTTTTACGCCATATCGGAATTCTTGCAAAATCGCCTCAGGTAAATCCATAGAAAATTGGTCGTATGCGCTCATACGGTCATTTTTCAAACATAATTGCGGGAACGCAGCTATTTCATTCGCCAATGTTTCAGCATGTTTCAAGGCTGTTCCATCCGGAACAATTCGATTTGCGAGGCCTATTTGAAATGCTTCTACAGAATCTACTTCTCGGCCCGTAAGAATGAGATCCAAGGCTCGGCTCAGCCCGATCAGTCTTGGCAGTCGAACTGTCCCCCCATCAATCAATGGGACGCCCCACTTTCTACAAAACACCCCCAATTTGGCACTTTCCTCTACTACACGCAGATCGCACCACAAGGCAAGTTCCAATCCTCCTGCAACTGCATATCCCTGAATGGCGGCGATCACTGGTTTGCTAAGCATCATCCTTGTAGGCCCCATGGGACCATCTCCATGTTCTTTTAGCTGGCGCTGTAAGGCCCTTGAATCTTCGGCTTGGCTGATGGCTTTTAGATCAGCCCCAGCACAAAAACTATCCCCGATACTGCCTAAAACGGCCACCTTAGCCTGGCTATCTGATTCAAAGTCTTTAAAGGCATCTGCCAATGCTTTCGCCGTAGGTGCATCTACCGCATTATGGACAGCAGCACGATTGAGCAAAATAGTCGTAATGACTCCTGTTTTTTTGATCAGAACTTCGGGCATATAAGGCTAATTTTGAGGTGAACAATTATTATTCTTGATAGGCGGCACGCGTCAGACGGTCATTGATCGCTAAGCCCAATCCTTCTGCTGGCACATATTCAGCCAAGATGATAGAAAGCCCCAGGCCATCCAATTCCCGCATGGCTGAAAATAAAGATTGGGCAGCTTCTCTTAAATCTCCTGATGGAGATAATTGCCGTTGCTGCTTGGAAGGAACAGCCGAAAAAGATTGAGAAAAATGGAGGATACCGACCTTTTCTCTATCATAGGTAGGTAACATTTCTTCTACTATTCCGATACGAAAAGGCGTTTGGGGTGCATAATGGCTTTTCAGCATCCCAGGACTATCTGGTTTCTCATGAGTCGCTTGAGCGAATTGCACATCTCCTACCAGCGATCTAATCGCCTCCAGACTTGTCCCGCCCAGCCGATAGATAAGGACCTCATTATCCTCATTTACCCCAATGATCGTGCTTTCAATCCCGACTTTACAGCGCCCCCCATCAAGGATATAAGGGATTTTATCTCCCAATTGCGCCTGTACATGGGCAGCGGAAGTAGGGCTGATATAGCCAGATGGATTGGCACTGGGCGCAGCCAGGGGAAAAGGCAATTGCTGGAGCAATTTCAAGGTAAGCGGGTGATTCGGAATACGAATCGCTACCAAAGGACTCCCTGCGGTCAATAAGTCAGGGATACGCCTATTTCGCGGAAGCAAAATCGTTAAAGGCCCTGGCCAAAAAGCTTTTGCCAATCGAACGGCAATAGGTGGAATTTCCGTGACAAATTGAGATGCCTTACCCAAAGAGTCTACATGAGCAATCAGGGGATTGAATTGAGGGCGGTTTTTTGCGCCAAAAATATCCAATATCGCTTCCTCATTTAAGGCATTCCCAGCCAGCCCATATACTGTCTCGGTCGGAATAGCGACTAGCTTTCCACTCATTAGCAATTCAATTGCCTTTGTTATATCTGTTCCTATAATGGCCATAAGCACAGTACCTCATGTCATACTTCAGTCCTGATAGATTATCTGTTTACACTTCTATCCATATTTTGAACCATATAAGACATTTAAGGGCATATAAGGTCAAAAAAGACGGTTTTCTTCTATGTTCTTATATGCCTTATATGGTTTAATCAAAACGGCTTTTTACGCAGACTAAAGTATAACCTCATGGCGCATGCCAGATAAACGTCCCATTTTCCAAAAAATGGACAACCTGCTGTATGCTTTGTTCAGACTTTCTTTTTACGGATTCTTCTGTGTTAAAGGCATTATGAGGCGTGCAAATACCCTGAGGGTGCTGGGATAAAGCAATCGTTGCTTGAACCTCTGGATTGTCGCTAGGCACCCCTTCACGCAACGAATGTGCGAGGGCTTTCTCTTCATTATAGGCATCAAGTCCTACTCCCCCTAATTGCCCTTCCTCAAGTAGCCTTAACAGGTCTACACTCGGCGAAAGCTCGCCTCGGGAGACATTTACAAATAGTTGCCCCTTTTTCCCTTTTTTCAACAGATCATAATGAAAGTAGCCTCGGTTTGAGTCAGTCAGGTCCATCGAACAAGCCACGATGTCTGCCTCGGCTAACCCCGTTTCGATAGACACATAGGTTTCTTCAGGGTGGTTTTCGGCCAAATCCACACATAATACGCGCATCCCCAGCCCTTTTCCTATTTGCACCAATTCATACCCAATATTTCCTACCCCCACCACCAACAGGGTTTTTCCTTTAATTTCATGGCCTGTTAGGTTGTCACGATGGAACTTGTGGAAATGGGCTTGTTGGGCGTTGAGTTTTCGCGCAAGGGCCATCCACATGAGCATTCCTTGCTCAGCTACTGTTCTGTGGCAATACAATGGCAAATAGCCGAATGCGACCTTATTCGTAGTCTTTTCCCTATAGGCTCTTAAATGATCATATCCAGTGCTCCTCGATAGAATCGCGTCTAGATCAGGCGCCCAGGCTGAAGGAATGGCGGATTGCGTACGCACGCTGATAATAGGCGCTGGTGGCTCCTCAGCACCATACTCCTGAATTGTCTTCCATGTAAAACCCGCTCGGCAGGAATCCGGAAGGAAAGATTTTAGACTTTCTGCCTCTTCTTCAAATGCCTCATAAAAAAATACATCCATAATTCTTGAGTGATTATTTACAGCTTTGGTGATAGATAAGTATTAATGAAAAATCTACATCCAGTTTTTACTATCAATTCGTTAGTTAATTTAATGAAAACTGATAATGTGTTGATTATTTTAAAGTAATTATTAAAAAATGTTATTATTTTCTTGACATTGGTTATACCTCTGCCCTATATTTGCCCATGTAAAACAACAGAAAAGTTTTTAGAAAAAAATATAAAGACTTAAAGATTCATCCCCTTTTTGTTGCATCGCGTGGCTAGTGGCAGGTTCTCCTTAGAGAATCTGCCCTATTTCTTTTTATGTACCTTTGTCGTCTGAATGTCTGAGAAGTACTAATGGAAAAATGATTCATGCGGATAATATTATTTACCGGAAAAGGAGGGGTAGGAAAAACGACTATGGCAGCTGCTACAGCCCTCAAAGCAGCCAAAGAAGGTCACAAAACCCTTGTGATGTCTACCGATCCAGCTCATAGTTTGGCGGATGCATTGGATGTGGAACTGGGTCCAGAACCAGTAGAAGTTGTCCCGAACTTGTATGCGCAAGAATTTGATGTGTATTACTCCATGAAAAAATATTGGGGCAATATGCGTCAATTGATGCTCACCCTCTTTCGTTTCAAAGGTGTCAAAAATGTCATTGCAGAAGAGTTGGCAGTGCTACCCGGCATGGAAGAGGCCTCTGCCTTCTTATGGATTGAGAAATTCTATTCTGAAGGGAATTATGACCTCCTGATCATAGATAGCGCTCCTACGGGCGAAACGCTTACGCTGTTGAGCTTACCCCAGGTCATGCAATCTTGGCTCACAAGAGCCTTCCCTGGTCAGCGCTTCGCGGTGAAGACCATGGGTGCTGTCATGCGCAAGGTAGCGGATATCCCTATCGACAAGGGGTATGAGGAATTGGAGCATTTATTTGAAAAGATGGACCGCATCCAGCAGATATTTACCCGGCCAGAAATCTGCTCCATCCGCATCGTCGCAAATCCAGAAAGAATGGTCGTCCAGGAGGCCAAACGCTCTTATACCTACCTCCAACTATATGGATATCATGTAGATGCTGTGATTGTCAACCGAATTTTGCCCAAAGAATTGAAAGACAGTGTGTTGGGAAAATACATCCAGTCTCAGGCCTATTACCTTGAAGAAATAGAAGAGAGTTTTGCGCCAGTTCCCATCTTCAAAGTTGGTCATTTAGGGGAGGAAGTATTTGGCCTAGATCGCTTACAACAGATCAGCGAAGCCATTTATGGAACCATGGACCCCGAGAAGGTTCTTCACCAAGCGACTCCTTTTGAAGTCAAAGAGTTGAAAAATGGGTACCAATTGAGCATCCGATTACCTTTTATAGAGGAAGATGACTTTGAACTCCACAAGTATGGAGACGAATTGGTCATAGACCTTAATAATCGTCGTAGAAACGTCTTTCTTCCCCGGTTTTCCAATATGCTTCAGCTCGAAAGCTATAGCTTTGAGCATCCCTGGCTGCGGGTTATTTTGAGGAAATCATGAGGAGAAGAGAATAGAGAAAAGTAAAAATAAGAAACAAGGAAGTACAAAGTTAAAAGGTCATAAAAGCCACTCTTTCCTTTATACTTTCTTGTTTCTTGTTAATTATTTCTTATAAAAAATAAACACGCCTCCTTGGTCCCCCACATTTTGCAAGGGATCCCCTTTAGGGGTTTGATTGGTATTGCGCATGACAGAAGCTTTGACATTGGAGATCAATTCACTGGCATGCAGTTTCCTTTTGGTATTTTGGCGGAGACAAGAAATCAAATACTTAGCAAAGGGGCTATTTTCACCAGGTTGGCCATCCCATACCTTTTCGATATCCCCAGAAGTAAAAGCCCAGCGTGAAGGACTCTCCTCATTGAGCGCGCCCCTGGTCCGGCCAAAAAGTGATCCGGCATAACACGCATCTACAATGAGCAGGGTATTGTGTGAATTGATACTACTCAAATAGTCGTGTATCGTTGAATTTCGGATGTAATCAGCGATTTTGCTTTGACGCGCATTCACCGGGACCCAATATCCGCGATCAGAATTATTGTCATAATAGCCGTGGCCGGCATAATAGATTAGCAAATTATCATTAGGCGTAATTTTATCCTGGAGGCTTTCAAAAGCTTCTAGAATGTTCTCACGTGTAGCCTGCTTATCCGTCAGACTGATGGTGTAAGCATCGTCAAAGTGATAATCCTCTTTAAGCACCTGTGCCAAGTCTCGGCAATCTTTTGTCGCATTGTGCAAGCGGCTCCAAAAGCTGTAATTATTGATTCCAATGGTGATGAGGTAGTTTTTTCCTCCCTTTTGAACAAAGTCAGGTTCTTCTATGACTGGCATATAGTCCATGAAAAAGACCTCAGTGGACTTGTTCATTAGGTTATCTGTCGCATCCACTTGAATACGGGTAGTTCCAAATGGTAGCCGCACGCTGGCAGAGAATTCGCCTGTAGGGCTTGGAATGACAGTATGCTCATTGATCGTAAGCAAGGATATCCCTGATGGATCTGTGACACGTCCACGGATCACTTGCCGATCAGAATGCAAGGTTACTTTATTTTGAATATCCAGAGAAGGAGAAGTAATGGAGATCTTGGGGCCCATATTATCCCCATTCTTCAATTCTGAAATTTTGATATAATCTACTTCTACAGCCATATCTCCCCCAACTGTGAAGCCCATATCATACCCAAAGAGGGGTTCTGCATCCGTCTCAAACACCTTGTCACGGTTGAGGAAAAAGTGCCATTTCTGCCCTACCTTCCTGACAGTCAGGGTATTGTAGGAATAGGTACTCAGCAGTTTATGGGCTGTCCAGGGAGTATAATTGTCATATTTCCCATCCTCATATTTGAGAATTCGGTATTTCCCATCAGAACTAAAATAAAAATTATACTCATTGCCGCCTACATCTCGGCCGAAGGTCAACCCAATAGGGCGACTCCCCTTCCCTTTGACATAGCGCATACTGACTTCAATCTCATAATCGCCAGATTGGTTAATGGGGATAAAACGGCGCTTGACGTATGTCCTGTTATTTTTGGATTCGCAGTAAAAGTCGCCGCCTACAATTTCCATCTTGAGATAAGACGAGTTGAGGTTCCATTCATTTTGATTGTCCTCAAATTCATCAAAAAATACGATTTGGCGGTCGCTCCCAGGTATGCCAAAGTATAAATGTGGCAACCATCCACTCTGAGCTACCATCAGGGACAATGGAAGCATCATTACGACTGCTAGTACTAATTTCTTGAGGGTGTTAGGTTTCTTTTTCATCTTCTAACTAGGGTTGCATTTGGTCAGGAAAAGGAAATAAATCGGGAAAAGGGGAATAAATATCGGTAAATCCAGTCTAGATTTGGACACATCGGGAGGGCAATTATATAATAAGCAAAAATCATGCAGACCTATCACATTAGCCCTTCCAAAGTTAACAATGCCAGCTAACATTTTATCAACATTTTCATGCTATCAACACCGTCAGCAAAATCATTTAGCCTAGGTTTTTGCGCAAAACCATACGGGATATCGCCTCCTACGGTGCATTGGAGTTGATTTTTGTATGAGTGGATAAGCGCTTTTTTTTGATCAGAGGACCTAAATGGGATCAGGTGAATCACGCCCAATGGACTTGGTGCAATTTCATGCCGCCAAGTTCCCAAAAATTGCCCATAGTTTATAGGTGTCCTATTTAGCATAGATAAACGAGCATATTCTCGATTAATTTTAGCAAAATACTGTTCGCTGAAATATTCATCTGATAATGTGCAATTTGCTAATAACGTAACCACATCTACGCCCTCCTCTACCAATAAATTGGTGACATTTCGACATCCCAATCCATGGTAAAGTAACAAATCGTAGGCGAGTTTTTCACAATCTTCTGGTGTCGTCTGTTGATCGATAATCCCAATAGAGTAACGATGTTTCCTCAATAAGTGAGGCACATCCGCATATCGATGATGAATATACCGCGCACTATTATCACTGCCAGTAGCGATCAAAAAGTCAATATCTGCTGGCATGGACGTTATTTCTACATATTTCGCCACCATAGGCATCACCCTCACAGCTTCTCCGATAAGCCACTTCATCAGGATCGTATCCTGGTGAGAAGGTTTTACAATTGCCTGATGTCCTGCAAGCCACACCATCAAGAGGTCATGAAATCCCACCAATGGAATATTACCTGCCATGATAATTCCTACTCGCTTAGAGATAGGAGCAGATTCAGGATAAAGGTTTAGAAATGAGTGTAAAGAATCTTGTTGAAGCCAAGTGGAAATTTGATCAATGCTATATTTGATCGTCGCTTCATTGAACCAGGGATTGTCTGATGTCGCAGCGGTCACGACTTCATCTGGAATGGATTGTAGGGCTTCCCCTAACATAGGAAGACCTGCGATTAAGCTGTTTCGCAATGGGTTAGACATGAATTACAAGCGCATTATTCCCAACACAAAATGGGAAGAAATAGTTATTCCGATGTTAAATTAGACGTAATTTTTATAATATGGCTTTATGTACCATATTTTGGTGAGGTAATTTCAAGATAGGCAAAAATATTAACATGTTAAACAAATTCAGTCATTTATTTTTATCCCCATTGAACAACTCATCAGCAAATTTGGTTGTACACAGCCAAGTTTATAATTTGCGACGAATTTACTAAAAAGATATTTTTTATGGCGATCATGATTACTGACGAATGCATCAATTGTGGTGCATGTGAACCTGAATGTCCCAATAATGCTATCTATGAGCCTGCTGAAACATGGCGGTATTCAGATGGTACTGGGATCAAAGGGTTAATTATAGGATTAGACGGAACTACCGTAGATGCTGACGCTAGTAATCCTCCTGTGTCTGAGGAAGTCTATTATATCGTGACAGATAAATGCACAGAATGCACGGGGTTCCATGACGAGCCTCAATGTGCCGCTGTTTGCCCAGTAGATTGTTGTATTCCTAATCCAGATGTGGTAGAATCTGAAGAAGAATTGCTGGTGAAAAAGGAATGGATGCATTTGGACTAATGAGTGAATGACAGGATGAGGGAATGATAGAATGAATTACGCTATTATTTTCTGATTAAGGAATGAAGAAAAATAACTTTTCAGTTATTCATCCATAATTTACTTAGAATCAGTTCATATTTTAATTTCAACTTTCATTTTAATTTTTATTCATTCCTAAATGCTATAATGCTACATGATTTATCAACCCGTGATGGGCCTTGAGGTGCATGTACAATTGCACACCAAAAGTAAAGTATTTGCAACTGAAGGCTTCCAATTTGGGGCGGAGGCCAATCAATGGGTTTCACCTATTACGCTCGCGCATCCAGGCGCTTTGCCGTCGATCAATCAGGTTTGCATTGAGTATGCTATTCGATTAGGCCTCGCCACTAATTGTGAGATTGCTCGCCATACCTATTTTGCCCGAAAAAACTATTTCTATCCAGACTCTCCTAAAGGCTATCAACTTTCACAGGCGGAACATCCGATTTGTGAAAACGGGTATTTGGATCTTGAATTGGCTGAAGGGAAGCATAAAAGAATAGGCATTGAACGAATTCACTTAGAAGAAGATGCAGGGAAATCCATTCACGACCAGGACCCGTCATCTACTCAAATAGACCTTAACAGAGCAGGGACAGGGTTATTGGAAATCGTGACACGTCCCGATTTCCGTACGATAGAAGAAGTTGGCATTTTTCTAACTGAAATACGCAAGCTGGTTCGGTACCTTGAAATCAGCGATGCCGATATGGAAAAGGGCAATATGCGCTGTGACGCCAATATTTCTGTGAGGCTTGCTGGTACTGAAACATTGGGAACAAGAGTCGAGGTTAAAAACCTTAATTCCATTAATTTTACCCGAAAGGCTATCCGATATGAGATAGAACGGCAGATCTCCTTGCTGACGGCAGGTCAGACCATTAAACAGGAGACCCGAACTTATGATATCAATCGAGGTATCACCGCATCTATGCGGGATAAAGAAACGGCGGATGATTATCGCTATTTCCCAGAGCCTGACTTGCAGCCTTTGGCCCTCCCTGACGCTACCATTTCAGCTATTCAAGCCAGCTTGCCAGAATTACCAAAATCGCGCTTCAAACGCTATGTATCAGCTCTTGGACTATCTCCTCATAAGGCAGCTGCCCTCACCGAGCAAAAAGCATTTTCACACTATTTTGAAGCCGTTATGGCAGCAGGATGTGATGCGGATGCAGCCAGTACATGGCTGTTGGGGCCTGTAAATGCGTACTTAAATGCCGAAAAATTAGAGATAGAGACAGTTGGGTTACCACCGAAACAAATAGCGGCTGCCGCTGCCTTGGTCAAAGAAGGAAAGGTGAGTTTCAGTGCTGCTAAAGCCCAGCTTTTTCCGCTAATGATTAAATACCCCAACGAACTGCCAGCTACACTCGCCCGGTCAAATAACCTAATATTGGCAGACCAATCAGACGAACTTGAAGCTGCCATGCATGCCTTAATGAAAAAGCATCCAGATGAAGTAGCTCGCTTTCGAAAAGGCAAGAAACAGTTAGCTGGTTTTTTTGTAGGGCAATTGATGCGTCAATTTAAAGGCAAAGCCGATCCTAAGGCGATCAATCGGGTCGTTCGGGACGAATTGAATAGGTTCTAAGTTTTAGGTTCTAGGTTCTAGGTTCTAGGTTCTAGGTTCAGGAACAACTTAGGCATCCTTCATACTTGGCAAAAGTAGTTGACAGTTTGTTGACAATTTTACATTGTCATGCTGTTGGATGTTGACACTTCTCAAGTGTCAACTACTTATGAAGGATGCCACAACTTAGAACATAAAACCTAAAACTCAGAACCTTCTTCATCCTAGGGCTTCAATCCCCGGCAGCGACTTTCCTTCCAAATACTCTAGTAAGGCGCCGCCGCCTGTGGACACATAAGAAACCTTGTCTTCTAGCCCAAATTTGGCTATAGCGGCGGCCGAGTCTCCTCCGCCAATCAAGGAGAAGGTACCTCCTTCTTCTGTTGCAGTAGCGATGGCTTTTGCAATGGCTTCTGTCCCTTTTGCAAAGGTATCCATTTCAAATACACCCATAGGGCCATTCCAGAGGACTGTCTTAGACTGGATAATGGTATCGAAATAGTATCCAAATGTGTCTGGACCAATATCTAGGCCCATCATGCCGTCAGGAAAGTCTTCATTTCTCACCACATCTATTTGCCCATCTTCCCCAAACTTGTCAGACACTACTGAATCTACTGGCGTCAGAATCCGAACGCCTTTGCGTACAGCCTTTTTGAGCAATGAAGCCGCGGTATGGATGTGCTCCTTTTCCAGGAGGGAGGTTCCTACTCGATAGCCTTTGGCACGGAGAAAGGTAAAAGCCATTCCGCCCCCTATGAGGATATAATCCACCTTGTCCATCAGTCGCTCTATGATCTGGATTTTGTCAGATACTTTGGCACCTCCCATAATGGCCGTATAGGGCCTCTCTGCACTGTCAAGCACTTTATCCGCATTATCCACTTCCTTTTTCAACAGAAATCCTGCATATTTTTCCTCAAAATTCGCAGCGATAACGGCCGTACTAGCATGTGCTCGGTGGGCTGTACCAAAGGCGTCATTGACGTAAAGATCCCCATGCTTTGCCAGTTTTTGCGCAAAAGCTTCATCCCCTTTTTTCTCCTCATTATAGAAACGCAAATTTTCTAATAAGAGCACCTGACCAGGTTGGAGATTGGCGCTTTGCACAAACGCCTCTTCTCCAATACAGTCTGTTCCAAATAGCACTTCTGCGGTAATGTATTTTTTGAGGGTTGGGATAACTTGTTTTAGGCTATATGCCTCTTCAGGCCCTCCTTTTGGCCGTCCCATATGGGACATGAGGATAGCCGATCCTCCTTGATCAAGAATATGCTGAATTGTAGGGACAGCTTCGCGGATACGGCGATCATCTGTGACGACTCCGTCTTGAAGGGGGACGTTAAAGTCTACACGGACAAGGGCACGTTTGCCAGAAAGGGATGCTTCGGAGATGAGTTTCATGTGGAGTTCAGGTTAATGTTCCATCCAATTTTTTGAGCACGCAAAGGTAGCCCAAAAAAACAAATAAGGCCAACGCAGGACGCTGGCCTTACCATAAAAAGCGAAAGCTTTTTTTATTCTTCCTCCTGAGCTGCTAATTCTTTGACGAGCTTAGCTTGTACATCAGAAGGCACCATGGCGTATTCAAGGAATTCACGCTCGTAGGCTGCACGTCCTTGTGCAATGGAACTTAGGGTAGTGGTATATTTATAGAGTTCTGCAAGGGGTACACGGGCTACAATTTTTTGCAAACTACCTTCGCTCTCGATTCCCTCTACCAATGCCCTTCTTCCTTGAAGATCAGTCATAATGTCCCCTGTATAATCATCGGGGGTAAGGACTTTTAACCGATAAATTGGTTCTAGCAGCATCGGTTTGGCATTCAAAAAAGCCTCTTTAAAAGCACGCCCACCAGCAATTTTGAACGAAATCTCATTGGAATCTACGGGGTGCATTTTGCCATCATACACAATGACGACAATGTCTCGTGCATAACTTTTGGTAAGGGGACCTTCCTCCATTACTTCATTGATGCCTTTGAGGATGGCAGGCATAAAACGCGCATCGATAGAACCCCCTACGATGGCGCTACAGTAGAGGAGCTTTCCTCCCCAATCCAGTTCTATCTCTTCTTGGCCACGGACTTTAAGATCTGTAGGCATCTCTACGCCTTCCGTCCATGGGAAAATCCGCATGAATACTTCCCCAAACTGCCCAGAACCACCTGATTGTTTTTTATGCTTATAGCTGGCTTCCGCTTGTGCTCGAATAGTCTCTCGGTAGGATATCCTTGGCTTGCTGTATTCGATTTCTACCCCATATTCTTTACTAAGCGTCCACTTAGCCGTTTGAAGGTGAAGCTCTCCTTGTGCATGTAAAATCGTCTGTTTCAATTCTTTGGAGAGTTCCATGATAAGGGTAGGATCCCCTTCATGCATCTTATTGAGGGCTGCGCCCATTTTCTCTTCTTCGCCTGACTTGGTAGGTGCTACCGCTACACGAATCCTCGGATTAGGGAAATTGAGGGGGGCTATTTTTTTGCCATCTCCAGAAGACCTAAGGGTGTTATTGGTATTTGCTCCTTTATATTTCACCGTAGCCCCTATATCTCCAGCAGCCAATTTTTCGACAGGCGAACGGTTTTTTCCATCCATGATATAGAGCTGGTTCATCTTAGCCTTATTTCCAGTAGTGGAATCAGTCAGCTCCATCCCCGAGGACAATTCGCCTGAGCAAACTTTAAAATAACCTACTGATCCTGCATGCTTTTCATTAGCTGCTTTGAATACAAATAGGGTGGTATCACTATCGGTCGTTTTTATTTCTTCGTCTTCAGTTGTCTTTTCTGGCGCAACATCCGCTGCTGAAGGGGCTACATTGCCTATAAAGCCCATCAGGCGGCCACTGCCCATATTTTTCTTAGAAGCAACACAGAAAAGCGGAAGCAAAGATCTACTCAACATCCCTTTGCGTATGCCATCGCGCATTTGGTCTTCAGTCAGTGTACCTTCTTCGAAGTACAATTCCATCAAGTCCTCATCATTCTCAGCCGCGGCCTCTACCAATTCATTATGCAATTCATCAGCGCGCTCTTTTTGATCATCTGGGATAGGAAGTTTTTCAGGCTTTCCTCCTTCTGGGGGAAATTTATACATGACCATTTTCAGGACATCGATGATGGAATCGAAGCCATCTCCTGCATTATAGGGGTATTGTACGACGACAACATTCTCCGAAAATTGTGAATTGACCGATTCGAGTGTTCGGTCCCAATCAGCCTTCGAGTGGTCGATTTGGTTGACGACGAGGATGGTGGGTTTTTCGTATCTGCGAAGGTAGCGCATCATGATTTCCGTACCTACCTCTACGCCATTTTGTGCGTTAATTACCAACAAAGAAGTATTTGCGACACGAAGTGCAGGAATTACTTCCCCGACAAAGTCGTCTAGTCCAGGGGTGTCAATGATATTGATTTTGGTTCCGCGCCACTCAGTGTGCATGATGGAAGAATAAACAGAGTTTTGACGCTCATGCTCCACTTCATGGTAGTCGGATACGGTGTTCTTGTCCTCGACAGAACCCATACGGCTGATCACGCCGCCTTCAAACATCATACATTCGGCCAGGGTAGTCTTCCCGGCCTTGGATCCCCCTAGAATGGCAATGTTTTTAATCTTACTTGATTCGTAGTAATTCATATGGCTAAGAATAATGGTTTAATTCACAAGGTCAAATTGGCAAAAAGAAATGTATTTTGAAACCCCGTCGCACCATATTCTGGAATTATGTAGATTCCTTGAAAGTCCATTTTGGAAATGTGTGCTTTTGTTTCATTATTTGATGGGTAAATTGGGCAAAAAACAATGACATGGCAACTTCCCGTAAGGTTCTGATTCTCGCAAATAAATTCCCTTATCCTGAAAATGACGGAGGGGCAATTGCTATGATGAGTATGATTCGAGGTTTTTCGCAAGAAGGGCATGAAGTCACCGTATTGGCCATGAATACCCATAAGCATTATGTCGATCTCGATAATATCCCTAAAGAAATCAAAAACCTGGCAAGGTTCTACGCCGTTGATGTCGATATTCGGATCAAGCCATGGGCTGCCCTCAAAAATCTGCTTTTTTCCCAAAAACCCTACCACATCAAGCGATTCACAGCTGAGGGATTTTCCATGCAGCTAGACCGACTCCTAAAAGACCATACCTATGACCTTGTCCAACTGGAAGGGCTTTACTTAAGTGTGTACATCCCGCTGATCCGAGAGAAAGCCCCCCAAACACCTGTTGTTCTGCGGTCACATAATATCGAACATGAAATTTGGGAACGGCAGGCCCAAAAAGCGGGAAGCCGCCTAAAGCGCAAATACCTGGAAGAGACTGCCGCCCGTATTGCCAAATACCAAGAAGCCATGTTATGGGAGAAAGCGTATGACGCCATTATTCCCATCACAGAACGCGATGCATCAAAACTGGAAAAGATGGGAGCAGGCAGTATCCCCATCCATGTAAGTACGGCAGGGTTTGATTTAAAAAAAATGGAGGTCGATGAAGATACCCAAACGGAGTATCCTTCCATTTTCTATATTGGTGCCCTTGACTGGGCCCCTAATCAAGAGGGCATGCGATGGTTTTTTAAATATGTGTGGCCCATTTTACATAGCCGCTATCCATTGCTCAATTTCTATGTAGCAGGTCGCCGGATGCCATCCAGTTTTTCCAATCTTGCAACTGAACGCGTGAAGATTTTAGGAGAGGTTGAAAATGCCTATACCTATATGCGATCCAAAGCCATCATGGTCGTCCCATTGCTCTCTGGAGGCGGCATGCGCGTCAAGATCATTGAAGGCATGGCGTTGGGAAAAGCGATTGTGGCTACCACAATCGCTGCCGAAGGCATCCCAGCCAAGCATGGGGAGCACATCATGATTGCAGACGACCCTAAAGACTTTGCCAATGCGATTTCCATCCTGGTAGAACAAAAGGGCATGGTAGATGCATTGGGAAGCCATGCACAGGAGTTGGTTAGGAGTCAATTTAGCAACCGCCAAATTGTCCAAAACCTGCTAGCGTTCTATGAAAAGACCTTATTGGCTCAACCAGAACCTACAGCCACCTCTGAGGATGAAGAGGCGCAGTGGGCTGAGATTCTCAAAAAAATACAAGAAGAATCGTAAAAAATTATTAATCAATAATTCCTAAGATTGTAGCCCTTTTCTAGGTTCTTTGGTCAATTCTCCTATATCAAAGCCAATCCGGTTGGTCGTATTTTCTTGAAGCAATCGATCTAACCCTGTTTTATAACTGCCCATGATCATTTGGAACAAATGCTCAAAGTAAGACTCAAAATCACTAAGTCGATCAGGGTGAATCACAAATACTTCATCTACGCCTCCCAACCGCGCATTATAGGTACCATCGAGGTTACGTCGTACCATAAGGTATAAGAGAATGGTATCCCGCGGATAGGCATCAGGCTGTTCATAGACCGTGATTCCTGCACCAAATTGCCAATAGCCATCCTGCCTCAAATGCATAAATGTCGTGAAGGGCGGGTTAGCCAATTCAAATCCCCCCTGGGAATTGATTTCGTACAAAGTTGTCTGGGTAGGAGGGACTTTAAAATATTCTATCATCCTCGTCCAAAGCATTTCTGCAAAGTTGATACTTGCTTCTTGAAAGTCCCGAAACTGATGTTGTGCGGTCGTGTAGGCTTTACACATTTCCTTGAATTTGGTCATAGGCTGAGAGGAATTTTGAATTTTGAATGATGAATTTTGAATGCTGGTTGAGGATTGAAGGAAAAATAACTTTTCAGTTATTCATCAATGAATCACTAAAAATCAGTTCATATTTTGATTTTAACTTTCATTTTAATTTTTATTCATTCCTAAGCCGCTTGAGGTCGGCTTCTGCTGCAATATAGCCAAATGCAGCCCAATGGCTACCAGTAAGCACTTCCTTGAAGACTTCTAGGGCCTTGGTGGTATCTCCTTCACATAGGTACCAATTTCCTACCCCATATCCTTGGGTCGCCATGCTAACCGCTTTGTCAGCTTCTGGGTCTGTCACCTCCAGCAATTCTTCCGGGGCGATGTCCCCTTGGTACATTTGAAGGCGCTTAAAGTAGCTATCATTCTCAATGATGTTCATATTGGTATGCATGAAGTCTAATGCTATTATAGCGTCTTCATGTCGCCCCTGGCGGCGCAAGGTCATATACAGCCAATCTCCTGTCGCGCATCTCAAGTCGTCATTGACTGAATAGATATTGCAAACGGTATAAGCATATTCCGCTCGTTTAAACTCCCCTTTCAAGAAATATGCAAGGCCCAGGTGATACCAAATATTGAAATGAGTATTGGACAATGGCTGATTCAACTTATTGGGAATGCCATCGGGCTCTATCTCAACTGGCAATTTATTGGCTAGTTTTCCCGCTTCGCTCAGGTCTTTGATTGCTTGGTCAAGCTTTCTTATTGAAATATAACGATGGCCACGATGACGGCGCAACCTATAAGAATCCGGAAATTTGGTTAAGCCTTTTGTATATACCTCAATTGCCTCTTTATACCTGCTGAGATAGGCCAGCCGCCGGCCATGCCAGATAATGAATTCCAGACTGTCTGGGAAGCGCTCGTGGAGTTCCATTGCTGCTTTCAGATCAGCTTCTAATTTTTGCTGTTTTTCAGGTGAAAGGGTAGGTGCATATAAGGGTTTTCCCAGAAAGGAGGTAGCTGCTACCGCGCGATTGGCTGGCACATCAGCGGTTTCATCCTCTGCAGAGGAACCACAACTGGCTAGCATGATCATGACAAAAAAAGAGTAGAGGAAACGCATAAGCGGATTTTTTTCAACAATTTAGGAAATTTTGGGAGGAAAAATGTAGTATTACCAAATAATGAATGATAAATATTCCGAAGGCTTAGGTAAATATAAATAATTTCAAAAATGAATAGAAGAATTAGCCACTCTGATCTCAAAAACAAACTCCAATCTATCACAAATCCTCCAATCGTGCTGATCAGTGGAGACATCGTTCATACCAAGAGAAAAAATGTACATAAAGACATCATGGAATCCATTACCTTGGATTATGAGGTTGAAAGATTTGGATTCAATCGACGGTTCAATGTGAGGCCTGCAGCCATTGTATATTGTACCAGTGAAGAACATGTCGCCCATGTAATCAACATTGCTAAACAGCATCAAGAATACCCGCTAAGGGTTAAATCCACAGGTCACGACCATGAAAGTGAAAGTACAGGAACAGACGCCATTGTCATTGATTTTCTGCTGATGAATAACTTTTCATTGGATCACAAAAATGGAACAGCTACTATTTGTTCGGGGGTAAAATTCAGAGAAATAATTCCGGTGCTTGATGAGAACAATGTGAGTATCCCTCATGGCACCTGTGAGACCGTAGGTGTGATGGGGTTTACCCTTGGTGGGGGTTGGGGACCGTGGACCAGACTGCATGGGATGTGCTGTGAGCGGTTGATAGGAGCTACGTTGATAGACGGTGAAGGCAATATTATCACATTATCAGAAAACGATTCAGATCGGAAATCTAAAGAACTATTGTGGGCTTTGAAGGGCGGTGGCGGATTTAGCTATGGAGTTCTGACTAAAATCGTATTAAAAACCTTCACACAACCTAAGTTTACCCTTAGGTTTATGGCAAAGTGGAAGCACTTGCTGGGAGGAGAACGTCTCGCGCCAGCCATCAAGATTTTAGAAAACTGGGAGAACGCTATAGCTCCAGGCAAACATGAAAGGCTGATGGGTACGAATTTACAAATCAATGCGATACCTGAAGATGATAAACCTATCGAAGAATCTATCCATGAGTGTGTCTTTTTTGGCTATTATGGAGCCGATGTCGATTCAGAAGCGGAACTGGAAGAGCTGTTGCATCAGGATTTGAAAGATTGGTTTGCAGATACCCCAGCTAGTTTTGTTGATGTGGTGACTGATGCGAAGAAAGAGGAACATAGCTTTTCTTCCTGGGGAAGAATATCTACCGAGCATAGCCAATTAGAAGCGGAAGGGAAAACACCTGTATTGACCCATTTCCCTCCTGATATAGATGATCCTGCGCCTCATAAACTTACCAGTAGATTGGTAAATGAAGGGGGGCTTGGAGAAGCGGGTAGAAAGAAACTCATCCAGTCACTACGCTCTGATTTGATTTCTCATGAAGGAATTCAAGCACATATCCATACCTATGTAACCCTAGGTGCCATATCAGGCAACTATTATACAGAAGATTATCTCAAGCCTGCCTTTCCAAGTGGTTCTGCATTTCCTTATGCCAAAAGACCCTATACGATTCAGTATCAGGCATGGTGGAATGAAAAGGATGCTGACAAAAAAGCAGGAAAAGAACATCATGTCTATGCCCATATCAATAAAGCAATGGATTGGATTCAGGGATGCAGAGATGCTGATTTTCCAGAGACGGATGGCTCCTTCATTAGCTTTAAAGATAGCTCTATTCCTACAGAAAGATATTTTCCTGGTGTTTATGAGCAGTTACAAAAAATCAAGCGTGATTATGTCCGCGATAGGGATAATATTTTCAGGACACGGAAAACGATAGTTTAGCAATGAAAATAATAGCTGAAAGCCTTGAGGCATGATTTAAAAATAACTCGGTATTTTTGAATCGTGCCCTAGTTATTCAACTCATCTTTGACCTGAACCAATATTCCCATAAAGGCCTCCGTCATTTTCCAGCCATCCTCTCCGCTCAGCACTTCTGGAAAAATGGCGCCCAGTTCATCTCCCATGATATACACCATGCCCCAATCCCACGAATAAAAAACCATTTGAATGCGCTTTTTCATTGCTTCTGAGAGAATGATTCCACTGAAAAGCTGGTCGGAGGCATAGATCGTCAGTGCCTCTCCCAATTCATGAGAGATATGAATAGCCCCTTCCTGTTCAAATAATTTCCCCCAAGATGCCTTTGAAAGCCCTTTTTCTACGCGAAAATACATCAGGTTGGGATTGGTCATCGGCATGGACAGCCTGACTTTTTTCCCAAGGACTTCATCAGGTTCAGCATGAAATGATTGTAGGGAAATGGGGTATGATTTATAGTGACCCACCATTTTGTAGGCTCCAGCTTCATAGGCGCCCAACTTGAGGTCATGAGAAGCCGCAAATGCCTCATACATTTGCTTTTTGGCACGGCTCACGAATATCCGCACGCCATACCATATAGCAATGGCCAACACTACAATCGGTATTATGACATATACATATATCATCAGTAGTCTTTCATGACGCGTTGCAGGTCGCGCTTATTGTCGCGTTCTTTGATGTCATCGCGTTTGTCGTAGAGGCGTTTACCTTTGGCTAAAGCGATGATGAGTTTAGCGTAATTCCGTTCGTTGAAGAAAAGTTTTAGTGGAATCAAGGTAAGTCCTTTTTCATCCAATTTACGCTTCAGTTTTCGGATTTGCGCTTTTTTCATCAGCAATTTGCGCCTGCGCTTTGGCTGGTGATTGAAGATATTTCCTTTGTCGTATTCTGCAATATTGAGTGCTTCTACATAAAGCTCTTCTTCATTGTCGATGGAGCAATATGCTTCCTGCATGCTGGCCTTGCCATTGCGAAGGGACTTCACTTCAGTGCCTTGCAATACCATCCCCACCTCAAATTCTTCCATAATATGGTATTCAAATCGCGCTTTGCGATTGGAAATTACGGTTGTATTTCTTCCTTTATCCGCCATGTATTTATTTGCTAAAATTGAAAAAGTTCATCTTACCCTCCACATCAATTCATTCTATCATTTTATCATTTTATCATTCTATCATTCTCTTCAAAGAGAAGCTATATACGCATCAAACCGCTGCTTGTTGATGATTTTTTGAATTTGGCGGCCTTTTGCAATCAATCGATCTCCCACGTGTGCTTCATAGGTACAAATGATTTCATTTTTGACTACTTTTTCCAAAGTTGCTGTAATCGTCACTTGATTCCCTAAAGGGGCAGGTGAAATATGCTCTACTGATAGATAACCTCCTATCCCCTCCTCTCCTTCTTCCTTCATTTCCAATACAAACAACCGGCATGCCCATTCAGCATCTTTCCCCAAAGCAAAGGTACTATACAGCGGATGCACCAGTCCAGCGTCAAACCGCGCCAATTTGTCTTCCGTGACAGTCACTGTATAGGTTTTCTGGTCGCCAGGTTGGAAAGGGGTAAGCATGGGGAGGAAAGTTTAGGGTTTAGGGTTTAGGGTTTAGGGAAAGTGCAAGTTCAATCAGTTTGTCTAAAATTAAATCTCTTGTCTCACAGCGAGATGAGTCTTCGAATCGAGCGGTACTTCGACAGGCTCAGCACAAGTCTCACAGTGAGGAGCTTTGCGACGAACGATCCCGCCGTTTCCCGTAGGTAGGGTCACGAGATCTCGTGACCTTACCTACGGGAAACGGTCTCACCCTTCCATGACCACCAATTGATCGGCGATGTTGCCGTTGAGGACGATGGTCATCTTGTCCAATTGAAGCCGAAGAGAGCGATCGTATGGCAGTTTTTCAACTACCTTGATGCGCTGGCCGATATTGAGTTGAAGCTGATCTAGGTATTGAAGGAAATCGGGACCTGAGAAGGTCACGCCTACAATGGAGACTTCAGTGCCTGCGGCCACTTCCGAGAGCAAATGCGTTTTACGCTTTTGCATCTCTCCATCCTCTGAAGGAATGGGGTCCCCATGGGGATCAAATTTGGGATACCCCAAAAATTTGTCGAGCGCTCGGATCAGTTCCACAGAATCTACATGCTCCAACTGCTCAGCCATCTCATGTACATTATCCCAAGAGAAATTCAATTTTTCCACTAAAAACACCTCCCAAAGCCTATGTTTGCGGATCGTATTAAGAGCGACTTTTTCTCCCAGCGAGGTGAGGCGTACACCTTTATAGCTCTGGTAAGTCACTAGTTTTTTGCCCTTTAGTCGCTTAAACATATCTGTCACGGAAGCAGGGCTGGTGTCTAAATAGTTGGCAATGGTATTGGTATTGACAAATTCCTTCTCACTTGTGAGCTTTTGGCTAAATCGATAAACAGCTTTCAGGTAATTTTCCTCAGTCTCTGTATGGCGTTTCATGCCGAAAACTAATAAGAAAAAAGGGAAGTGTGAAGAAGGACCTTAACAAATAACAATAGGGGAAAGCAATCGGTTAAATGTCTTTGGGAAACAGGTAGCATCTTTCAACTATTGATTCTTGACACAAATAAATTCCGTCCTCCTTACGACGATTTCAAAAGAGAAATTAAAGTATCTTTCGATGCAATGACCGTTGAAGCTTAAAGTTGGACAGCCCAAGTTCCGTTTTGACTATTTTTCGATATCTTTCGGTACACTAGAAATAAACTTTTCGTTAGTTAAAGAACATATTCCAGAACTAGCTCCCTATGAAAAATCGATATTTGTTATTTATTCTTTTCGCAATTGCCGTTGGATTTTCTGTGCTTATTGCCAATCAAGACAAGGAAAAGAAAATGGAGGAGACTGAACCCGCTGAAAGCGCCTTGCGATTTATAAAAAACAAGGGGCAGTGGGATGCTGATATTGAGTACCTTATCCACTTGAATGGCGGAGATATCTTGATGAAAGAAGGAGGTCTTACTTACGCCTTCTACGAGTTGCCCCCCCAGGCGCATTTGCATCCCAAAAGAGCTTTTGGCGGGGATATTCTAGCCAAAAACCCTAATGCCAAAATCAACGGACACGTCCTTAAAGTGGATTTTCTGGGAGCCAATGAGTCCCCTTCCATTATTCCTGCAAAAAAAGCACACGATTACCATAATTATTTTCTGGGGAATGATCAGAGCAAATGGGCTGGCAAGGTCCCCCTTTATAGCCAGCTAACTTATGAGAAGCTGTACCCCAACATTGACTTCCGCATGTATGGAAATGGGGATGAGGCTAAATATGACATGATCGTCAAACCCGGTGGAGATCCATCGATGATTCAATTGGGATACCAAGGAGCGGATGAATTATATCTACGAGATGGTGACCTTATTGTCAAAACCTCTATCCGTACCGTTATTGAAGAAGCGCCATATGCCTATCAAGAAGTAAATGGGGTACGCCTTGATGTCCCTTGCCGATATGTTCTGACTGACAGTGTTGTCACCTTTGAGTTCCCAGAGGGATATAGAAAAGATCGAGAATTGATCATCGACCCTAGTCTGATATTTTCTACCTATACAGGCGCTTTTGGTGATAATTGGGGGTTTACTGCCACATATGATACAGCGGGCAACCTCTATGCAGGAGGAATCATCTTTGCCCTGGGTGGAGGATCGACCTCCTACCCTGTGACCGCAGGTGCCTTCCAGCGGATATTTAGGGGAGGTGGAACCGAGGCTACTATTACAAAGTTCAATTCCACAGGAAATCTGAGGGAGTATTCTACTTACCTAGGGGGAAATAGCCTTGACCAGCCTCAGAGTTTAGTAGTGAATAACCAAGGGGAATTATATATTTATGGGCGAACCCAATCAAATAATTTTCCTGTAACGAGCAACTCCTATGACCCTCAATATAATAACGATTGGGACATCTTTGTCGCGAAACTAGACTCCACGGGTGCCAATATGCTTGCATGTACCTACCTTGGGGGAACGGGAAGTGATGGGGAAAACGGTAATTATTTCAATAGTGGATTGCCCCCTACGGCTCTACAAGCCAATTATGGGGATGATGCAAGAGGGGAAATCATCCTCGATGATTTGGGGAATGTCTACATAGCTGCATGCACCAAATCCAATAATTTCCCCGTGAATGCGAACTCTTTTCAGCCGTTTTTTGGGGGATCACAGGATGGTCTGGTGGTCAAAATGACGAGCGACCTCTCAGCTGTCACCTGGGCATCATTCTTTGGAGGCTCTGGGCTTGACGCTGCCTATGGTCTTAAACTAGATAATTCATACAATGTCTACGTCACAGGTGGGACAACCAGTCGAAATTTGAATACCTCGACAGGGGCTTTGAATAGGAATTATATTGGCGGTACAGTGGATGGTTATGTGGCGAAGATTAGCAGCAATGGGCGCAACTTGCTCAATGCTACCTACATTGGGACCAACTCCTATGATCAATCTTATTTCCTAGAATTAGATGATGACTTTAACGTCTATATCACAGGCCAAACACAAGGGACTTATCCCGTTATTGGCACAGTTTATAGTAATGTAAACTCACGGCAATTTATCACTAAACTCACCAATGACTTAAGCAGCATTATTTATTCCACTACTTTTGGTTCTCCGAATGCTTCTACGCCCAATATATCCCCGACTGCTTTCCTCGTAGACCGATGTGAAAATGTCTATGTAGCTGGATGGGGGGGATCAACCAACTATAGTGGCTCCACCAGTGGGATGGTCACTACAGCTGATGCTTTGCAAAGAAATACTGATGGAAGTGATTTTTATATCATTGTATTAGAGCGAGACGCCCGTGGATTGCTATATGCGACATATTTGGGAGGAAATAATGCAGGAGGGTCAGGCGAGCACGTGGATGGCGGCACTTGTCGATTTGACCGAGAGGGGATTGTCTATCATGCTGTATGTGCAGGATGCGGCGGCTTCTCTACTTTCCCAACGACTCCTGGGGTCGTCAGCAACACCAATAATAGCGGCAATTGTAACCTTGCAGCATTTAAGATCAGTCTTGATCTTTCTGGTATTGAAGCGCAGTTCCGCCCCCTTGATATTGTCAATCGCCCCCTTCTATTTACAGGGTGTGCTCCATTGACTGTCAATTTTGACAACCGGAGTATTACAACTCCAGGAACCAAATATTTCTGGGACTTTGGAGATGGTGGAGCTTCCAGCCAGTTTGAGCCCAAGCATATCTTCAGAACCCCTGGCACCTGGAAGGTCCAGCTAATCATTGAAGATTCTGCCTCTTGCAATATTCGCGATACCACCTACGCTGATATCATCGTGTACCCTCCTCCAACTGTTGCGACCGGACCAGATGAAATTATCTGCAAGGGAGACAGCGTGGCCATATCAGCCGTTGGCTCTGGGGGTGTGGTCAAATACCAATGGCAGCCCAACTCCAATATTTTGAACCGGGACAGTACATCAGCAATTGTCTTCCCCACAAATGATTTCTCTTACAGAGTCCAGGTAACTGATTCAAACGGCTGTCGAGCCATCGACACAATAAAGGTTTCCATAGACCGAAGCTTGATTGTCAATGCGCGTCCAGACACGGTCATATGTGAAGGCATATCTGCGCGCCTCTTTGCAAGCCATTCCAATGGAGTGAGTTTCTCATGGACTCCCGCCAATACCATCAATAACCCCAATATTTTGGCACCTGTAGCCAGTCCTGATACAACCACTACCTATGTCATTACGGCTGTCAATGCCCGTGGGTGTGAAGAAAAGGATTCAACGACGATTGAAGTATTTGAAGTATATACCTTGGAAGATACATCCCTATGTATAGGGGATACCATCCTGATGCGAACGACCAATGGAGTTCGGTTTGAATGGCGCCCAGCCTACAATATGGATAACCCCAATGCTGCCAGTCCACTCGTATGGCCTACTTTAGATACTACATATATTGTGCGCGCTACCAGCCAGGATGGATGTATCAGTGAAAAAGGAGTCGAAGTACTCATTCATCAGCTCCCTCCTGCAGATGCAGGCGTAGATGATACAGTATGTGTTGGATTCTCTACCGTTCTCCAAGCTTCTGGAGGGATTGACTTTTTATGGTCACCATCTGACTTTGTGGACGACCCTACCAAAATCACCCCACTCGCTACGCCCCCCAATACGACGATTTTCTATGTCACTGTCACAGACACAAATGGCTGTCATAAGGACGATTCTGTAGAAGTATTGGTCAACTCCTTGCCGACCATTATTGCAAGTCCTCAAACGACCATTTGTGAAGGGGATTCCATCCAATTAATTGCTACAGGAGGTGTTCGCTACACGTGGCAATTTGACCCATCCCTCTCTGCCTTCGATGTTCCAGACCCCATCGCCAAACCAGATGTACCTACCCTCTACCTTGTCACGGGCACTGATGCTAACGGCTGTGTAAACGACACCACTGTAGCTATAGACATCACCCAACGTCCTATCGTGGACATTGAAGGGGATAATTTTATCTGTATTGGAGGAGAAATTGAACTCACTGCTATAGGCGGTGAATGGGTTCGCTGGAATAGCGGTGATACCAATAGAACGATAGGTGTACTTCCTGTAGAGCCAACTACGTATTATGTTACCAGCTTCATCGGCTCATGCGAAGGAGAGACAGATTCTATCACGGTAGATGTCTTTTTTGACTATCCAACAGCTGACTTTGTGTATGATCCAGCATCAGGTTGGGCACCCCAACCTGTCCAATTTACCAATGCTTCACAAGGAGCTGATAGATATGTTTGGGATTTTGGCACCGGTGCTGGAACCAGTGATGAAGTGAATCCATTATACACCTTCCCATTTGCAGGAGATTGGACTGTCATGCTGATAGCCTATAGCAATACAGGCTGTGCAGACACTGCCTATAACAAAGTCTTGCTGGAAAATGTCGCTTTGCATGTTCCCAGTGCTTTTAGTCCAAATGATGACGGCTTCAACGACTTCTTCTATGTTGGCTATTATGGCATCCAATCTTTGAATTTCCGGATTTTCAGCCGATGGGGGATGAAAGTCTACGAATCGGATGATAAGGATTTTCGCTGGGATGCTTTATATAAAGGCCAGCATGTTCCTGAAGGCGTATATGTCTGGGTAGCTGAGGGAATCGGGGAAAACGGATTGACATATAACCGCACAGGAACTGTGACGGTGATCAGGTAAGAGAATGATTGAGATAGGATGAGGGAATGGTAGAATAAGCATTTACTATTCAATCATTCTCAGGCTATTTTTTAACCAATTTTTTGAAAATCATGTTCCCCGCTTGATTACTTATTCGAAGTAAATAAAGCCCTTCCGCAAGATGGGAAATGGGGAAAACCCCATTTCCATCCCTAAAATCTTGGGCCAAGGGAATGGTTTGTCCTTGGATATTAACCAAGTCTATCCTCAGCGGCTCTTGCTTTTCCCTTAAAATTGCTATTTCCAACTCACTTCCTTGCATGGTTGTCATTTCCAGTTTGACGCCTGGAATACCAACAATTGGCCTATCCAACCCCGTACTGTTATCCACCGTTATTTCCATCACCACAGGTAGGTGATCAGACATCCGGATCAGATCTGCACACACAGCGTCAGGAACAGAAGTATTGTTTACACAATTTAGGCTTGAGTTGAAGCTTGTCCGGCCATCATTTCCCAATGCCTGATAGCTACCAGGTACATACCTTATGCGTTGCGTTCCTTGAAGAATGGATTCGCTGGTTAAAATAAAATCAAAGCGATCATCCAATCCCCCTGATGTCCCACAGTCTGATCGACTAGTGGATGGAGATTGAGTCAACAATTCTGGCGTATTTGCCCCCCATCCATTTTGCTTGCCTGTAGGGTCTTTCAAAAATTGGGCTGTAGGGTTCCGAACCAGCTCAAACCATGCCGCTTCATTTGCCGTGTAAATGTTAAAATCCCCCATCATTAAGTAATTGTGATAATCAGGGCCTTGGGCCTGAATCCAGTTCACCACTGACCTAGCAGCCACTTCTCGTTGGGTTTGATCAGCACTACTGCTTCCAGCTTTTAGGTGTGCCACGATACAATCAACAAAAACAGTATCTCCGCTCGCAGCACTTTCTTTATGGTATAAAGTGTAGACATTAATATCACGAAGACTATTCCCTATTTTTTTCACCCCTACATATCCCAATTTATCTTTATTGTAAAAGAGCATATTTACCAAATTTGACCCTGTCGTATTGGTAAATTCTGTGTACTCCATATTGCCATAGGTAAGCGCAAACTGCTTAATACGATTGGCATAGGCAATGAAGTCCAGCATTTCATTAACTGTAAATATGTCTGGCTGATAGGTACTGGTAATATTGTTAAGCCAACGGTCCTTATCCGCAACATTTACCCCACTGCAATCTCCATAATAAAGCAGGTTGTACTGCATGACTTTTAATGTGTCTTGAGCTTGAAGGATGGATAGGCAAAGAAAAGGAAGGAGAAGGGCAGAAAAAAAATTGGCTTTCATAGGAGGAAGATTAATCATTGATCGCTAGTAAAATTGAAAATCCTAGCAATATATTGATAATCAATGAGGGTATGCTCAAGCGCCTCAAATAAATCGGATAATCCGCCTGATCTTAGGCTGGAACCAGCCATTTATTGATGACCGCAAATAGCTCTTCAGGTTTAAAAGGCTTGCTGAGGTAGTCATTCATCCCTGCTTCTTGAGACCGCTCTATATCTTCGACATACGCATTCGCAGACAAAGCAATGATGGGGATATGTGGATTTTGGGGGCGAATGGCACGAGTTGCATCATAGCCGTCCATAACAGGCATTTGGATATCCATTAAGATCAGATCCACTGGGATATGTTCTTTTTCAAAGAAGCGCGCCGCTTTTTCCCCATTTTCTACCACAATGACCTTGGCGCCCATCTTTACTAAAAGCTTCTTGGAAAGGATTTGATTGACGGGGTTATCTTCTACCAAAAGAATCACAGGGGGTTGACCTTCACTGAAATATTGGGAAGATTCGGCCGTGGGAGATGGTTTTACTCCGCCTTTATCGCCAACCCCCACCAATAACGTGACACTAAATAGGGCACCCGGATTATTGGCACCCGGATTTACAGGGCTGACCACCTTTACATCTCCTCCCATCATCAGAGATAATTCTTTTAAAATCGACAAACCAAGTCCTGAGCCTCCATATTTGCGTGTAGTAGAGCTATCAGCCTGACTAAATACCTGGAAGATTTCCTCCTGTTTATCTATAGGAATCCCTATACCCGTGTCATAAACATCTATTTTCAACATCCTTTTGTTAGACGCCACTCCATTCGCCCCATTTAGTCCACAATTTATACGTATCCCTCCTTTTTCTGTAAACTTAAGCGAATTGCTTACCAAATTTACAATGATCTGCTTGAGGCGAGTGGGGTCGCTTTCTACAAATGTTGGCACTTCTTCCTCTATTGCCAGATTAAGATAGAGGCCCTTGATTTTGGCCTGATGCTCATAAGGTTCCAGACATGCCTGAACGGTTTCCCGAAAATTGAAATCGACCTGCTCTAGGCTGAGTTTTCCTTCTTCAATTTTATTGAAATCAAGAATATCGCTTAACAGCCGAAGCAGGGTGTCTCCAGACGAATGGATCAACTCCAAATGATGTTCCTGCTCCTCAGTCAATGGAGACTGTAGTAATAGGTTTGTGAACCCTAGTATCCCATTTAGCGGAGTCCGGATCTCATGGCTCATACTAGTAAGGAAATAGCTTTTGGCTCGATTGGCCTCCTCCGCTTGCCGTTTTGCAAACGCCAGTTGATGTTTAGTCTTCTGCTGAAGGGTTACATCTTGGACGATCGTGCGCATTTTGATCGACTCCCCTTTTTCATTCAAAATCAGCTCTCCCCTACTTTGGAGGTATATCAATTCTTGATCCACGGGCCGGATGGCTCGATAAATGATGTCCAAATCAACTTGGTAGGTCAAGCTCTTATAAATGGCCTTTTGGAAAATGTGTACATCATCTGGATGAAGGATATGGCAGAAATTATCGTAATTGGGAATAAAGTCTTTTTCTACCCCGAAAATATTAAATAACTCATCCGACCAATAAGCTCTTTTTTCAATGAAATCAATGACGCTATTGCCCATTTTTGCCATGCGTTGGGCTTCCAGCAAGACTGACTTACTTTCTATCAACCGCTGTTCTGTTTCCTTCTGTGGTTGAATATTGGTGACACGGACGATTCCTAGATTATTCTCATTATGTGGCAAGGGTGAAAATCCCCAATGTCCCCAAAAAAATCCGTTTCGCAGACACGTAGTTTCAATTTCCTGCTCCCACGATTTCGAAGCTTTTAGATTTTCTTTTATTTCTCCAACCAATGCTTCATTGCCCTCAACAGCACAAATAAAGGTAAAAATAGATCGTCCAATAATAGCCTCTTTTGTCTCTCCCCCCATCATCTCTTTTGCTCGATGATTGCAATCTTGAATGATGAAATCCTCCACATTGATGAGAAATACTGCATCGATAGAATGCTCAAACACAGTTCTCAATTGGGCTTCGGTCTTTTCAATTTCCGCAGCATGGTCTTCCATAGAGCGCTTGTAAAACCAGATAATAAGCAAGGAACTGAAAATCGTGACTGTAAAGGATGAATAATAGATTTGGGTGACAATTTCTGGCGTCAAGTCGTCCAACAGGAATAGTGAGTAATCTGTCAGATCAAGAATGATGAGACCAGACAAGGGAATAAGTGCTGCGAGGAAAAAGTGGCGAAGGTTTTGAAAATCAAAAATATAGGCCAAGCCTATCAGGGTGGGGATAAAGATCACCTGGCTTATGGAATATTTTCCATACATAGAGCCAGACATAAACACAGAAATGGTGATGGTAAATATGAGGACATATTTAGAAAAGATATACCGCCCCTTGCTGTTGAGGTAAATGGAACTCAGAAAAAGGGGAACAGAAAGAATATACCCAATGGTAATAGGCAATGGGCTCACATTTCCAAACAACATGATCAATGGGATCATGACGATGACAGAAATCAGACTGATCTGATTTGTCAGCATGATACGTCTAGCTTGGCTGGTACCAAGACCAGGATGTATTCCTTTTGAAACTAAGTCTTTCCAAATCTTTCCAAGCTCCATATTCATTACCAAAATATGCATTTTCCTAGAAAAATACTGATGATTCAAACAAAAGGCATGTCAGATAGTCCCCAAATGTAGAAAACATAAATACCTGCATAAAAAAAGAGGACTTTAATAATGGAATATTACTTCTTTGTACCAATCTTTACATAGCTACATGTTCGCCATTCCGCAATAACTTCATAATCAAACCTTTGCGATAATTTCTCCATTATCGCTGGTTGGCAGGCCATCAGGTATTCGCCTGTCTTGATTCCATTCAAATCTGTTTTTATGCGAATGTCGTGCCCAAATTCTTTGGAAATGGTTTTCCGATAGAAATGAATTTGACCCAAATGAAAAGCGTACTGGACATCTTTCACAACTGTATAGGAAGTGGCCCATTTTTCTCCCACTAATTGACTCATAAACCCTCCCTCGAGTTCCGTTGTCCGAATCTGGTGTCTATCTGTGACTTTTGCGAGTATGTGCCTATAGGCTGGGGCCAACAATATCAGGCCTATGGCCAAGGTGAATACCCTTACTTTTCGCGGACTGAATGAAGCAAATATTCTCCTGCATATTTCCCAAAATCCTCCCCCCATCAACAAGGCCATCATCGGATACAGCGGCGCATCATACCAGTGATGCTTTGTCGTAGACTGAGACAGGATCACCAAGAGGCATCCACAGAATACTACACAAAATAGGGCTACCTGGCGGATATTTCTATTGGCAGCCCTAAGCGCAAATAGGGCCATGATAGGCAGGAGATAAATCAAAACTGGATATCGGTTTTGCACCATCCGCTTGAAGTAATAACCATAGTCATAATTCACGGCTTCCAAGCTTGCTGCCGTTCGCATATAGCGTCCACCCAATTCATTTTCCCACACTTTGATTAAATATCCTGGATTCATCTGCTCCCGCAGAAAGTAATATCCCAAAATTCCCATGAATGCCAATCCTCCTGCTATATATAGACGCTTGTCAAAAAGCTTCTTACGCACCTCTTTCCCAGCTATCAATGTGTATATCAGCAAGCCTGGCAAAGGCATAAAGGCAGCAACACCTTTTGTCAGGCCTCCAAGTAATAAGCCAAGGAATATGCCCCACAAAAACCGTTTTTCGGGCTGATGGAGGTAGCGAAAATAGGAAAGTGAGTAAAGGGTGACCCATCCTACCAATAGCACATCCGTATCCCCTGACCGCACCACATGTAACCCTACGTACCCAGGACTCACCACCAACACAAGCACTGCCAATATGCCTATCTCTTCTATTTTTAGGTGTTTTTTACAGAAATGGAACAGTAATATCAGGGTAAAAATAGCTACCAATGCACCAGGCAACCGAACTGCCAGTTCATTATTTTTTAAAAGCAGCATTGTTCCCGCCTGAAGTGCAGGGAGCAAGCTTGGCTTGCTATTCCACATATCGGGCCTTCCGTTATAATAAGTGACAATAAGATTGCCATTTTCTATCATTTCGAAGGCATTGTTAGCAGCCCGGGCTTCATCCCATAGATAGATTGGAAAACTGTCTAAATGGAGGAAGATCGGGAAGTAGCAAGCGGCAGCAAGCAATAGCAATCCTAGCTTATGGGTATAGCTTTGTTTAAGCATGCACATAAAACTAGAAAAGCTTCACATATTTTGTATCTTTTCTTCGAATTTTTGCCAGAAAATCAGCATTATGCATCAAAAAAGAATAAAACGCCGAACTCGCCACCGCCAAACTTCAGAAGGAATCGAACGGGTCAGAGGCGGGGTAAAACATGCCATTAACAAATCGGAAGCCTTGCTCAGTGGCAGAGGAAGGCTTCGCAAGGGGGAAGGGGTTCTTGCAGGAGTCTGCGAAGGGATAGGAGATTATTATGAAATAAATCCCGCCTTGGTGAGGCTAGGATTTGGGGTAGGAACCATCGCGACTGGAGGGATGGGCTTACTAGCCTACCTCGTATTAGCACTTGCAATTCCACATGAGGACCAAGGACGCCCTATTTCCTATAAGGAGTGGCAAGAATATGACCCTTATGAGGAGGAAGAAGAACCTGCATTTGTAGACCTTCAAGTCTGTGACAGCTGTTCAACTGCCTTAAAACCACAAGCCCAATTTTGCCACCAATGTGGCGCAAAGACCTAAGAAGTTTTATGTTTTAGGTTTAGGGTTTTAAGTTGTTTTTTGCCCCTGAACCCAAAACCAAAAACCCTAAACTCAAAACTTTCTTTAGACATGTCCAAAGTCAATCTCACAGGCCTTTCATCTACAGAATATGAACACCCTTTTGACAAGCGGGCGCTGGATCGCCTCCAGCAGACGCGTGGACTCGACTTGATCACCCGCAAAGTCCTTGACATGGGCCTAGAGCGCTATATGCGTATCAAGCACACGGGAGACAATGTGCAAGTGACGCCCAAAAATATTCCCGACCTTTTTGAGATGCTTACCTCATCTTGTGAGGTATTAGATATGGAGGAGGTCCCTGAGTTTTATATCTTTCTAGAAGATAAAATCAGGTCATATTCCAGTGGGGACAAACAGCAATTGATTGCCCTCAGTAGTGGGTGCTTAGAACTATTGGAACCTCAAGAGATCCTGTTCATGATAGGGAGAGAGTTGGGGCATATCAAGAGCAACCATGTCCTCTACCGCATGATTGCGGACTCTCTGACGACGCTTTCTCGGTTGGCAGGTGATATGAGCCTTGGGATTAGCAACTGGCTGACCATTCCATTGGAGGCAGCATTTATGCATTGGTATAGAATGTCTGAATTCACCGCTGATAGAGCAGGCTTGCTCGCTTGCCAAGATTTTGAAACAGCGATCAGCGCTTTTATCAAAATAGCAGGTCTCCCTAGAAAGTACCACGGCCAAGTCACCGTAGACGATTTCCTCCTACAATCTGAACAGTTTGACAATTTTAAGTCCTCTGGATTCGACAACCTTATTCGCTTTGCAGCCATCAATGACAATCACCAGCCCTTCACTGTGATCAGAACTGCTCAAATGGCCAAATGGGTAGAACAAGGTGCCTACGATCGCATCCTCAGACGGGAACGAAGTCTCCCAAGGCTGCGTTGCCAAAATATCCATTGTCGCAAACCCCTGGAAGTCGATGATAAATTTTGTGCTTTTTGTGGAATGAAAGTGAAAATGGGTACAGCTACAGATGATAAGCGTATAGAACAATAAAGAATTTAGGATATGTTTAAGGGATTAAAGAATTACATCAAGAAGCAAAAAGAAGCATTGGCTTCTGTATCTCAGCAAGATGTCATTGCCTTGGCGCAAGAGACGGCAGGACAGCTTACAGCTTCTGTGCTCGCCTCAAAAACGCCTCTATCTATCACCCAGGCAAGAATCAAATTAGGGACACTTGCCAATCAAGGGGTATTTAAAACCAAATATGATTATCGCGAAAATATCACTGTATACCACCTGAAAAAGCCTGAATTATTCGGAGAAATAAAGAAGTCTAAGCGTAAAAAGTCTGTAAAAGATGCGGCTGTCATCAAACTCGCCCTTGAGACGCAAGGCCGCCTTACCCCTGCCCTACTCTGTCTTAAGACAGAAATGCCTATAGACCAGGCAGAAGCTTACCTTCGGCAACTTCAGAAAAAAGGGGTCTTTGACCTGGAAGTAGACAATGACGGCGCGATTATTTATCTTCTCAAAGAGTATGATACCTTAAAAAACTTGATGAAGTAACCCCAAAAAGAAGCCCTCTCCAATAGGAAAGGGCTTTTTCATCATAAAATTGTCTGGGTCACGCTCTATCTAATCGGTTATCTGACCACAACACGTTTGGCCATACCCCGGCTATTTTGAGTAATTTGGAGTAGGTAAATCCCCTTTGCATTATCCGAGATATCTATCTCCTTGTCATAGGTCCCATCAAAATCAGTCAACTGCTCTTGATAGACAATCTGACCATTGGCATTATAGACTTTGATACGGATGGGTCCTTCATCTTCTGGGGAGAATCTCAACCTGAATGAACCTTCATTGGGATTGGGGTAAAGCAGGTAATCGTCCATGTCCAATGTAGGATTTTCATAAAAACGCTTCAAGGTTGCTCCTTCTTGTTTGTTTGGGAAAGTCTTTAGGATAACATCAACGTCTATTTCCTGAGTCTTGATTTTCTCTTTCCAGACCCACTTTTCTACGCTTTTTTCTCCCAATACCACATTTTCACTTTCTCTATCTCCATCGCGCATAAACTTAATCGTCACACGCTCATTGGGACTGAAGCTACTCAGCACTTTAGACAAGGTAGCGTAATTGGGAGTTCTCTTACCACCAATCTCAATAATGATATCATCATCTTCCAGTCCATAGCGGTCAGCAGGGGTGTTATTCACTACACGGGTGATCCGTACCCCTTGATCATCTCCTGCAGACTCCAAATAAACGCCTAAATAGGCACGTTTTTCCTCAACTTTCTGGGCATCTTCCTCATCTACCCATTTAGAATGGGTTTGCGTTTTGCCACCAAGGGTTACATCAACGCTTCTTCTGCGACCATCCCGGTAGTATACAATTTCAATTCTATCTCCAGGACTCTTACGCTTGAGGACTCTGGTCAAATCAGCATTGGTGTGAATGTCAGTGCCGTCCATACGATAGATAACATCTTCTCTTTCCAGGCCTGCAGCCTCAGCACTATGTCCACGAACAATGCTGTGAATGTAAACGCCTCTCGATTCTGGCAGATCGAGCTCTCTGGCACGCTCAGAACTTACCGTATAAGGCACTACGCCTAAGAAAGTCTTCTCCGTCTTATAGGTAATATGGCGTTTGGGCTTATGAACATGTTTCTTCTTACCTTTCAACACTACTGTTGCTGACCGTTCACGACCATCGCGAATATATCTGATATTCACCCTGTCACCTGGATTGAGGCTGGCTTTAGAATCATGGATGTCATCCACACTATTCATCCTATTTCCATCTATAGAAATGATTATGTCCCCTTTCCTCATCCCAGCATCCTCTGCTCCCCCTCCATCAGTGATGCCTGTCACATAGACCCCTTCCTCGACATCTACATCATCAATATGATCCAATTCCTCTAAATAAACTCCGATCATAGGCTTAGTTGCATAAGGAATGGAGGTCCGGACTTCTCCTTCTTGTTCTATGTCGCGAATGACAATTTTCTTCTCCAGTGTCTGATTTTCACGAGGCTCTTCAATGCCCATAGCACTGAGGACATCTTCAATTTCAGAAGGGTCATTGACCGTAAAACTGGTATCAATGACAGACCGAACGCCATCAACTTCTTTGGTGATCGTCAACTTTACTTCTTTCTTCCCAGATTGGGCATGTAGTTGAGGAATGCAGGCAAAAAGTATGAATAAACTGAGGGTAGTAATCAAAGTTCTCATAGTCCAATAGTTATCTTGTGGATGATCTGGTAAATAATGTGATTTTTCATAAAAGACAGAGTTGTATAATCAGGGTTGCATGGTCATAGACTGAAGAAACCCACTTTTGAAAGAAAAATGTTTGTAAATCCAGCATCCTATTGGCAAATTTACCTTAATGAAACCATCATCAAAAGTAGCTATTGTGACAGGTGCTTCCCGAGGAATTGGTAGAAGCATTTCCCTAAAATTGGCAGAAGAAGGCTATAGAGTCGCTTTATGTGCCCGAAACCGTGAGGAACTTGCAGCTGTAGAAAAAGAGATTCGAAGTGAAGGAGGTGTAGCGAGTGCCTTCCCTGGAACTGTCGTAGATGCAGAAAGGGTTGCGAAGACTGTGAAAAGAATTACGGATAAATGGGATCGAGTGGACCTTTTGGTCAATAATGCAGGAATTGGGGTCTTCCGTCCCATCGAATCTTTTTCCGAATCTGACTGGGACAGCATGATGCAAGTCAATGTAAAAGGGAATTTTCTCTATTGTCGTGCGGTCATCCCACTCATGAAAGCCCATAAGGCGGGACACATCATCAACATAGCCTCTGATGTCTCAAGGCGAACCTTCGCCAATGGCGCCGCCTATTGCGCCAGTAAGTATGGGCAAGACGCCTTGACTTCTGGCCTACGAAAGGAAGTCCGTAAATATGGAATTAAAGTAAGTATTGTCTACCCAGGGTTGGTAGATACCGACTTCCATGAACATGAAGTAGGTTCTCCTAAAGCCAAGAACTGGCTGAGTCCTGATGATATTGCTGATGCAGTCGCATATATAGCTCAGACTCCCAAACATGTAGTGATAGATGAATTGATGGTGCATCCGTTGAGTCAAGCGTATTAGGAACGATTCAAAAATTGCTTCGCAAGAATATAGCGTTGTTTCTTCATCGTGCCTTATACTGGCACTCGCTATGGTACTACAGCACGTGAAGATGGGCGGTATGACCTCCCCAACCTTCGGGTTGGAGGACCTTATAAACTAGAGGCTTCTTATATCGGTCATAAAAGCCAAGTTTATGAAGGCATCTATCTAAAATTGGGTCAGCGGCTCCCTCTGAATTTTAAGCTTCCCAGTCAATCAACAACCCTTGGCAAACTATCCAGTTCAGCTTAGATGTCCTCAACCTTGGCAACTTGATCAGTTCAAGTTGGGGAGTGAGACAGTTTCCTGTCAACACACAGCCCATCGGTGTCAGTGTGGATGCAAATGGCAATCCAACTTATGGATTTGATGAAAGCCTAACCAGTAGCCTCGCCAATGACTTCAGCCTGCTGTCTCGCTGGCAGATTCAGCTTGGCTTAAGGTATATTTTTCAGTAGCAATTAATTTTTCCTAAAAGAATGGCCCAAAAGAAAATTCTTTTGGGCCATTCTTTATTTTTTATGCACCGTTTTTAATTCTCTCTGCTATTTTCTCCGAATCCAATAAGGCCACATACAATAAGCCACTAGCGTAAGCGTCAAATCCCAAAAAATACAAGCCAGGATGCCCGTCCACCCATAGGGCTTTGGGGACTTGGTGCTCGTTCATGATCCCTGTCGTATCCTCAATAAAATCTTCCACCTGGGCCCGATACCCTGTCGCTAGAATAATGGCATCAAAGGGCAGGCGCTGTCCATCGGTAAATGTAACATGCTTGGGTTCTATTCGGTCTATGCCTGGCACAACCTTGAGCAAGCCTTTTTTCAATAAATCAATCGTTCCGACATCAATAACAGGCGTCTTACCATACTTTCGCAGCTGTGCGGCGGGGGCGATTTTGGGACGTTCTATGCCGTAACGACTTAGGTCTCCTACGGCCGTTTTCGTGATAAATGATCCAATAGCATCTCCCATCCAAGTGGGAAGTTTCCCAAGCAAAATAGCCGTCTTCTGCGTAGGGCGGCCCATAAAGTCGCGCAACACGATGTTTACAGGGCCACGCACAGAAATAAACGGGGTAGCCCCATGCTCATGCAAGTCTATTGTCAATTCTGCTCCTGTATTTCCCATTCCCACTACCAGGACATTTTTGCCTTTAAATGAAGCCCCATTTTTGTAAGAACGGCTATGGCTAATATCTCCTTCAAAATCCTCCATTCCTGGCCAGCTAGGAGAATTGAGTACGCGATTAAATCCTGTACACACGATGACATTATCAGAGGAGAAGCTATCCCCATCGGCGGTTTGGGTCACCCATTTCTCCTCCACCCGCTTCACGGATGTCACTGCTTTTCCAAACAAGGGCTGAATGTCCATTTGCTCCGCATATTGATCATAATATTCACACATCTTCTGACGAGGCACATAAGTGGGATAATCTTCTGGAAGCGGGGCATAGGGCAAATAGGAATATTCCTTGATCGTGTGTAGGTGCAATCGATCATAATGGTTTTTCCATGAATGGCAGACTTGCTCACTTTGTTCCAACAGAATATAGGGAAGGTTCATTTTCGTGAGCCGGCCAGCCATAGCCAAACCCGCAGGTCCTGCGCCGATGATGAGATTGGGAGTATGTTGCATAGGACAAAAATAGCAAAAATGTATTGCAGAGGATAACTTGGAGGGAAGGTGCTTTTCATGCTAAATTGGCCCACATGATACAGCGCAAATTCGAATTATTCCACCCCCAATTTCGACAAACACATAATGGAAAGGAAGTGGACCTTTTCCATTTGAAAAATGCCCAAGGCATGGCTGTTTTTATCACCAATTACGGGGCAAGGGTAGTTTCCCTATTTGTGCCAGATCGAGCGGGAAATATGGCTGATGTCGTCTTGGGCTTTGACAGTTTGGAAGGGTACCTCACCGCAGAAGAGAAATACCACGGCGCAACCGTTGGTCGCTATGCCAACCGAATCGCCCAAGGGCGATTTGCGCTCGATGGCATCGATTATCAGTTGGCTATCAACAATACCCCCAATTCCCTTCACGGGGGCCCAGATGGTTTTCACACTGCCATATGGGATGCCCATCAACCTGATAGTCAGACACTTGAATTGAGTTACCTATCGCCTGATGGCGAAGAAGGATTTCCCGGCAATCTCCAGGTAAAGGTCGTTTACCAGCTTTCGCCAGACAATGCTTTATCCATCACCTATACTGCCACCACCGACAAAAAAACAGTCCTAAACCTTACCCATCATTCTTATTTTAACCTAAATGGAGAAGGCCAAGGTACCATCAATGACCATGTGTTGAACATCATGAGTGATCGGTATACGCCGGTAAATAGCCACCTCATTCCTACTGGAGAAATGGCCCTTGTTGAAGGCACCCCCTTTGACTTTCGCACGCCTACTGCCATAGGATCACGCCTAGGAATAGCTAACCAGCAATTGGAATATGGTAATGGATATGACCATAATTATGTATTGAAAAATCGCTTATCGGGAACTGTGAACCTTGTAGCTCGGGTGGTAGCTCCCCGATCTGGACGGACCATGGAAGTCTTCACAGATGCGCCTGGCATGCAGTTTTATGGAGGCAACTGGTTGTCGGGAAATGATCAAGGCAAAAGTGGGCGATATACGGCCCAGTCGGCTTTTTGCCTAGAAACACAACATTTTCCAGACAGCCCCAATCAGCCCCATTTTCCTAGCCCTGTAGTGATTCCAGGAGAGACTTATCGGACAGAGACGATCTATCGATTTGGGAGCTCTCCTTATGCCTCAGGAAGAGGTTAGGGCTTGGTCATTAATAATTGTCTGATTTCTAATTTGAGATAATGGCAGGATTGATTGAAGAATATCGATTGCAGAACAAGGATTGAGGAAGTAAAAGCGCTTTTTTCAAATCAACAATCATCACTCCTTGTTCGATATTCTGCAATCTCTCCTTATGCCTCAGGAAAGATTTAGCTCTTCAAAGACCCCTGTTGTGCGGTTTTTTCGAACATTGTCCCAATTGAAGTAGCGACCGTTCATGCAGACATAAACGCCTTTTGGCAGGGTTTGGACAAAAGCCATGGCGCTGCCGAGGTTGAAAAACCCGTCGGAACTACCAAATGAATAGGGGATCATAGCCCCTGTGAGGACGATGGTTTTGTCCTGAATGCGTTCAGCAAGGTAAGCTGCTGTTTGGGCCATCGTATCTGTCCCATGGGTAATGACGATCTTATCTTCTACACATTCTGCACAGCTTTTAGCGATCAAGGCGCGCTCTTTCTCGGTGAAATCAAGGCTGTCCATCATCATGAGCGTCCGAAGCTTGATATCAAGTGTCGAACGCCCTTGGCGAAACATGCTCGGAAGTTGAGTGGTTTTGAAAAATAAGGTTCCGTGGATGTAGTCGTACTCTTTGTCAAAAGTACCCCCTGTTGCAAATACGCGAATAGTCATGCGGCTAGGTAATGAATCTTTGGATCAATTTTGCTTACACGCTATTACAAAGGTAGTGTTTACTTTTTCAGGGTTATCAAGGGTTTCAAAAAAATCTTCTAAATACCGCGTGAGTTTGTTCTTTTGACGCTTATTGAGGTAGGGGAAATCGTTGATGAGGGAGAAAATGGCCGCTTGCTGGGCTTGAAACTGGGCGATGGCTTCTGCCAACTCTGCCTTAGAACAGCAGACCTTCCTGAATTTACGGGTATTGTCTTTGCTGACTGGTTCACCAAGGACCCTTTCGCAATAAGGTGCTTCCACCGCACCTGTCAAGTCGAAGTCATAGGGAACAGCCACAGGCAGGCGGCCGTCTCCATAGCCCATTACAATCAAGTTTTTTTGTAGGGTGACATCCCAATCCAGGTTCCCTACCATGTATTCAAAAAGATAAAGGGTCAATAATTCTTGGGTAGCCATCTCTTCGGGTTTGACCCCAGACTCAATCAAAATCCCTTCGTGGCGCGCAGCGAGCGCTTTTTCATCTTCAATAAAAAAGGCAAATTGTTTCTCTGCCCCATAATTTCCCAAAATATCCTCATAAGTAATCTCAGCTAATCGCACTCGAAAGCTATAAGGAGAAAGCAAATTGTAAATTTTGTACAACAGATACTCTTTTAATACATAGGCATCTTCGGTACAATGAGTCACTAATTTGAGTTTCTTTTGATAGGCAAAAGCAGATTGGAGGTGGTTATCTCCTTTGAATTTCATCTTTAGAGGTGGAAAAATGCAATTCTTGGGATCTCGGCGAAAATTGCCTCTCGCTTTTACTTTGACCGCAATGGCATCAGCAGAAGTGGATAAATCCCATAATTGCGCCGTATGGTAAGAGGCTTTTTTCCCGCGATCCGCCTGAAGGGAATCGATGGCAAGGGAGATCCGTAATTCTAACAGCTTATTATCTTGAAATAAGGGGCCATCCTCCTCTTCCATCACTTGCCAACTTGCAGCAACCAGGAACACAACAAAAGAAAAGGTCAAAACCCATATCCGGTAAGTAGTAGATGAATATAGCATAAGAGAAAGCCTATTTAATCAAACAAGACCCAATTTACTGATAAAGAGTTGCTTGGTTGCTACATGAATTTGCAGTTTTGGGGATAAATAGACCAATAGGGGGAAATCATCTACCACTAAAAAGCAAATTCCCCTTCCTGAAAGACAGAAAGAGGAAATAGCCGTTTGTTTTCTTGGTCTGTTGGCCGGCTTTAAACAATAGCCGATCAAAACGATCGGCTATGTGTGTAAGCGGTTAGATTAGGTATGGGATTAAATCCCTTTCTCAGGGATGCATAAATACAATAACTATGCCTAAAATAGTCTGCGTTCCTGTTGTATCTTTGACTTTACATAAAAACAAGTAATTTTCGTGAAAAAAATTCTGATTCTTCGTTTTAGTGCCATTGGGGACATCGTTTTGACGTCCCCCGTTATCAGGAGCCTTAGGGCCGCACTACCCGATGCCGAAATCCATTATTTCACCAAACCCGCCTATAAAGACCTATTAATTCACAACCCTCACCTAGATCGCTTACATCTTTTAGCAGAAAACCTCTCTGAGCAGCTCACACAACTCAGGAAAGAGAAATTTGACCATATCCTCGATCTACATAATAACCTGCGCACCTTGCGGGTAAAACGGGCACTGAAATGTCCCGCTTCAACTTTTAACAAAAAAAATCTCAGCAAATACATTCTCTGTCAACCGCTCCTGAGACCACTCGCGGGAGAGATTCCTCATATCGTGATGCGCTACGGGGAAACGCTTCACGGGTTGAACATAACACTTGATAACAAAGGACTAGAGTTGTTTTTGCCTGATGGGATGGAAGGAGAAATGGCAGCAAAACTTCCCAGCTCTTTGCAAGGAGTTCCCAATCTCTTAGGGGTTGTTCTTGGCGCCAAATGGGCTACCAAACGATGGCCTACCCATCATTTTGAGACATTGCTCAACCAGCTAGGACGGCCGGTGATGCTCATTGGAGGGCCTGATGCGCGAGAAGAAGCGGATTACCTCACGCAGCATCTGAAGGTGCCCTATTTCGATGCGGTAGCCCATTTTGGGCTATTGGAGGCTGCAGCATTGATGAAGCAATGCCAAGCCGTGCTTACCCACGACACGGGCTTTATGCACATCGCTGCGGCCTTTGGGATGAAGACCTATTCGCTTTGGGGAAATACAGTCCCAGCTTTTGGGATGACACCCTATCGGACAGATCATGTGATTTTGGAGAATACAGAGCCAGGCTGTAGACCTTGTTCGAAGATCGGTCATCAGAAATGCCCGAAGGGGCATTTTCGGTGTATGGAGGAGTTGACGCCAGAGGTGGTTTTGGAGAGAATTGAAAATGGAGAATTAGAAAATTGATTTATTATTTTTCATCCAGGTGCCACTTCTTGTTCAAAGGTAATCACAGAATACTCTGCTGGGTGAGTCGCTGCAACCTTGACTGTTATCCGCAAAATTCCATTCAATATATCTTCTGATGTCATCGTAGTTCCCAGTCCACACTCAACAGAAAAGGCGTCCCCGGGGCTTGCCCCTATCAGCCCTCCTTCTTTCCAAACTTCTGAAAGGAAACTGTTTATGGTAGCCTTAACCGCAGTCCAGGTATCCTGTTCATTTGGCCTAAACACATATTCTCGAGCAGCCAATCTGCATGATTGCTCAATAAAAATCATCATCCTGCGGACATTCAGATATCGCGAGTCTTGGTTGTTTCCGTCGAGGGTTCTTGCTCCCCAAATCAAGATTCCCTGACCTGTAAATTCGCGAATCGAATTGATAGATTTTCCTGAATTAGCATCTACATTAAGTGAGGCATGATCCTCCTCAGTCAATCTGATCGGCAGCGAGATAGCTCCTGCCATTGAAGTATTGACAGGTGCTTTCCAAACGCCATGGTTATTGTCCATCATCGTCATTACGCCTGCCATCCCGCTACTAGGTGGCAATCTATTGGCATCTGCAAGCATATGGTTCATGATGGTGTTATAGGTATCACTAGCTGCAAGCAGGCTACTTTGGTATTGCCTGACCGTCAGTGGGTTTGCAGGAGGATTTTCGATTTCAGCTAAAATGGTGGCCACCGTTGAGTTAGGGCTGGTAGGCGGATTGAGCAAGGGTTCCAGTTTATTGACCTCTCCCTCAAATAAATTGGTGTAGTTGAGGTCAGCAGATTGCATGACCATCGAGCCGATAAAGGGATAATAAACCACCCCATTCCTCAACCCCGTTGTTCCTGTACTTTTTCGAAAAGTCTCTATATCTTTTGTATACAACATGGGATCAGGATTCCTGCCTCCTATCACATCAAAAATACTGATCGCTGTCTGCATTTCTTCATTTTGGGCCAGCATGGCTTGCATCAAGGTGGCATTATCAGCAACAGAAAGAAGAGTCGCATCTGGACAGATATACATGGTGGGATCAGGTTCCTGCTCCAGCAATTTGATGCCAGCTAGCAAGTCATTCAATTTCACATTGGAATTGACTATGTGCTCCCCCGGCTTTATGGGCGAACCGGAAGAGGCCCCATACCCTCCCACCGAAACGATATAAGCATCTCCTCCCCCATTTTGATAAAACAGCCTTATGCTATTATAGAAATAATAAATGGTATTAGGATCTGGCAGGATCGCATAATAATCATTTCCAATTTTCACAAAATCACTCTTGGTCGGCTGCTGAGCCTGTTTCACCAAATAATACTGCGGGTAGTATTGCTGAGGAGGATCTGTGGGAGCAGGTGGGTTTGGCAAACAAAAGAAACTTTTGAACGCTTCAAATGAGGTGATCTTTACGGGCTTATTAGTATAGGACTTCCCTTGGTATTCCGCACAAGGAGTATAGCCTATAAACGCCGGAACAGCCGTAGGTACAGTCATCCTAGAATTTGGCAAAGCGCTATTTTTTGAGATATAGACGCCCGGTGTATTTGGGGCCAGGTCATTCATAAGAAGTGGTATTTATATCAAAGCTAAATTAGCATTTATTTCGCCATCACCCAGCAAAATACCACGCCGCTTCTACCTTTTCGATGATTTCAGTACGCTTCAACACCCCTTCCCTAAAAATCCACTTACGCCGATATTTATAGGGAAACTCCGTCTTCTTGTCCATAAATTCCCAAATTTCTACTTCCTCTTCCTTGATTTCCATTCCTTCAATTTCATCCAATTCTCCTAGTTTTTGGAACCCATCCAAGGTGAAAATTTCAAGGCTATGGGCGCCTGAAAAAATATGGTTGAAGACGAAGATAAATTGGTGTTTAAAGATTTCCTCAATATATCTGTCTTGAGTAATCGGATCAGGAATTTCCAATAGTTTCTGAGTCAGAGGGTAATAGAGGAACTGTTTCACCACTTTATTTTTCACTCCCCTCTCCCCACAGCATCCAAGGTCACCGATATCATAGGCTGATGAAATTTGAATCAAATGCAGGCCATTCTCCAAAAAATCAGATGAAATATAGTGGTATTCTGGGCTACTGGAAATCGCTTCTCCTTTATTGACAAGCTGATGATTCCTGAGGGAAAACGTATCACGCCTTATGGTCACCGTTTGAAGCGCCAACTTCTTTTGTTTTTCTACCTGACGCAATAAGGCTACCATTTTCACTTCATCCGCAGTCAACAAAGTGTGGGCATTGGGATTGTCACAGATGAATTCAAAAGCCTCTTGAAAATAGGAATTGAGCTTAGGATTCTTGAAATGGTAGCCATGTTTGGCGAAGATATAGTTCCGCACAAGCCATAAATCGCCCACCGTTAAGGATGCCAAATCATCAGCGGATTTGGCATGAGCGATGGTTGTTTCGAATTCGTAGAAAGGTAACTGTGCTTTTCCAGTTGAGAAGATGAGTGACTGGAAGAGAAAGATGATTAAGGGGAATTTGGGATACATTATGGTTAATTAGGGGTTCAGATACCATTAACGGTATTAACCCTTAGACCGTTATTTTTTATCATACACCTCCTCATTTATCAGCTTATCCATGACTGGAGCGATATTCCTGGCAATATTTGCGTCCCATTCACTCGAAGATATCCGTGCCAATACTTCTCCTTTCTCATTCACTTTTAGGAAAGTAGGGATAGAAAATATCGAGTATTTTCCGCCGAGGTCTTGTGCGTCATAATCCACATCAATCTTTATCAAGACAGCATTTTCGAGTGCTTTGTGCATGAGGGGGTCTTTTAGCGCCTTATTGAAACTTCTACAAGGGCCACACCAGTCTGCATAAAAATACAGGATAGGCACTTTGGATGCAGCGATCGCTTGGCTGATCACATCTTCCGCCAATGGTTTTTTGGCATCCTCATACAGGTAAATGATTGTTGCGCTTGAAGTTTCTGACTCAGCTTTTTTCCCCTTTTGTGTGGTGGTACAAGCGCCCAAGCACACCAAGAGCAGAACGAATAAGGCCTGTTTCATTGATGTATCCATTAGGTAATACTGGGAAAGGATGATAGCCCTCTACTTAATGTGAATGATCCTCCGCCAGCATTTCATCATAGGTCGCAGCCAGCAGATTTCCAAGTCTTTCGCTAGCGGCAGTTACTTTGGGAAGTAATTCCTTATATATAGCTTTATTGTGATCATTGTCTGGATGTGGGCCATCAAAAATAAAGTGAAAGACGCTTTTTACTTCATCCACTGGCCGTAGGCCCAGGACGGCACAAGCGGCTTCTGTGTCATTGAGGAGACGTTTGTGGAAGCCGAAGGCATCGCTGATATTGTCTGCTTGCCAGTTGCCATTGATGTTGATATCAATGTATTTATTGTAATAGGCTTCGCTAGGAATGCTCGATAACTGGCCAAAATAGGGGATGATCCCATTTATCATGTCACTGTGATACAAAGGAGCTGCTTCCTTTTCGGGGTCATATTTATAGGGAGGGCCTATAGATTCATCATCAAAAGCAAAAAGCTGCTCCATCCCTTCAAAGGAATTTGGAAATGCACAAAAGAGCTTGTGTTCCCACATCAGCTTTGAAGCCGAATCTGCTGCTTTTGCATTTTCGTAATACTTCATCATCGAATCGGCTTGCGCCTGATTGGAGGCATACTCCATTTCTTCACAAGCAAAAGGCTTTTCTACCGAGGTTTCCTCAGTGAGTTTTTCAGTCGCCTGCTGAGCGGGTTGAGAGGTCGGGCTACAAGAGATAAGAAGGGAAATGAGAGATAGGGATACCAGTAAATGATTCATAAGGGTTGGGTTAAAAAGTAAAATGTAAAGGGTTTAGAATAAGGATTACTTTTCCTCTTTTCGGTATTTTTTCTGCAAGCCATTGAGGAAATAGCGCATAACCTGATCTTGGCAGGGGCGATATTGCGGTTGATTGGGATTTCTGAAAAATGCGCTCAGTTCGTGTTTACTCATCCGGAATCCCGCCAGAGAAAGGACATCCAGAATATCATGATCTCTGAAACTAAGAGCAATTTTGAGCTTCCGAAAAATGATATTGTTATTCAATTTCTCTTCGGGAATAGGTTGAGGGCCTTCGCGCCTACCCCGCCGATCATTGATCAGGCCGTTGAGGAAAGTCGCCAGTTGCTTGTCTGTAAGTTCCTGATAGTCAGGATCCTCCTCTTTTTTTAGCCATTTGCTCACTTGCCAACGCTCAACTTTCACATCTGCTGCGGCAAATAGGGCAATCATTTGCGCATCGCAAAAGTCAAAAGTGTAGCGGACCCGGCGGAGGATATCATTATTTGTCATCGATTAGAATAATAAGGTAAAACCAGAATTCCTCTTTTTGTATTTGTCGATTTCCAGTTGGTAAAACTTGATTTGCTGTTGACAAATAAAATCCTGGAATATGGAGATGTCTTCCATTTCTTCGGCTGTATTTAGAGCATCGATATAAGCTGTTCGGTCTTCTGAGAATATTTTAACTAAAGGCTCTCCATGATATAATTGTACATAATTCATCATCAAACGAGAGGCACGGCCATTTCCATCCCCAAAAGGGTGAATATTTACCAAATTGTAATGAAAATCTGCTGATAACTTAAGGATGCTGTTTCCTTCGACTGTATTAATTCGCTGGTTTACATTATCTATGAGGCCGTGAAGTAAGCTTTCTATCTTCCTATAATCTGGGAAATATTTTTTGTCTACATAAACTGGTGCCAATCGCAAGTCTCCTTTTGAGGTGTCAAATTCACCAGATATCGTTTTAACGGGTCCTCCAGTATGCTTCATCACCATAGCAGCGACCTCTTTAAGAAACCCTAAAGAAATAGGACGCTTTGCTGCAGCTTGTTCTTTCAAGAATAGTAATGCCTCAAAATGATCCCTGACCATTAAATGATCGGCCAAGGGTTTTCCCTTAGCCGTGATGTCTTTATCCAATAATACTTTCGTATCAGTTTCTGTAAGCGATAGCCCCTCAATCTTGGTAGAATGATAGATGATGGAAATCATCGAGAACTTCTCGTAATTGATCGCTTGATCTAAGTGAAGATCAAGGTATTTCTTTCGCAATCTAGTAAGCTGTTCCCACATCCAGAATCAATAATCAGTCAATCAAAAATTAATAACCTCACGCCTCAGCCATTTGCTTGAACTTCCCCTTACTCTTCCGAATCCGAACCGCAACCACCTTATACTCAGGGCATTTTGCCTCTGAGTCGTGAACGTCGGAGGTGATGATATTCATCATGATTTCGGGGAAGTGGAAGGTTGAACTCAGAATACCAGGTTTCACCTCATCTGTGATGCGCGCCTTCACATCTACCTTACCTCTAGCAGACTCTAAGCACACATAGTCACCTTCGTTGATGAGGTTGGCTTGCGCATCAGCGGGGTTAATCATGAGGTAATCGGCTGAGAGAATTTTTTCATTTCCTGTCCTGCGGGTCATCGCCCCACAGTTGTAATGCTCCAATTCTCTGTTTGTAGTAAGGATATAGGGATAGTCTTTGGCGTGTTCCACCAGCTCAGCGGATTCTTCGAATCCGTTAAATTCAAAATAGCCTTTGCCTCTTTTGAACTCTTGCTGGTGCAAGATCTGCGTATCCGTTCCGTCAGGTTTTACCGGCCATTGTTTACCATTTTTGCCTAACTCCTCCCACTTGATCCCCGCAAAAAACGGAACAATCTGAGAGATCTCTTCCAGCATCCCATCTGGCGTATAGTCGGGCTGTGGATAGCCCAATCTGTTCATCATATCCACGATGATTTGCCCGTCTACTTTGGCACCAGGTATTGGTTCCACCACTTGTCTTACAGCCTGTACGCGGCGTTCCCCATTGGTGAAGGTCCCACTTTTTTCAAGGAAAGAAGCCCCAGGAAGGATGACATCCGCGTGTTTGGCGGTTTCTGTCATGAACAGTTCTTGAACGATAACGAGATCTGTAGATTCCAATGCCTTGATCACCTTATTGGTGTTAGGGTCCGTCTGTACGACGTCTTCACCGATGATCCATATCGCTTTGAGCTTGCCTTCAAGGGCAGCGTCAAACATCTCTGGAATTTTGTACCCAATCACACTTGGCACATTTACCCCATAAAACTTATTGTAACGTGCATTGATAGTTGGGTCTGTAATGTCCAAATAGCCAGCACCTTGATGCGGTTGTACGCCCATATCTGCGCTTCCCTGGACATTGTTCTGTCCGCGAAGGGGATTGACGCCAACGCCCCGACGACCGATATTTCCTGTCAAAAGCGCCAAGTCAGCGATTTGCATCACGGTGAATGTCCCTTGGGAGTGTTCAGTTACGCCCAGTCCGTGGAATGACATCGCATTAGGTGCTGTAGCATAGGCGATCGCAGCTTTTTTCACTAGCTCACGGTCTACCCCTGTCACTGCTTCCATTTTATCCAAATCAATCGCCAGGAGTTCATTTTTATAGGTCTCAAACCCTTCGGTTCTTGCACTGATAAACGCCTCGTCTGCCAGTCCTTCAGTGATGATATAATACATCATCATATTGAGCATGGCGACATTGGTGCCAGGCCTGAGTGGCAGGTGATAGGTCGCATAGCGCGCCAATTCTGTTCGGCGAGGATCTATGACGATGGACACATTTTGTGACTGCATACAGAATTGCTTCAGCTTGGCACCCGTAACTGGGTGAGCATCAGTAGGGTTGGCACCAATCACCATGATGCAATTGGTGTCCTTAAGGTCGTCGATAGAGTTAGTCGCAGCTCCTGTACCAAAGGTTCTTTGCATGCCCAACGCCGTAGGCGAATGGCAGACTCGGGCACAGCCATCGATATTATTGGTACCAATCACCGCACGGATGAATTTCTGCATCAAGTAGTTCTCCTCATTGGTACACCTTGAAGAGGAAATACCAGCGATAGAATCTGGGCCAAAATCAGCTTTGTAACCTGATAGTTTTTCCGTCAAATAGTCATACACTTCGTTCCAACTGACCTTCTCAAATTCCCCGTTTCGCTTGATCATGGGCGAATCCAGCCTGTCGGGGTGATTGTAAAATTTAAAAGCGTAACGGCCTTTGAGGCAGGTATGGCCTTGGTTCACTTCGGCGTCGTAAGGCGCAGTGATGCTGACCACGTCGCCGTTGGTGGTAGCCACATCCAAATTACACCCTACGCCGCAATACGTACAGATCGTCCTTGTCGTCTCAGTGGCCGTGATCGCCTTAGATTGGAAGACATCGGAGATGGCTGAGGTGGGGCAAGCCTGTGAACAGGCGCCACAGCTCACGCAGTCCGAGTCCATAAAGGACTGGTCATGGCCTTTGATGATTTTGGTATCAAACCCTCGGCCTGACATGCTCAGAACAAATTCGCCCTGAACCTCCTCACAGGCACGCACACAGCGGTAGCAGTTGATGCATTTGGATAAATCTGAAGTCATGTAAGGATGGCTCAAATCCTTCTCGCGATGAAGGTGATTCTCCCCTTCCGGATAGCGCACATCGCGGATGCCCACTTGTGCCGCCACCGTCTGCAATTCACAATTGCCATTCACTTCACAAGTCAGACAATCCAATGGGTGATCGGTGAGGACTAGTTCGATGATATTTTTGCGAAGGTCTTTTACTTCATTTGTATCAGGGTAAATGTACTGCCCCTCCCCTATCATCGTATGGCAAGAAGCCATGGTACGCGTAGGCCCATTTTTTTCCAACGCCACTTCCACACTACACACCCTACAAGCCCCAAATGGGTCCAGGTTGGGCGCATCACACAGGGTCGGGACTACCCTTTCTCCTTTATGTCTTTTCACAAATGACAGGACGGTTTCTCCGTCTTGCATCTCGTAGGGGCGATTGTTGATATATGCTATTTTCATTGTCCTTGGAGAGTAATTTTGAATGAATGAATGCTTGTCCTGAGTATGTCGAAGGAATGAATTTTGAATGAAAGGCGCTAGTTAAAGTATTCGGCTAATTCAGATTCAAAATACTGAAGGGCGTTTCGGATAGGCAGGGGAATGCCGCCACCATGTGCGCAAAGGGAGCCTTTTTCAAGAGTCGTAAGCAAATCTGTGAACAGTTTGCGATTGATTTTATAACCAGAGGTCAATGCTTTGGAAGCCAATTCCTGGCCTCTTTTGGTGCCTAGTCTGCAGGGGAAGCACTTGCCGCAGCTTTCATAAGCCGCAAAATCGAACAGGTGTTCGATGAATTTCAAAATCGGGAAGTCTTCGGGAACGCTGATCACAGAAGCATGCCCCAAAAGGAAGCCATTGGTTGCAAATGACTCAAAGTCTACGGTCAATTCATCTACCTTGGACACAGGCACTAAACCGCCCAAGGGTCCGCCGATCTGGAGGGCCTTTACAGGGCTTTTGAATCCACCTCCCAAGTCATTCACGACGACCGAAAGGGGCGTTCCCATTTCTACTTCATACATGCCTGGATTGTTGAAGAAACTATCAAGGCACACGAGCTTAGTTCCAGAGGACTTCTCTGTTCCTATGGCCTTCCAAGCGGCTCCGCCGTTTGAGATGATGTAGTGAAGCGCTGCCAGCGTTTCGACATTATTGACCACCGTAGGTTTGTTGAAAAGGCCCTTTTGGGCGGGGTAAGGCGGGCGGACACGCACTTCAGGCCGTTGGCCTTCGATGGAGTTGATGAGGGCGGTCTCTTCGCCACAGATATAGGAGCCTTGGGCCTGGATGATTTTGAAATCAAAATTGAATCCACTGCCGTCGATGTTATCGCCTATCAACCCTGCTGCCCGCAATTCATCTATCGCGTTTTGAACAATCACAACAGACTCGGGATATTCAGCACGAATATAAACAACGCCATAGTTGGCGTGGGTCACATAACCTGCGATCAGCATCCCAAACAGCACCGAATGGGGCCTTTGCTCCAATAAATACCGATCCGAATACGCCCCAGGATCGCCTTCATCTGCATTACAAATGATGAACTTGGTCTCGTTCTCCGTATCTCTGCAGAACTGCAATTTGAAGCCCATCGGGAATCCCGCCCCGCCTCTTCCTCTGACACCAGAGGTTTTGATTTCTTCTAAAATAGCCGCAGAGTCCTGTTTCAGGGCTGCTTTGAAGGGTGCGTAATAGTCTTCGAGATTAGAGAAGGGTTGGGTTAAAATGGCAGGACCAGCCGTCTTGACGTGGTAGGTGTCTTGGTTGGGAGACTGATCCTTCGCAATAATTCCATCTAACGAATTGATGGCATTTCCTGAATAGTTCTTGCCTTGATAGTGGAATGCACTGTTTTCATGGCATCGGCCCAGGCAGGTCATGTGACCGATTTCATCTGCTTCAAAACTCCCTGAAAGTGTCTCAATAACCTTGTCCTGGGTGCCTGCACATAAGCAAGCCGTCCCATTACAGACATAGACTTTTTTGCCCTTATTTTCGGGCTTCAGAAAATCGTAAAAAGTGGCCGTGCCATAGGTATTGGCTTTGCCTATTAAAAACTCTTCTGCCAGCTTGTCCAGCTCTTCCACGCTTGGCGTACCCGTAGGCATCGCCAATTCCCCCAATCGACTAAAGAGGTTATCCTGTATCCCCTTTCTCCCTGACAATTCACTTAAATTATTCGGCATAGTGTGGTGATCGCGTTGTTAATGTTGAATTTTGAATGATTGAATGTTGAATAGTCTGGTCTTCAGCAATCATTAGTTTTCTCAAAAAGGTTCTGGATAAAGATAGGAAAAAGTCTCGAAGAATTTACAGCAAGATTCAAGGGTTTTAAATAACTCAAAATGAGTACTTTCGTGTAACTCTTTGAAACCAATTATATTCACTGAGTTTCTTAAGACCATCAAGATCAGCTTTTAACTTTTCATAATTATCAAGGGGATTAATCAACGTTCCACCAAGGTCTAAGAGCAATACCTTTAAACATGAGTGTGGAAAATATGGCCAATTCATACCATATTCCATCATGAGAACATTTCCATCCCTACTTAATTCCACTTCATGCATTCTTTCTGCTCCAATTACATAACATACCTGTTCATCGGATTTACGATCTGCCCAAAGAGCCTCTACCTCCTCAATAGGTAGAGTTAATTCTTCTCCTTTTTGATTATGATATACTTTAATGAAAACCTCTAATCCTGTTTGTATTTCACACATTTTCCGAATCTGATCAACCTTCGGCACTTCCATTTCGAACTTAATCTCTCTGTAATTTAATCCCATATCTCAATTATTTTCAGTCCCTTTTAAGGTAAGAAAAAAAGGCATTAAAAAAGAAATAGGCCCACATTTATTGAATAAATGGGGCCATCTGATAGCAAATACTACTTTACTCCTTATACGCCAACGCCCTCAATTTCAGCTTCACTTCCTTCCCAATGAATAGCGACCCATTGTCCATGGTCTTATTGAACTGAATGCCGTAGTCAAATCGGTCAATCGTAAGATTGGCTTTCAGCCCCAGCGCGAACTTTTGCGTAGGGTCTTTCATCGGGCCGAGCACCTCGATGGGGAATTCGATTGAATTGGTGATGCCACGAATCGTCAGGTCTCCTTCCATGACATAGGTCCCGTCGTCCGCTTTTTTCACGTTGGTGGAACGAAAGGTGATTTCCGGATACTCCGCTGTGTTCAGCCACATTTGGCCTTTGAGGTGGCCGTCGCGCACTTCGTGTTGGGTGTTGAGGCTATTGGTGTTGATCGTGGCTTCGACGACCAAGGTGGTCACGTCTTCGCCTTCCATAGAGACTTTCCCCGAAAACTCGGTAAAGTTGCCCGTGACCTCCCCGACCATGAAGCGTTCCACTTCAAAGCCGATATAGGTATGACCGACGTCAAGAACATAGTTGTCAGAAGTGGTATTAAAGCCCAAACTGAGGCCGGCGATTAGGAGGATAATGAGGGAAAAAGATTGAATTTTCATTATGATGAATTTTTGGTTAAAAATTCAATAATGGGGCATGAGGGCGTCTGAAGCGACAATCTTTATAAGGGTTGCCAGGAAAGTTTGAAGTTTTGGGTTTTGAGTTTTGGGTTATTAACACTTAATCTGTGAAAATCCACCTAATTCGTAAAACCCGCGTTCCTCTTAGCTAATCAAACAGCTTCAATCAGCCTCTTCCGATACGCCGAAGGCGTCATCCCTTCAATTTTTTTGAACGCATTCACAAACGACGTTTTGTTGTTAAATCCTGCGTCGAAGGCGATTCGCAGCAAGGTGTGATCGGGATGAGCAGCGATCAGTTGTTTGGCTTCCGCTACGCGGTAGCTATTGACAAAGTCGAAGAAGGAGCGACCAAAATGATCGTTGATCACTTGGGAGAGGTGGTGGCTTGTGACCTCAAGCTTTTCACTCAAGCCTTTTATCCGAAGCTCATTTTCCAAATACGGCTTTTCCGTTTCCATCAAGGTACTGAGGCGAGCCACAATTTGGGCTTGATCTGATGCTTGAAGGGATGAATTGAGGTATTTAGGTTCTGGGGCTTCCACGCTGAGCCATTCGATTCCGGCCAGGCGATAGCTGATCGCATAGATGAGGATGCCCATCGGCAACACATAGATGTAGTCGAGTACACGCTTGTAGAGTTGGGTTTCAAACAGGAGATATAGATATAAAGAAGCAAGCACTAAAATACTAACCATGAGGAGCACAAACGCTTTTAGCCATTTAATATGCGCTAGTTGAGCATACTGTTGCTTCAGATTTTGCTGATAAGATTTGATCTGCTTGAGATTAAGGAGGAGGTAGGCAAAAAGATGGCAGAATTGGAGGAAAAAGATGACCGAATAGAGGTATTCAAAGGGCGTCACTACTTTTTTCCGAAAATCAAATACCGACAACATGCCATAGGTCACTTGGCGGTGACTCAAGGATTCACTACTAAAGAGGGGAATAATCAGCCAAAAGAGGACAAAGGGCAAAAAATGTAAGAGGTCCTTTCGCGTAAATTCCCATTTGGCATTCGTAACAGATTTAATATAAAAATAGGCCAAAGGTCCCAGCACCAACCAAGACCCAAATCGGGTCCCGTAAAAGGCGTCTATGCCTACCTGATATACATTTCTGATCGCCAGAAATTCTGCCAAGTACCACAACACTACGATTGCGAGGCCGATCAAAAATACATTGCCTCTTTTTTTCTTCGAAAAAAAGAATAGGGAGAGGAGAAAGACTCCTTGAAAAATGACTATGAGGATTAAAATGGACCAGATATCGAAGATCATAGCGGCAAAGTTCTTGACAGCGGCTTAGCTTTTGCCCCACAAATTACTCAATTGAGTGATTTCTTTTGTCCAATAATATGGGATAATTGAGGCCCATTTAGTCTTCCTCTAAGGAGTCATTTTTTGAACCGTCCTATCGTAAAGCCATTTTTCATCTATATCTAGCTTATCTATATGACCTTTTACAAAATTGAGGTAGTTGGAAGTTTCCTCAGCATTCCCTTCCTGATAAAATGCATACGCCAGGTATAAAGCAGCCATGAGTGTCTGGCTATTGGCAAAATCGAAATTCACATTTTTTAACATCAAGCCCTTACCCTCTTCCAATCTCCCTAATTCAATGTGGATAACAGCTCGTGTGCCCCTAACATTTGGCTCTTCGGGCGATTGCAAAAATGCCTTCCTCGCGTATTCATCAGCCAATTCAAGCTCAGCTTTCAGCAAATAGGACCAAGCCAAATTATTCCATATAAACATCGAAAAAGGGGCTATTTCCTTTTCTTCCACAACTGCCTCAGCTTGTTTAAGCAAGGCAAGGGCTTCGCCAAATTGACCTAATTTCAAATAGCATAAACTCAAATTGATCCATGTCACTTTCGACTCAGGATTTTTCGCAACGCTATTTTCATAAATGATTTTAGCCTGCTCAAACTCCTTTTCCATCACATGATCATAGGCGATTAGCAGGTCATTTTCTTGGGTGATCTTGAGGAGGTACTCCTGTTTATAAAAAGGGATTCGCATCAAATGCAATCCATCGGTGGGCAGTCGAAGCCCATTATAATTGATATGGTAGGGTAAAAGAGCCGTTAACCCTAGCAAGGCATTGGGAACGGTGATGGCCATAGATGGCTTGATTCCCTCTCTCAAGCCAAGCCAATTGGGGTCATCTCCCCAAACGAGATAGGCGAGGGTTGCCACGCCAATATTGAATAAGATGCCACCAGCAGCATAGGCAAAAAGCCTAGTTCTGAGCGACTCGGGATTCCGAAAATCGGCAAACGCAAGGCCCAGGTTTATTTTTTCGTGGACAATTAATTTAACCCCCAAAAATGGCATTCTAAGAATCTCATGCCCCCTGCCTAGCACAAGCCTTTTGGGAATGCCCCCCACCCATTTGGCCATCAGCAGGTGTCCACATTCGTGGATGAACAAACCTGCTTTCACTCCCAAAAGAGCTAAGAGGGTATTAATGATAATGTAGGCAATTGAAGTAAAGGGCCCGCCAAATATCAGGAAAATCACTGCTACTAGGAAGGCGGTATAATACCACTTTGGGGTGATGGCAAAAAGTATATTTTGGTTCACTAGTTGGTGGCAAAGTCATAAAGTTTAATTCCAGGGATAAAGGAAAAATCCTTTATATTATAAGTATACAACTCAACCCTATGAACTACAGCTGTAGCGCCAATTATTGCATCAGGAATCTGTAGGCCTTGACTCAGTTTATACTTTTCAACATATTTTCTTGCTAGACGAGAAATGGTTGGATTGATTTCAATTACATCATAATACTTAATCCTTTTTTTCATAGCAGCCATCTGACTTTTATTCCCCATTCCTTGAAATAACTCCATGACGGTCACAGTAGAAATAGCAATATTTTCATGACCTATGCTAGTCAGTTCCCGAATAGTGTCATTATTTCCGTTAAAAGCATTAATGAAGATATTGGTATCACAAATTATCATAACAAATTAACTCCAGTTTCTCTCCCACCCTTCTTTTCTAATACTTCCTAAGGATTTTGGATCACTTTTCCATATCCCAAACAGTTCTGACGGATCAATATCCTTGTCACCTTTTGTGACAGAGTCAACCTCTTTGTCTTCTATTTCCTTGTTCCCTATTACATTGAAACTCTCAATTCCTATCTCTTTCAAGATAGTAATAATTTGTTTAATCTCCCGGAAACTATCAAGCTCTATTGTTATCTTCATATCTGGTTTTTCATTATTTAGTAAATATACGATTTTCCCTATACACTAGCCACCCTCCCCCTTATAAAACCGCACAGTAGGATAAGCAAAATCAATCCCTTCCTCCTCCGCAAATGCGTCCAACACTTCTTCCCATATCTGCATCTCCGTCTTGCGACGGCTGCGCGCATCGCACAGAAAGCGTAAGGTGAGCTGTACACCGCTGTCTTTTACTTGTGTGACCACAGATGGAGGGAGATTATATTCTGGAATCAAGTATTTTTCTTTGGCGCGGGCGAGACCCTTTTCGGCAGCTTTCACCACATCTCCGTAGCGTCGCTTCACGATCTCATCCAAAATCCCTTTGGCTTTTTTCCAATCACTTTCAAACGTGAGCAAGATGGGCATTTCATGGAAAACAAAGGCCAGTTCATGGTTGTAGTTCGCGAGGGGATGGTTAAATATCCAAGAATTGGGGATCAAGATAGAACGGCCTGTATGTTGATCGGCATCCACCCAATTGCCAATTTCAATCATGACAAACTGAAATGGGCGCAAGTCAATGACGTCGCCTGCATGGTCGCCGATCTGAATGCGGTCACCTACGGCAAAGGGCTTTCGCCAGAGAATAAATGCCCATCCAAACAGGTCCAGGATAGGGTCCTTCAAGGCAATAGCCAGACCCGCACTGACCAAGCCCAGAAAAGTCGTCAACGAGCTGAATTGCTGCACCCAGATCTGCCCAATCACGATGATAGCGACGATATAGGCGGCATAACTCAGGTTCTTGCGCCAACGATAGCGGGTCTGCTCCCCCAGCTTTCTGCGCGAAAGGGTCATCATGATTACCTTATGCAATAGCCAGACGATGGCCAGCGTCAGCAGGGAAGCAAATATCTTTTCTTGAATTTCAGGCGAAAGCCCTGTGAAATCCCTAATCCATTGTGTGATTTTCCTCATTACTCGGATATTTTTCTCCCAAAGCATCGAAAAATTCCGAGGTGATGCAATGGGAGGAGGTGATTTCTCACCTTTTACAAAGATAGCAAATACCAATTTATGGTTTATGCTTATATTAAGGGGCTTTCCAACTCCTAGCTTATGACCAGACGTATTACCTCCATTATTGTCTTCATTTTCATGATGATCGGAGCGAGTGTTTATTCCCTTGCCCAAACCCCTGAAATAGATAGCCTTATCCATCAAGCTGACATTGCGCCCAATGACAGCATCCGAATGGAATACCTTCTGGACCTTTCTATCGCCTTTCGTGATAGAGATCCAAAAGAGAGCCGAAAATATGCCCAAGAGGCGCTTGCCATAGCCGAAGGCATTGATTTCCTGCGTGGTATTGGAAATGGGCATTATTTTATTGGGATCAGCTATTATTATGAGAGCAAATGGGACACGGCGATAGCTTCTCTTGAGGCTTCAAAAGCAGTCTTTGAGAGCTATGGAGATAGCCTAAGGATGAGCCTGCCTATGGAGCTCATCGCAGTTGTCAACCAACGCAGGGGAAATTCCCCCCTTGCGCTTGAATCATATTTTGAAGTGTTGAAACTGCTAGAGCGCATCAATGATCCCGCCGGGCAACTCAGCATTCTGATCAATATTGCTAGCCTTTTCTCCAATCATCTCGAAAATTATGAGCGCGCTCTGGTTCACCTCAAGCGTGCCGAGTCTATTTATGAGACCGCTCATGATACGACCCGGGCTGCCTTAAAACGCTTTTTGCCCAATATCTACTCAAATATGGGGATCTGTTACAAAAATATGAAAGACCCCACTCTGGCAGAGACCTATTATCTCAAAGCCCTAAATATCAGCAAGGAATTGGACAATTTGATGCAAGGCTCTTTTGCGAACAATAACTTAGGAAGTCTTGCCCAAGACAGGAAACAATTTAAAAAGGCTTTAGCCTATTACCAGGCGGCTCAAAAAGGCTTTGACGAACTCGATTATACCTATGGACGCGTGGTATCTTTCATTAATGTGGGCAGTGCAATGGGCGAATTGGGGCAATTTGAAGAGGGGAATGTCTTCCTGGAAAAAGGGCTGGCCATGGCCATTGAACATCAGCAAAAACCACAAATCAGGAGTGCTTATCAGTATTTGGCCAACAATTATAAACTGGAGGGGAAATACCAACAAGCATTTGAGATGTTGGAGCAATTTAATGTGATCAATGATAGCTTATTGGCAGAAGAGGGGCGAGAGCAATTGTCGGAGATGGAGGTGAAATATGAAGCGGAGAAAAAAGATGCGGAAATTGCGCGAAAGGAACTGGAACGTCAGAAGGAGCGGCAAGGGAAAATTTGGGCCATCGTTGTAGCAGGAGGGATTTTGTTAATGGGCATCATCGGCTTTTTGCTGTTTTACATCCAACAACAAAACCGCAAGCGTCAGACACTTATGGCCCTGCGACTCAAACGGGTAGAAGCCAACAATCTCCGCCAGCTGGACCAGCTCAAGTCACGCTTTTTTGCCAATATTTCTCACGAATTCCGAACCCCCCTCACCCTCATTCTGGGCCTAGCCCAGCAGTTGAAGAAAGCCATACCAGCCGGCCCTGAAAACAAGTCTTTGGCCCAAATTTCTCACAATGGCTTGCGACTCCTCGACCTCATCCAGCAATTGCTGGATCTCTCACGCCTCGAAGCGGGTCGTATGCAGCTTTCTCCAAAAAACGGCGATATCATGGGCTTTATCAGGGGGGTCTCCCATTCGTTCCACTCCTTGGCTGACAACAAGGAGATTTTGTATCAAATCGAAATCCCCGAGAAGCCACTTCCTGCAAGCTTTGATCCAGATAAGCTTCAAAAAATCCTCTCAAACCTCCTCAGCAACGCATTTAAATTTACGGAAGAGGAAGGCAAGGTTCGCCTCTCCATCGCAGCCAAGGAAGATCACCTGGAAATTGTGGTTGAAGACAGTGGCATAGGAATTCCAGAAGAGCATCTAGATCATATATTTGATCGATTTTATCGGGTAGAAGGTTCCACCATGCAAGGCGCGGGCATCGGTTTGGCCCTGACCAAAGAGCTGGTCCAGCTCCATGAGGGAAAGATCGTCGCTGTAAGTGAAGTCAATAAAGGCACTAGTTTTTGGGTGCGCCTACCGTTTTGGGCTATTGACCCAGCATTGTCAGAAATGGAGGAGGCGGCCCATTCAAAACCAATATTGGAACATGGTTCACAATCAGCTACTGAAAAGCCACTTTTTACTGATTCAAAAAAACCGACTCTTTTGGTAGTAGAAGATCATACGGAGGTACGCCATTTTATCCGTCAACAATTAGCCTCTCACTACACCATCCTAGAAGCTGCCAATGGCACCATAGGGCTAGCTGAAGCAAAAGCACACCAGCCCGACCTCATCATTACCGATGTGATGATGCCAGAGATGGACGGCCACGACCTCACCCATGCCCTTAAGACCGAGGCCCTTACGAGCCATATCCCAGTCATCATGCTGACTGCCAAAGGCGATCGCGACAGCAAGCTAGAAGGCCTCGAAACAGGTGCAGACGATTACCTCACCAAGCCCTTTGACCAGGACGAGCTCCTGGTCCGGATCAATAACCTGATCAAGCAACGAGCGCTTCTCCGTGAGAAATTTAGTGAAGGCGGTGTCCTACGACCAAAAGCGGTTAGCGTCACCTCAGTTGACGAAGTCTTCCTCGGCAAGGTGATGGAAGTGGTAGAAATCAACATCCAAAATGAGCATTTCTCCATCGAGGCCCTCGCGGAGGCCGTCAACTTGAGCCGTTCCCAGCTCCACAAGAAGCTGAAAGCCTTGACAGATATGTCTCCCTCTGTCTTTGTGCGCACCATGCGCCTGCACCGCGCCAAGTCCTTCCTGGAACAGAAGGCAGGGACTGCGGCGGAGATTTCCTACCTGGTGGGCTTTTCTAGTCCGGCTTATTTTAGCAAGTGTTTTAAGGATGAATTTGGGGTTTCGCCTGGAGAGGTGTGATTGCAAGATTAAGTTCAAGCGCAAACTCAAGTTCAAGTTCAAGAAAATACTTTGAATTTGAGTTTGAATTTGTATTTGAGTTTGAACTTTTCCCAAGCAAAAAACATAGGGGCACTCGAGCATATGCCCCTATTTAAAAAGAACCTTTACCTTACCAAAGTCAAATTACCCGTATAAGATTGATCGCCGACCTTCAAGGTATAGAAGTACACGCCTTCATGGGCACCATCCCCTGTAGGGCCAGCTCCATCCCACATATCTTCTGCCGACAGGGCCTCAAAGACGCCTTTTCCCCATCGATCAAATACCTGCAGGCTATAGGCTTCTTTTCCTGTATAGACTACTTCAAATCGATCATTGATTCCATCTGCATTTGGGGAGAATACATTGGGGATAAAGAGGCCTGGGACAACTACCTGAAAGGTACCGTAGGTGATTTCACTTGAGCAGCCATTGGGATCTGTGACGGTGAGGGTCACTTGGTATTCACCAGGCGTACGGTAGGTATGGGCTGGATTCTCTAGCGACGAAGCATTTCCATCGCCAAAGTCCCAGTGCCAACTGACAGCATTGGCCGAGAGGTCTTCAAATTGCACCACCGCATCGGGTAGCGGTATTTCTATATCCGCCGCAGGCGTGGAGGCAAAATCTGCCAAAGAGCCTTCTGAGATATTCACAGTGGTGCTGGCTGTGGTGCTTTCACAGCCATAAGTGCCAACAGTTGTCAAGCTGACAGTATAAGCACCAGGATCATTGAAGATGTGGGATGGATTAGGCTCATTGTTGACTGGAGCCCCATCTCCAAAGTCCCAAATATAGCTCAAGGCGTCTTGGGTATTTTCCATAAAACTCACTTCCAGTCCTTTACATCCATCAGCCGCAGAAGCAAAGTAGGAAGATGTTGGCGTAGGATGTACCATAATGGTAATTGTCGTATCGTCTCGACAAATTCCTTCTTCCATAACTAGGGAATAAGTCGTCGTCACATCAGGGGTCACAGTGATTTCCTGAATAGAATCATTGACCATGCCAGAAGCAGATGTCCAGGTATATTGGGGGTTTCCAAGGCCGTTCGTCGCTGTCAAGACAGTCGCCTGTCCAGAGCAGATCGTCGAATCTGTCGCTGTGATGGCAGCCACAATGCCTGGCACAACCGTCACCAGAACTTGTGCCTCAGTAGCACAATCGTCTGAGCTGACGCGCACCGTGAAAATGGTTGTCTCATCCGGTTTTACAGTAGGAGTAGGTGAAAAGATGTCGTCTGTCACGAGTGCCTGAGGGCTCCATTCGTAGACTACCCTTGGGCTACTGGAAGGCATGAAAGTATGCGTAGCTTCCAGTTTCAGTTCATCACCTTGGCAAATGATCACATCATTTGTCACCATCGACGCGATCGGCGTCGGATTGATCGTCACCAAGATATCATCCGCTCCTGAGCCACATCCATATTCCGAGGTAGCCACCAACTGATAAGTAGTGGTATTTGCAGGCGAAGCTTTTGGATTAAAAGCTGTAGGGTCGTCCAAGCCTAGGGATGGCACCCATTCATAGGTATAGCCAGGCATACCTTGTGGTATTCCACTTACTTGCCCAACCAATTGAACCGAATCTCCTAAACAAACATCCTCGTCGTCTCCTACTTCTACCGTCGGAATCGTTTGCACCACCACAATCACCTGATCTCCGTCGCTGTCACACCCTTCTGAGGTGACGACTAAGGTGTAAATCGTGCTTTGATTAGGGCCAATTGTAGGATCGGGATCCGTAGGTGAATTGATCGTGCCTGTATTGGTCGGAGACCAATGATAATTGTATGTCCCATTGCCTCCTGTACCAAAGCCATTGAGTTGAATTTGATCCCCGAAACAGACGACAGTGTCTGCACCTGCGTGGGCAATCGGTTTAGGAATGACCTCTACGGTAACCGTGCTGAACGGATCGACCGTAGTCGTTTGGCTAGTACAGCCTGTAGATAGATCTGTTGAGGTAAGGGTATAAATAATGGTTTGCTCAGGACGGGTAAAGGCGTCCGGACGTCTGTCATTTGGAGGAACCATCCCAGCTGGGCGTACATTCCCCTGATCATCCATCCACTGCCAAGAGAACGGCCCTTTGGCTTGATTGAATAAAGGGTGAAGCCCTCCTTTAAGCGTAACACCTAGGCCCCCTTCACACATTGTCATATCCGGCCCAGCATCCACTTTTGGTTTAGGGTGAATCAAGACGGCAACTGAATCGATATTGCTATGGCAACCTTTAGCATCCACCACTTGTCCTCGATATATAATCGTAGCAGGCGGTGTGGCAATTGGATTTACCCAAGGGTCTTCTATGGTTCTATTGCTCAACCCACAACTAGCCGAATTACAGGACCAGGCATAAGCGTATCCTGCTGTTCCACCTTGCACGGCCGCATCCAACTGGACGCCTCCTGTCCCTTCACAGAACTCCTGTGCAGGCCCCGCATCGAAGATGGGACTCGGTTCTACCCGAATTTGCTGGGCAGCCACATCCGTACATCCGCGATAGCTGACCAAGAGAGAAATCGTCTTCACGCCGCTGGAAGTATAGGTAACCATCCCAGGATTGGGGAGGCTAGAAGTCGCTGGGTTGGCATCCTGCCCAAAACTCCATTGATAGGTCTGACTCGCTCCTACAGGGGGATTGGGGAGGGAGAAAGTGAGGTGATCATTCGTACAGATTGTCCCATTAGTATTCAGGATAAAATCAGCTATTGGCTCCTCTATCACATCAAAAGTGATGGTGGTAGGGTCACTGATACAGCCGTTATTGGCCACTGACAGGGTCACTGTTTTGGTGCCTATGGTGTTGTATTTGATGCCCGTAGGATTGGGTAAATGGCTGGTGCGCGGCACGGCTCCTGCGCCAAAGTCCCAATTATAGGTCGCATAGATTGCAGAACCCGTTAGGTTAAAATCTACGCTATTATTTCCCCTATCAAAACAGACTGGCGCTACAGGGTCGATTTGGGGGGTAGGTTTATCATAGACCTGTACATTGAGGCAGTTTTGGGTAGAGAAACAGCCTTTTTCCTGGACATTTAGGCAAATGCGCTTCGTCCCAGGCGTAGCCCAAGTGACTGTATACGGCCCTTGGCCTTGCACTGCGGGCATCGCTGCACCACCATCAAAACCCCAAGTATACGTGGCGGAAGGCGCGGCATTTCCTTGATATACAAATAAGACAGGATCATTTACACAAGCAGGGCCAGGATTACTGAAGGTTGAAGTGGGGATTTGATTTACTACAACCGTATCCTCAAAAATATTACTCAAGCAATTTCGATCATCTACTTGTAGCGAAACAACTTTGGGCCCAGAGGTAGACCAAATAATAGTTTGGGGATCCAGTGGTCCAGGCGATCCAACAAGCGTTCCCCCATCAATCGTCCAATGCGCATTGGCACCAAGACTAGCACGTCCCGTAAAAGTCAAGATAGTCGCTTGTCCCTGGCATACGGGGCTAATTTTAGAAAACCTGGCTACAGGAATAGGATTTACCTGCACATTCTGTGACACTGCATCAGATGGGCATCCATTGACCATAGTGGTCAAAGTGACCGTCTGAAGGCCTGAAACGCCTGACCAGGTAACCAAATGAGGCCCTACCCCTCCCGCATTCGAATTGCCAGAAGCATCTTTACCTGTACCAAAATTCCAATCATAGGTCGTGCCCGCATGTTGCACTCCTGTAAAGGTGACGGTGGCAATTTCATCCTGACACACTGGCCCATTCACCGTGAAAGTAGGCTTGGGTTTGGGATTATACGTCACACAGGTGGTGTCTTTTCTTTCGCAGCCCAAGGGACTCGTAGCGGTTACTTCATAGCAGATCGTAATCGGTCCACTCGTGGTGTTATTGAGAGAAACAAAGGGGCGTGCCACCTTTCTGTCAGCTCCATTGGGCAAGCCTAGATTGGTCAAGATCCCGCGCCAGCAATACGTATAACCAGGCAAAGGCACGGTCCCTATTTGAATCACTTGGTTGGGGCAAGTAGACAGATCAGGGCCCGCATCGGCGATGGCGTCATTTTGCAAAATGATACTCCCTTGAGCTGATGCCACTAAGCCTCCAGCATCGGAAAAATTCGCAGAATAATTATAGTTGGTAGGGTTGTCAATCGCTGGGTAGGAATGGGTATAGGTCACACAACCCGTTGTGCTGGTAAGGGTGACAGGCCCTGTGCCATCTCCAGGGGTAAAACTGAAGGTATAGGGCCCAGTTCCTCCATTGGGACAAAGGGTAAATTCTACATCATAGCAACCAATGCGATTGGTTGTGATGACAGGATTCAGGCGACAACTGACAACCTTGATGATTACCGCTACTTGACTATTTCCTAAAAAAGGACAAGCATCGTCTGTAATGGAAAATACAATCGCGTAAATACCTGGTGTCGTTGGGGTCCAAGTCACACGTCCACTTAGCGGAGTTCCGCTCACGCCAGGAATAGCGTTGGCGACGGAAGGATTTCCGACTTGTGTAAAAGTCGCTCCCGAAGGAGCAATGACAGGGTCCCAACTGAGGATAAGGTTTTGGGCGGAGTCAGCATCTTGTCCACCAATGTCAAAGGTAAAAGGATCAAATGTACAAGCTTGTATGGCAAAAGGCCCTGTCTGTGTAGCGCTTGGGCTGAGATTGGTAACAGGGGTTAAGGTAGGCGAAGTGTTTGACGCACAATTGACCACCGTGACTTGAATATCGCGAGAGACCTCTCCTATTTTTACCCCATTTCTAAATTCGCTCACCGTCACACATAAGACGCCCGTCACGGGTGCACCTCCCCCTGGCGCCGGAGGTGCGGGAGTGGGCGTAATGGTAATGTCTCCATTGAGCGCATTCATGCTCACATTCCAGGTAGGCCCAAGCGGTTGCTGAGGCGAGTATCCTGTGATATAATTCACCTGAGTTGATGAGTTAGCCTGGCAGGTAGAAAGCGCATAGGACAGAGAGTCACAATCTGGATCGTAGGCCCCTTGATTGAAGGTAAATGCCTGACCTGCGCACAGATAGGGAACTGGGATGACAGAAAATTGAGGCGAACTGTTACAAGGGGTAAGTCCCAGATTGATCTGGGTATTGCCCGTATAGATTCCTGCATTTGCTGCTCCTGATGAGATAGTTCCATTCCTACAGCAATTCCCCCACGTCACATTATAGACCGTACAGTTTACACTGCAAAAATTGTAATCCGCATAATAGCGCCCCTCTCGCACGCCATTAATCGCTGCGCTAGGATTGGTACACTGAGTAGACGCGGATGGACAAATAGGTGTCACTTCAAGATAGGAAACCAAGACCCATCCCCCTACAAGTGTAGGTGAGGAACAGGTAGTTGGCGTAAAGTTTAGGGTTGGTGCGGGTGGGTTATTAGGTGGAACGGCTGTAGCAGCTCCCGCGCAATCATAGTAAGTACTATGAAAAATGCGATATACACAGTTGCCCGCACCTGGTAAACAGGTATAGGTGATGTCAACCCCCATAAAGTGGGTCGCTTTGAGGTCAGTGCCAGGGAAGGCGGCTAATAGCAGGAAGGTTAGCCCAATAAGGAGCTGCTGGGTCATTTTCATGATTCAGGAATTGAAAGGTTATCCAACTTGTGGATGAATGATACTTGCAAATTGCCTGAATGCCTGATGAGGGAAATGGAAAGACTGATGTGTGGTGATAGGTCAGCTATCCTTTTTTCTGTAGGTACAAGAAGAAAAGTTATAGGCAGAACAAAAAGTACAGAATCCTATATTTCTGAATAAAAAAATGAAGAACATTTTTTTATATGGGGGAAGTATGCACGTTTACGTCATTCTGGAAAATTTTGTAGGGTCAGGACATGTCCTGACCCTACAAAATTTTCCAGAATCTCTCACAAAAAAGTATATAGAGCATTTTTTGCATGGAGACCTAGGGCACCTGTCCTTTGCAATGCCAAAGGTTTTTTCTCCCAAAGCAACAAAAAATTCGAGGTGGTGCCAAGGCGTTTATTTAGTATAAAATAGGCAATTTCTGAAAAAAAAGACATAAGTATAAGACTTTGCGACATAGATGATAGGTGCCCAAGTCCCTCATTTAGGACATTTGCCCCATCGCTTGCATTGACTTTAACCAATAAACCTACCTTATGTACTACCCACGCTTATCCCAAAGCAAAACACCCCTATGGTTATGGGTCTGTCTTGCTACCCTGTACCTTGCGCCTTCGGCCGCAAGGGCCTCGGACATTGGCATCAGCCATGTCGATTCCCTCCACAACAGCATGTCTATCCAGGAAGGGACTTTCTCCCTGACGGTCTCCCTCACCAATTATGGTGCAGACACCCTCACTTCCGCCGAAGTGTACTGGCGGCTCAATGACGATGCGCCGCAATTGGTCAATTGGAGTGGGGTGGGTCTCCTGCCTGGCGATACGGCAACTGTTTCTCTTGGTGCGCCCCAATTTGACCCAGGTCAGGTCTATCGCTTCGATTGCTGGACAGCCAACCCCAATGGATCAGCAGATACCCTGACCGGCAATGACACCCTTAGCATTGACCCTATTTTTGTGGTACCCAATGATCCTCATATGGCAGCCAAATTCGATGCGCCTAGTGGCTTTATTAACTTACACCCTACCTTCAATGACATGGCGGGCCAAAATACCTTTACCTTAGAGTTTTGGATGAAAGCCGCCATCTCTGCCCAGCCCACTACCCGTTCCTCTTTGTTAGTGGTCAATACCTCAGGGGGCGGTAATCGACTGTTTATTACCCTCCACAAAGGTGGCACCCACAACAGCAAAATCCGCATTTTTGATGGAACGAGTAACGGCTATGAGATCAATAGCCTCAAATTGGTAGGCGACAATACTTACCACCACATCGCTTATGTCCGCGATGGAAATTCAGCCGCTCTGTACATCGATGGTGAATTTCAAGGGCAACATACGCCCAACTATACCTTTGTAGCAGCTGATGTTTGGAGCTTGGGAAGGGATTTAGACAATAATATCAGCACGGATTTTTATCGAGGGTTAATGGATGAGTTCCGTATTTGGACAGTAGCGCGAACGCCAGCACAGCTTCGCACATGGATGGCGCAAAGCGATAGCCTCGATCAGCAAACGGGTCTACTTACGGCCATGCACTTCAATAAAGGAAGTGGAAAAGTTGCTTATGACAGCCATTCGGGCAATCACGGCTACTTCAAGGGCGGCATGAGTTGGGAAGCGTCTGCTTCGCCAGTCAAAGACCCTGCGTTTCCTTTTCCACAGATGTTCAATGATGATTTTACTGATTCTGCCCTCAGCCCAGCTTGGCTTCGCGTCATCCCCAATAGGGATACCTATATCCAACCTGATGGCAGTGGGCGCGTGTTGGTACGTGCATCTCCCAAAAACGGTGGCTCTGATTATTTTTCCTCTACCAATCACAATATGCCGCGCATGCTTCAGCCCATCACGGGCAATTGGGAGATTGAGACCAAACTCGATTTTAACCCTACCCATAACTTCCAGGGAGCAGGCATTTTCCTCAAAAACGACGAAGAAGTCAATAATTCAACGGGCTGGCGCGCCATCGAACGGCAGCGGGACGGTGCTGCCCAAAAGCTAGACCTTGTAGGGAATCTCATCAATTTTTCAGGTAATATCGTCTACCTTCGCCTTAGAAAGGAGGGATTCCTCTATTCTGCATGGTACAGCATAGATAGCCTCAACTGGGTCTTTGGTGGTTCCGCTAACCGTACGGCTACCTATCATTATGTAGGCTTACATTCTGCCCGCCAGAACTATAGTGGGGGCACAGGTCTCTATTCAAATGCTTATTTCAGCTATTTCCGCTTTCAGCCGTTGGCTGAAACGGACGGGGGCATGCTCGCGCTCGACTCTTTACATACCGACGGGATCTATCCAGAAGGTCGGTATCCTACCTATGCGACCATCGCTAATTTTGGGCGAGATACCTTGGATACCATTCAGGTTTCGCTAGCAGTGAATGACATGGTACAGCCGCTAAAGACCTCCACTGTTTCTCTTGTTCCTGGCGCAACAAATACCTTGGTCTTTGACAGCGTGCAGTTCCGTCATGGGCAAATTCATTCGCTGAAGGCATATACTACTTTAGGACCTAATCAACCCCCAGACACTTTCCCCTCGAATGATACCTTGATAGCAGATCGCATTTTTATGGACCCCGCCGAAGCGCATTATGCGGTGGATATGGATGGTTCCAATGATTATATCGACCTTCCAGATAGCATCCTGAAGGGTTTTACAGACTTTACCTTTGAGGCGTGGGTGAATTGGGATGGAGGGGGTAATTGGCAGCGTGTTTTTGACTTTGGGAATAATACCAATAATTACCTCCTTTTGTCGATCAATGGCAATTCCCAAAAGCCCGTTTTTATCCTAAAAGTAGGGGGAAATGCGCAAAGCCTCACTTCAAGTGTAGTTTTTCCTAAAAATGTCTGGCGCCATATCGCGGTCACATTGGATGGCTCTACGAACATCGCACGCATGTATATCAATGGCGTCGAAGCCGCCAGTAGCGCAGGCGTCCTGACACACTCGCTGAGCAATTTGGCAGGCACGACTAGAAACTGGCTAGGAAACTCCCAGTTCAGTTCCAATCCCGAATTTAACGGGACGATGGATGAGGTTCGGTTGTGGCACACCGTACGTACGCCCGTGCAATTGCGGGAGTGGATGGTCAAAAACGATAGCTTGGAACACGAAAATGGCCTGGCAGCTGCCTGGCATTTGGGTAAAAATGCGGGGAATGTAGTGCATGATTATGTGGGGGGAATGGATGGGAATATGCTAAATGGGCCTGTTTGGACAACAAATGCAGCTCCCGTGACTGACAACCGTGCGGATCACGATGTCGGCGTATTGTCGATAAAATCGCCTGTTTCCGCCTGCGGCCTGGATAGAGAAAAAGTCACGATCACGCTCCTCAACCTCGGTAAATCTGCCGAGACGGGTTTTGATGTGGCCTATACGGTGAACGGCCTTACAATCCTGGAGAATGTAGGTGCCTTTACCCTACAACCCGGTCAGCAAAAAGATTTCACCTTCACCACCAAAGCCAACCTCGGCGCAGGGGCACAATTTACTTTTACTGCCTATCCCCTACTCTCCACCGACGGTCAAGCCCAAAATGACACCGCAACTGCCGTCGTCCATAATTTCCCACCGTTTACGACAGGCATATCAGCAGATACCACGATCTGCGCTGGGACAACCATTACTGTTTATGCGACAGGGGGCGTCAGTTACAAATGGAATACAGGTCCCAGCACCTCCTCCATTAGCATATCTCCCTCACAGACAACGACTTACGAGGTATATGCTACGAACAGCAACGGCTGTAAGGACACGGCTGAAGTGACCGTCAGTACGATTGCATTGCCTAGCCAACCAACTATTTCCTTTTCAGGAAATGGCACCATTTGTCAGGGTGATTCCTTATTGCTGACTTCCTCTATTACGGCTGATATTCTCTGGTCAAATGGAGGAACCCAAGCGAGTATTTGGGGGAAAAACGCTGGGAGCTATACGGTCACTCATATAGATCCGCTGACACAGTGTGCCCACACCTCCGATGGCGTGTCAGTCACGGTCCTCAAGGATAGCATCCATCTCAGTGCTGCGCTGCCCATTTGCAAGGGCGACAGCCTCACCTTGACCGCCACTGGAGCACTCAGCGCCCTTTGGTCAACGGGTGCGACCACTGGGAGCATCAAGGTAGCGCCCGACTCCCAAACGGTCTATACCGTTCAGGCAACCACAAGTGGCTGCACCTATACGGACAGTGTCTTGGTCACGGTGAGTCCCTCTATTCCACCCTCCGTGGTCAGCAATATGCTGCCAGCAGATGGGAGTATCAACCTGACTAAGCCCGTCTCTTTCAGTTGGCAGCCCGCCAATAACGCGAGTCATTACGACATTTATATCTGGGAAAAAGGCACAGGAAGACCCATTTCTCCCACCTTTAACAACCGCACCCAAATCAATGTTAATTACGGCGGGCTAAATTTCAGCCAATCATACTACTGGCAGGTAGCAGCCCAAAACGGCTGTTTTACGACTTTCAGTGATACGGCGGGATTTACCATGACAGGTCAGCCTGACCTCACTGTGGAGACGGTAACTGCTCCCTCATCAGCCTTATCCAGCAGTGCCATCACTGTAAACTGGACCGTGCGCAATGTAGGTAATTCAGGTACTGGGGTGACACGGTGGGACGATCGCATCTGGCTTTCTACAGATGAAGACTTATGGGGGCCAGATGACATTTTGCTGGGGAAAGTGCAGAACCTCAGTTATTTACACCCAGGCCAGGCCTATTCCAGGAGCTTAACCGTCAATCTTCCTATTTATTTGACAGGCACCTATTTCCTGTTTGTCATCACAGACAATGACAATGCCTATTGCCCCAATCGAGACTGCCAGGCTACGCCCATTCGGTTGCACAATAGTTCCTCCATCGCCGAGTCCGACGAGCAAAACAACTGGCGCATCGACACGCTTCAGATTTTTGCACAGCCGCTGCCTGACCTGGAAGTTCCTACTGTAGGCGCGCCTACGGCGGCCTTTGACGGGGATAGCATCACGGTCAGTTATTCAGTCCTGAATGACGGCTCGGCAAAGACGACGCATGGCTGGCAAGACCTGGTGTATATTTCACCTGACAGCTTTTTCAGTTACCATACAGCCACCTATGTCGGAGAAATCGCTTCCCAGCAACTCATGTTGGAGGCTGATAGTTCTTATCAGGCGAATGTAAAAGTGAAGTTACCTCATTTCATTCAAGGGGATTATTATGTGCATGTAGTAGCAGATGGGCGTTTTTGGGTATTTGAAGGGGTAAATAATGAGGGAAATAACAGTGGTCGAACGGCTACCCCTATTAGCATTACCCTACGCCTTCCCGCAGACCTAGAAGTCACACAGATCAATTCGCCATTAACCGCTTCCTCAGGCCAATATATACCCATTGACTGGACAGTGACCAATCAAGGGACCAATCCGCCTATTGCCAATAGCTGGGTGGACAAGGTGTACCTTTCCACAGTTGACACTTTTAATGTCGATTCACTGATTTCACTGGGGAGTAGGATAAAAAGCAATGGCACTTCGCTCAGTCCAGCGACGAGCTATCAGCTCGTTAAGCAAGCCTATCTCCCCCAAGGCATCAGCGGCAATTATTACGTCTATGTACACACAGACGCCAATGACGGTGTATTCGAATACCTTTCGGCCAATCACAACAATATCAGCCGAAGTAGCCAACCGATTCAGATTGCCCTCACGCCGTATCCCGATTTGGTGGTCAGAAATGTCCAAGTACCTCATGACACCATTCATGCGGATTCGTCTTATACCCTGTCATGGACAGTTGGGAATGAAGGGATAGGGGCTACGACAGGGAGTTGGGTGGAGCGTGTCTTTGTGAGCAAAGATTCGCTTTGGCCTACCTCAACTGCCAGGACTCGCCTACTAAGTCAACGGCTGATATCGCCGATTGCCGCAGGGGATTCAGCTTTGCGAAGCTATTCCCTGCAAGGGCCAAATCTCGCAGGCTTTCACTATTTCTTTGTAGTCGTAGATGCATTAAATGAGGTATATGAGTACCAATTTGAGGGAAATAATGTGGGCAATTCGCGAAATCATAAGCCCAATGGCGTGTACCTGATCCCAAGACCGCCTAGTACGCAGGTCGGGAATCCACCGCCCCCCGCTCCTACAGCTGATCTAGCGATTCAGCAACTGACAACCCCGCCTACGGCTGGCTCAGGCCAAAGCATTTCCATCAATTGGACGGTGCTCAATCAGGGGCCTGCCAGTTTGAACGCAGGCTACGCCTGGTGGGATGTAGTCTACCTTTCTACTGACAGCATCCTTGATGCCAGTGACCTGCAAATGATTGCAACTCGCCAAAGCTATTCGAGGCTAAGTCCTCAAACGACATACACGCAGTCTCGCAGTATCAAAATACCCAATGGGATCAGTGGAAATTACTATGTGCTACTCCTAAGTGATGCTTATTGGCATGCCCTAGACACAATCCGCTCCAATAATTTGGGGATTTCTCCCATTACCATTACCCAGACGCCTGCTCCAGATCTACATGCCATTCACATTATAAGGCCCGATTCGCTATTTAGTGGACAGCAAATTCAGATTAGGTATCAGGTAAAAAATGAAGGCAATGGGCCTATAGCTGCTGGTGCGGCCTGGCGTGACCGCTTTTACCTCGCCAATGCGCCTACCTTGGCGCAAAGCTCGAAAAATCAGCTCCTGCCTATTGGAGACAAGCGGATTCAGCGAATGCTGGAAGCAGATAGCAGCTATGTAGACAGCATCTTAGTGAATATCCCCGTCTACGCCTCTGGCAATTATTACTTGTTGCTGGAAACAGACAGAAGTAATACCATTTATGAAGGGGCAGATGTATTTAGCAATGAAACGGCTACCCTGGTCACCATCCTCCCACCTAATCTGGCAATGGCAGATTTGACTGTACAAGCCATTCAGCTCCCCGATTCGATGCAATTGGGAGCAAGAGATACAGTGAAATATTGGGTCAAAAATACGGGTTCTGCGACCGCTCGCGGCCATCTGCAAGATGCCTTTCATTTCTCATTGGACACCCAATTTGATGGCTTTTCGGATGAGTTGCTGGGTACAAGGAGTGGTGGCATTGCCCTCCCATCAGGCGATTCGCTGATGCGCATGATTCAAGGGACTGTCAAGCAATTGGATTCAGGTTATTATCATGGATTGGTCTTAACAAATACGCTGAATGGCGTCCCAGAAAGTGATGTAAGTAATAATACACAAGTGGCTGGCAATCAGGTATTTGTTGACGCTAAGATCCTTGCCATTAATGTTCCTGACACGGCAGACCTGAATCCAGGAGATTGGGTGTATTATAAAGTAACCGTTGGGGCGGGACTGGACTTATTGGTCACCCTGACCAGCCCAGCTACTCAAGGTCACAACAGTTTCTATGTTTCCTTTAATCAAACCCCCAGTGCTACACAATTTGACTATTCACATGGACAGACCTTTAGTCGAAATCATCAACTGATCATTCCCAATACGCAGGCAGGCAGCTATTACATCCTTGCTCAGACATCAGCCAGGGTACCAGGCGGGCAGGAAGTCGAAATATTGGCACAAACCCTCCCCTTCTCGCTGCTTTCTGTCACACCCAACCGCGTCGGCCAAGGCAAAGTGACCACCCAACTCCTCGGCGCGGGCTTCCGCCCAGGACTGACTGTCATGCTCCGCGATGGCATGGGCGACTCAGTGACGACTGGCACTGTGAAACAGTATATCAACAGCATGCAACTTGCCGTATGCTGGCAGCTCGATAGCGTGGCTATCGGAACGTATGATGTTGTGGTGATCAACCCCGACAGCTCAGAGGTTACCCTGCCCAATGGCCTAACCGTGGAACCCGCGTTAGACTTCGAATTTGCGATACATGAAGCAGTACCCAACGTCATCCGTCTGAAGCGGAATGCACTGTTTACCATTGAGTTTGAGAATATTTGCAACGTAGACATCCCAATTGCCAAGGGAGAGGTGAGCTTTGCAGGTTCTGTGAAGGTAGATTGGATCAAAACTTCTGGGAAGGTCCGACGAATCACCCAATTAGTTGATACTTCGCGCTTCCCAGCCAAGGACTATATGATTTCTCCCCCTCACATCAACATTCCTTTACTGATAGAGGCCCTTTCGCCAGGTGAAAAGGTCAAAGTAGAATTTGGGTTGAGTGGATTCAAATTCTCCGAATTCCCCATCCGTGCGCGCGCTATTTCTTATGGGAAAGAGCAATTTGCCCAAGAATCCGCTTATTACATCGAAAAACAACGGCAAATTCTGATTTCCAATCCTGCGGCTCTGCAAGACCATCCCTACCTTTTCCCTTTGATAGAAGACCCGATTGCCTATAGAGACTCGGTATTTCGATTTTTTTACCTGAATAACATCTTCACCCCACAAGAAGTGGCCCTGATGGACCTTAGCCACTGCAATGGCTGTGGTGACTCGGAATACGCATTTAGCCCAGGATTTGGGCCAGGTATCTATACAGGCGACCATTTGCAATGGGGTGCCGATGAAGACTATCGATGGGAGATTTCTCATCCTACTGGGGTCGCAGGACATGCCCTATATGGATGGGACTTGGTCCTCAGCAGTGGGCGCATTGACATTACAGCCACTGCCACAAATCCTTTTGTTCTGGAGATGTCTTCTCTCAGTAGCTACAATCAGGCCCCAAGCTTCCTCACGACCTGGGCCCCAGGCTATGACATCTGCTGGCCGATTGCCATTGCAGACAGTGGCATTACGGGCTTTGATACCAGCAAATTTGTGATTGATCAAAGTCGCTTTGAGCAATATAACAACCTACATGGCGGACGCTTTTACTTGCGATTGGGAGGAACAGACACCTTATTTCTGTGTTTTGAAGCACCTATCCCAGGGGTCGGACAAGACGGCGTCCCTGGTGGTCCAGGCCAGCCAGGCATGCCTGGCGGTCCTGGTGGACCCGGTGGCCCAGGCGGTCCTAGTACCCCTCCCGGTAGGCCAGGCCCTGACGGTCCTGATGGACCTCCATTCCCTGGTCCAGGCCCTGGCCCACGTCCGGGTCCCTTTCCTCCAGGACCATTGCCTTTCCCCGGTCCAAACGGTCCGCCCGTTCCTGGCCCCAGCCCCTTACCCAACCCCACCCCTTGGGCGGGTCCAGGTCCTTATCCCGGCCCCTATCCAACAGGCCCAGCGCCCTATGTCCCCAACCAACCCGCGCCACCGCCCTATTTTGGTCCGCCGCCAATTAATCCATTTCCTCCCTTCCCGCCCTTTGGCCCAGGACCATTCCCTCCAGGCCCTATCGGACCAGGGGATCCGCCGTGTGTGCCTTTAGATACTTCTCTAAAAAGGTTCTGTGATGCCTACTGGCGGTCGGCTGGATGTGGAACTACCAGTTGGCAGTGTATCGAAAATATCTTTGAATACGGCGGAGCTGGATTCCTCCTCGGCGGCCCAACAGGCGGCTTGGGTGGGCTTGCATTTGCTGGTGGCACCTGCTTATTGGGCATTTACAATTGTGTAGATGGCGGAAATGATTTGACCAATGGGATCGGATGTATCCTTGGCGGCATCGATGCCGTCACAGGCAGCGTGGGATTTGGGGACGCCTACAGTGCTATTGTCGGGTGTGGAGGATTTATGTGTAGAAAAATACCTGTGGTGGGTTCCTGTGACCCCAATGAAATTCGAGGACCTGTAGGGTTTGGCGCGAGCCATTGGGTGAAGGCTGATGCAGTCATGGACTATAAAATTTCCTTTGAAAACGATTCTTCATTTGCGTCAGCACCTGCCCAGCGGGTCACCATCCGTCAGCCGTTGGATGTCAAGGTGAATCCCCTACGTTTCCGATTGGGAGACTATGGATTTGGTCGTTTCGACTTCCAAGTTCCGCCCAATAGCAGCAATTATACAACCGTGCTCAATCTGACAGATTCTATTGGCGTAGACGTGCAAGTGACCGCAGGTATCGACCTCACGCAAAACGAAGTTTTCTGGGTATTCCAAGCCATTGATAGAGCTACTGGTCTTCCGCCCTACAATCCGTTTGATGGCTTCTTAGCCATCAATGACACCACAGGCAATGGAGAAGGGTATGTGCACTACACGATTTTGCCCAAGTCTTCTGTGGTCACAGGAGACAGCATTGCTGCTCAGGCAGAAATCATTTTTGACGCCAATGCCCCTATTGAAACCAATACTTATGTCAATGTGATCGATGCGGTAGCGCCCGTTTCGACTTTGGTATTAGATTCTGTGCTAAATGATTCGACCTACCATTTCCATTGTGACGCATCAGATGATGTAGACGGCGTAGGCGTAGCCAATTTTGATATATATGTGGGCAAAAATGGAGGGCCACTTGTGCTGGAAGCGGCAAATGTTCCGATTGATACATCGGTAACGTATGTAGGTCAAACAGGTGACACCTACTGTTTTTATTCGATTGCCCATGATTATGTGGGGAATGAAGAAGGATTGAAGCAAATGGGAGATACCTGTAAAACAGCCATAAAAACTGTTTTAGCCCTTCAAAGTCCACTTGCTGGGGACATATATTGTACGGGAACAACGATGAATATTCAGTGGAAAAGCGCTGTGGTTCAGGCAGTTGACTTGTCGGTTTCAGCAGATAGCGGTAATACGTATAGCCTCATTGCTACCAACGTGACAGCTACCGATTCTTCCTTTACCTGGACGATTCCTGGTTCCTCCGTTGCATCCCGAAATTACCTCATTGCCATCACAAGCACTGACGGTCAGATTTCGGATACAACTGGTTTGTTCCAAATTGCCCAAACACCAGCCCAGCCAACCATCACCGCCAGCGGTCCCACCGCATTCTGCGATGGAGATAGTGTAAGCCTGTCGACGACAAACGGACTTGCACAATACGCCTGGTCCAGAGGGGACACCACAAACAGCATCGTTGTGCGCAGCAGTGGCACCTTTGACGTCACCGTCACCGATTCCAACGGATGCGTAAGCCCCGTTTCGGCGAGCATTAGCATTACCCAAAACCCACTGCCTGCACAGCCCACCATCACTGCCAGCGGCCCCACCGCATTCTGCGATGGAGATAGTGTAAGCCTGTCGACGACAAACGGACTTGCGCAATACGCCTGGTCCAGTGGGGACACCACAAACAGCATCGTTGTGCGCAGCAGTGGCACCTTTGACGTCACTGTCATCGACTCCAACGGATGCGTAAGTCCCGTATCGGCGAGTGTGAACATTACTCAACATCCACTACCAGCCCAGCCAACCATCACCGCCAGCGGTCCCACCGCATTCTGCGATGGAGATAGCGTAAGCCTGTCTACGACAAGCGGACTCGCGCAATACGCCTGGTCGAGTGGGGACACCACCAACAGCATCACCGTGCGGAGCAGCGGCACATTTGACGTCACCGTCATTGATTCCAACGGATGCGTAAGCCCTGCCTCAACGAGCATCCTCATTACAAATAATCCCCTACCAGCCCAGCCCGTCATTTGGCCAGGAGATTCCAGCTTCTGTGAAGGGGATAGCATTGTGCTGATGAGTCAACACCTCTATGACCGTTATGTATGGTCTACAGGAGATACAACTGTCGCCATTTTGATAGGACAATCAGGAAGCTTTTGGGTGAAAGGGATAGACAGCTTGGGATGCGAAAGTGTGCGGTCGGATAGTGTGCACCTTACCCAAATTCCATTGCCAGCTAAACCGCTGATTATCAGGGATCAAGATTCTCTGAGATGTACAATCACAGGAAACACCTACCGATGGTTCTTAAATGGCCTGCTATTACCCGATAGTACACAAAGCATTCATTTCAGCGATACAGGAAGCTATCAGGTAGTTGTTTTTAACGGCCCCTGCCCTTCTGAGTCATCAGATATTTTGCTCGTGACCGTCTCCATTGATAAGGAGCTCGCCTTGAACCTCACCGTATTCCCAAATCCCAATCAAGGTTGGTTCTACGTGAAGGCCGTTTTGGATCGTGCGAGCCTTGTTCATCTATACCTCAGACCTGATAGATAACCTTTTTATCAAAGGTCTGAAATTTGGTTGTCAACAATGATTTGAGTTCGTTCTTATATGTTGAATTGATCGTGTCAAAAAAGCTTGTGATTGCTTGGTGA
>JAUIKF010000034.1 GCA_030430575.1 Bacteroidia bacterium | reverse complement strand
TTTTAGCACCACGCTAAGTTAGTACGACTTTATGAGCTTTGCACCTAGCACGACTTAATGAGCCTCAACCTTAGCACGACTTAGTGAGCCTTTTGCCTAGCACGACTTAGTGAGCCTTGACAACCCTAAACCCTAAACCCTAAACCCTAAACCCTAAACCCTAAACCCTAAACCCTAAACCCTAAACCCTCTTTTCTTGAGACATCTCCTTGGAATCAAATACCTGAAGGCGGAAGACATGAACATGATCTTCCAAACGGCTGATAATTTTAAAGAAGTCATCAATCGACCTATCAAGAAGGTCCCTTCGCTGAGAGACATTACCATTGCCAACCTTTTTTTCGAAAACTCTACCCGAACGCGTATCTCCTTTGAATTGGCGGAAAAACGCCTTTCAGCCGATGTGGTGAACTTTTCGGCGTCGAGTAGTAGTGTGAAAAAAGGGGAAACCCTGTTGGATACCGTCAACAATATCTTGGCGATGAAGGTGGACATGGTGGTGATGCGTCACCCGATGCCTGGTGCGCATGTGTTTTTGAGCAAACACATTGATGCGCAGATCATTAACGCAGGGGATGGAACCCATGAACATCCTACGCAGGCCTTGCTAGATTGCTTTTCCCTCCGGGAGAAATTTGGAGAAATCAAGGGACTAAAAGTGGTGATTGTTGGCGATATTACTCACAGTCGGGTAGCCCTTTCCAATATTCTCGCCTTGCAAAAACTCGGCGCAAACGTGCGCGTTTGTGGACCACCTACGCTCATCCCACGGCATCTCCATGAACTGGGTGTAGAAGTCTCTCACGACTTGCTCGACAGCCTGCGCTGGTGTGATGCTGCGAATATGCTACGCATCCAACTCGAACGCCAAGACATCAAATACTTTCCGACCTTGCGGGAATATGCCATGCTCTACGGGCTCAATCAAGCAATGCTTGAGAAGGTAGGCAAGGAGTTGGTCATCCTTCACCCAGGCCCCATCAATCGGGGCATTGAGATCACGAGTGAGGTCGCAGATTCCGACCAAGCGATCATTCTGGACCAAGTCCAGAATGGGGTGGCCGTGCGGATGGCAGTTTTGTATTTGTTGGCAGGGAGTAAGGGAGGGTAATGGAGAATGAAAAATGGAGAATTAAGAATGAGCGTCTTTAGTCATTATGGGCAAACCTAGAAGAAAATATGTAGCCAAAGGTATCCCTGGCGGCTGGCGGATTTGGAACAAAAAAGCCCAAAAGTGGTGGGGAGAATTGTATGAACGCCAGCCCGATGAATTGCTTGAGGAGCTTAACGGAGAGAAACGCCCTGAAGTCTTGGTCAAATTGACAAGAAGGTATCAGAAAGATACAAGATAGTTCACTGTTTAATCATCTTCCAACTTCCCCCATTCTCCTCCTGAACCAAATAAATCCCCACAGGCAAATCCTTTATGTCAATCTCGGTAAGTCCTTGTTTAATGGTTTTGTGACGAACCAGATACCCTTCCCCTGAATAGATACTGATCCAGCTATCTTCAGGCGAATTAACCCAAACCACTTCCTTCATTGGATTCGGAAATAGGCTGAACGACTTTTCCTTGACCAATACTTTCACCGTCCGGCTAAAACTGCTTTGCCCATCGACATCCATTTGCTGTATCTTGTAATAATTGGGCCCTAAAGTAGGGGAGGGGTGAATAAATTTGTATTGCCCATCTCTCTGGCCTGTGAGCTCGCCTACAGGATGAAAAGCCTGACCATTGGTGCTATGCTGAATGATGAATTTGTCGTGATTGATGAGATGGGAGACTTCCCATTGAAGGTGTGTCTTGCCACGATCTAGTTGAGCTGTTAATGGGCTTGCCCATGTGACTGGCAATAATTGGCACATGACGTCTTTGCCCGCATCTGTGATGGTCCAGTTGTCAATCGTGATCATATTGTCTCGATAAATCTCTCCATTACAATAAGCACTATTTCCTCCTGAAAAAAGGACATTGCTCTGTAGGGTTTGAGTTCCCCAGCCGATCAGAAGCGAATCGTAATTATCTGTAGAAAGGGTCGCACCCGTGAACATATCCTGCATGGTTGTCACCAAGCCCACATTCCAATCGCCGATGTCTTGGTCAAAGGAGGTGGCGCCCTGAAACATGCCTCGCATATTGGTCACATCTGCCACATCCCAGTTGCCAATATCTTGATTAAAGGAAGTTGCATCTTGAAACATCCAGGGGATGTAAGTCGCACTTCCCAGATTCCAGGAACCGATATCCTGATTGAATGCCGTGGCACCTCGAAACATGCTAGACATGTCGACGACATTGGACATATTCCACGATCCAATATCTTGGTTGAACGATGTTGCATTGCTGAACATGATGGTCGTCTGTGTGGCACTGCCCGTATTCCATCCTCCGATGTCTTGATTAAAAGCAGTTGCATTCAAAAACATGCCATAGAACTGCACCACGTTAGATACATTCCACATGCCAATATCTTGATTGAAGAGGACAGCATACCTGAACATCCCATTCATGTCCTGAACCATCCCCACATCCCAGCTCCCCAAATCCTGATTGAACTGACCTGCATTGGCAAACATGTAGTACATGTTTTGCACTTTGCTCACATCCCATCCGCCTATATCCTGGTTGAATACTTGGGCATTGGAAAACATGCTTTGCATATTAGTGACTTTGCCCACATTCCACATACCAATGTCTTGGTTGAATGCAAAAGCATTTTGGAACATGCTGCGCATGTTGGTCACATTAGCGGTATTCCAAGACCCAATATTTCTGTTAAAGGAAGTAGCTGTCGCAAACATACTGCTCATATCGGTGACATTGCCCACATTCCACCCATTGAGATTTTTGTTAAAGGCAGTTGCATTTGAAAACATCCCAGCCATGTTCCTGACATTGGCTACATTCCATGAGCCTACATTCTCATTGAAGGAAGTAGCACGATTGAACATGTAGCTCATGTCATCAACATTGCTGACCACCCAAGAATCTAGGTTGGAGTTAAATGTGGAAGCGCCTCGAAACATATAGCTCATGTTTTCCACATTGGATACATTCCAGTTACCTATGTTTTGGTTAAACACCGAGCAGTCTCTGAACATCGAACTCATGTCTGTCACATTAGTCAGGTTGGGGGTGTCTGTGGCAAGCCCTACGAGGTTGGAACAGCCTCGGAAGGCTCTGCTCATAGAGGTCCAGGCGCCTGTGCCCCACTGGTTGATGGCGATAATTTTGTCTTTATCCCCTAGTCCACTGAAGTAGATTCTGGGGAATGTACCCGAAATGGTGACAGTATAAGTACCTGCAGTGGCATAGGTATGTGTAGCGTCTCCTGTATATCCTGATAGCGTATTTCCATCCCCCCAATTCACAGAATAGTTATATCCCCCGCCACGGGTAGGAATCGTGATGCTTTCATTGGGCGTAGTAGTTTGCCAAGTGGTGATAAAATCGTTTTGTCCAACAGAAGTATAGGGGAGCAGAATGAATATTAGCCCAATCAGGCCAGCTAAATTTTTCATCTAGGGTAGGGTTTATGGTTTCCTGCCAATTTTAGTGGAGCGTCCACTTTTGGTTTACACATCTCCTAAGCCCCACAAGCCCTCCTTCGACTAGGCTCAGGACAGGCTCCTCTTCAAAGAGGACTTCCCACAAGCCCTGGTTAGTGCGAAAACCCCTTTGAAGGGGTGGGGCCTTGTGCGATCGGGGATGTGTTTGCCGGAAGCAACAAGCTTTTCATGGGATTTGTTAGGGAACCGTTTTTATTATAAGAATGACACTAATTATCTATGTTCAAAATAGTAAATAGTAATCATTTTAGAAATAACCCCAATTACTATTGAACCTGAGAGTCATTTTTCTATCATACTATTTTGAGAAGGTGGCGAAATGCATTTATTCCAAATAAGCCATACACCTCCCAGCATGACCAGGAAAATACCTGAATGTGTCAGTATACTCATGACCGATTCTATCAAAGTAGGTGCATACATAGCCCAGCTACTAGGGAGATAATCTCTGTGCAAGGAAGTGATCATGATTACAATTTGCTCAGCATATATCATAATCAGTATGGGGATGGCAAAGAGCGGTTTAGCCCAGCGGTACTGGTTTACTTTTTGAATCCACAATAGCTGTGTGAGAAAAAAAAAAGTAAGTGGCTTTCCCCAAAATCCTATTCCTGAAGCACCCCAAAATCGATTGATCATGGTGTAGCGGTCCCAAATATCAGAAGAATGGGTTAAGCTATAATACACTATGATTAGCCATAATACGGCATACAAAACTCCCAGATAGCGTACCGCCCAAACACTTGCTTTATCGATTTTGCTCAAGAAAGTCTTTCCATTTCTTCGCCTGACGGTAGAAATCGCCAAACACATACTCAGGATAGAAAACCCCCAAAAGTAGGATTCTAAGCAATACAAGATAAGGTGATAGGTGGGGCCAAGGTCCATAAAAATTGGAATGATGCTATTTTGGTGAATTATTAAAATATTTAGAAATGCATTGTGCCAAGGACGCTTTCCGCAATTCTGCCCATTGTGCTTCAATAGTCCCCTTCGTAATCTTGAATAAATCTATGATTTTATTCCTATGAAAGCACTATTCGCCATTTTTCTCCTGCTTATTTCAAGTAGTTGTGTCGTCAGTCAATCGGAGACCAAACTAGGCCGCCGGGGTAACCTGGGCGTGCGTCCCGCTCCCCTCACCAAGGAAAAAGCCCAGGATTTGGGCTTAAAGAAAGCCGAGGGCGTCTGGATACAGCAGGTATTTCCAGGCACAACGGCTGAGGATGCAGGCATGCAACCGGATGATGTCTTGCAAAGCTTAAATGGAACCCCTATTGCAAATATGGCTGAGCTGATCCAGCAGCTCAAATCGCTCTGGGGAGGTGAAACCGTGACGATGGAAGTCTGGCGAGAGAACATGCCAGTTACATTGGAGGGAGAAGTAGTACCAAAGCCCTTTGAAACCTCAGATAAGCACGAAGTGCTTTACGATCAAGTGGCATTTCAGGATGGCCATTTGCGGAGCATCATCACCAAGCCTAAAGGAAAAGGCCCCTTTCCCAGTATCCTCTTCATCCCTGGCTACAATTGCGCATCTTATGACAATATGTCGCCCCTTCATCCCTATAAAAAATTGATCGATGCCTTCACGGCCAAAGGGTATGTAGTGATGCGTGTAGAGAAGCCTGGAATGGGCGATGGAACGGGTTCATTGGATTGTTTTACGTGTGAAATAGGCCCCGAAAATGACGCCTTTCTGGCGGGATTTGAAGCGATGGCTGAATATGAATTTGTGGACAAAGACCAGTTGTTCATCTTTGGGCATTCTTTGGGGGGCATCAATGCCCCTGTAATCGCTACCCAGTCCAAAGCCAAGGTGAAAGGCCTCATCGTCTATGGCACCGCCTACGAGGCTTGGTTTGAATACCTGTTGCGCATGCTGCGCTTTCAGAACCCCCTGACAGGTATCGACTATGTCCAAAATGAAAAAGACATGCGTCTCTACCATACCTTGCTCTACGAGCATTATGTGCTGAAAAAATCGCCCCAAGAACTTGCCAAAAACCCTGAATACGATCGCATCCTCAAACGCGACTTTCAATACGATGGAGGCGATATGATCTTCAGCCGCCATTATCGTTTTTGGCAATCGGTCAACGACCTAAATATGGTAGATTACTGGAGCAACGTAGATGCACATGTGTTGTCTATTTATGGAGAAGCCGATTTCGAAGCCCTCGACCCTGGCAATCACAAAGCTATTGCCAACATTGTAAATGCCTATCACCCGGGCCACGGGACTTTCCTGATGCTCCCGGGCACAAATCACAGCATGCTTGAAGTAGGGACCATGGAAAAAGGCGTCGCCCTCAGACAATCCCCCGAAATGCGCGATTATTTAGAAAATCACTTTAGCTATAAATTGATTGATCAATGTGATAAATGGATGAAAGAGCTCAAATAGGTTTTGAGTTTCGGGATGAAAAAGTGCGGCTGGGGTGAAGCGAGCGCGCGCGGATTGATAGAAGGGCTGGCATTGGTTGGCTCGCTTCGATTTTTTGGTTACTTTTTTCTAAAAAAAGTAACATAACTGGAAATAATTATCAAGAAGATGCTAAAAAACTATTTCAATATCGCCCTCCGCAACCTCCTGAAAAACAGGGTGTTATCCTTTATCAATATCCTTGGATTGGCTTTTGGAATCAGTTGTTGTTTGCTGATATTTTTGTACGTCCAGTACGAAACTTCCTTTGACCGATTTCACAGCAAATCCGATCGTATCTACCGAGTCTTGACCATAGACGAAGCCCTTGGGGTGACGAGTAACCTGGTAGGGATCACCTTGCCAGCGATCGGTCCAGCCATGCAGGAAAACTTCCCGGAAGTCGAAGACATGGCGCGAATGTTTGGGGGTGGGCGAAGTTTACTTACCTATGAAGACAAAAATATTTATAGTGAAAACCTCTTTTATGGAACCAAAAACTTCTTTACCCTATTTGATTTCAAATTGGAAGAAGGAGATGCCCAGACCCTAGAGAGACCTTTCACAGCCGTTCTGACAAAGGAGCTAGCAGAAAAGACCTTTGGTAGTGAAAATCCTATAGGTAAATCTTTTACCCTTAACAATAATCAGGACTATGAGGTAGTGGGCATCATGGAAAAACCACCAAAGACCTCACATTTAGACTTAGATATTTTGGTTTCCGTCGTACCCACCGAACAAGACACCAACAACGCCCAAGTCCTCAGTTCCTGGGGAATGATCGCGATGATCACTTATGTGCAATTGGCGGATGCTAGCCAGGAAGAGGAGGTGGAAATGAAAATGGAGCAATTGATTCGGGATAATGGGGTAGGGGACAACTTCAAAGTGACCCTTCAACCCCTTCACGAGGCGCATCTCGGCTCTTCCGATATTCTTTTTGATGGGCACAATCAAAACAAAGGAGATAAAACTTATGTGAGTACCCTCTCCATTATCGCCTTATTTGTCATCCTTATTGCCGCTTTTAACTTCATGAACCTCTCCACAGCCCGCTCTACCCAGCGAGCAGGAGAAGTCGGCATCCGCAAAGTCCTAGGCGCTGTACGGCCTCAGCTAATCGGGCAATTCTTGATAGAGGCTAGCGTGATGGCCCTCATCGCGATGATATTAGCAGTGGTATTTGTAGGGATGGCGGGAGAATGGCTATCGCTGCCATTTGAAGGAAATCCAGCTTTTACGATTATCACTTCACCTCAAATGATTGGCGGATTGGTAGGACTAAGTATTCTCTTAGGGGTATTTGCTGGCAGTTATCCCGCTTTTTTGCTGAGTTCATTTCTGCCTGTGATGGTGTTGAAGGGCAAATTTACCGGCGGAGGAAAAGGCGTTTGGCTTCGGCGAATGTTGGTGATCACCCAGTTTGCGGCCTCCATCGCCATGATCATTGGTACCACCATCATTTACCAACAAATCAATCACCTCAAAAACCTTGACAAAGGATTTGACGCTGAGCAAATTGTCACTTTTAGTCTCGGAGATCAACAACTTCAGGAGCGCTACGACGCCCTCGTTGACGAAATGGAGAAAATCCCCGAGGTCCTGAAAACAGCTACCACATCCAGCATGCCTGGGCGAGGATTTGGGCGGAATAGCATCCGCCCGGAAGGCGCAGCAGAAGACGATGTCTGGATCGTCTCCGTCATGTTCATGGATGAGCATTACCTGGACCTCATGGACATGGAATTGGTTGCAGGGCGAAATTATTCTGAGGAATATAGCACTGATGGCACAGAAGCCATCATGATCAATCAAGCCCTTGCAGATAAGCTAGGGTGGGACGATCCCATTGGCAAGACAATCTCTACTGGCGGTGCAGATCGCCAAGTGATTGGCGTGGTGAAAAACTTCCATTTCGCTTCTATGCGCCACGAAATCGAGCCGATGATGATGCGCTTTAATCCCGGTGCAGGAGGCACCCTCGCCCTTCGCCTCAATACTAAGGACCTCAGCCACACCATCGACCAGCTAGGCGCCGCCTGGGCCAAGATCAACCCCAGCCACCCCTTCGAATACCAATTCTTCGACGAAGAATTTGGGCAGCAATACGAAAGTGATGAACGCTTTGGCACCCTCGCTATGGCCTTCACCTGGTTTGCGGTGATCATCGCTTGCATGGGACTGTTTGGTCTGTCTGCCTTCACCGCTGAGCTACGCACGAAGGAAATCAGCATGCGCAAGATCCTTGGCGCTTCTGTCCCTCAGATCGTGCTATTGCTTTCAAGAGAATTTGCCTTGCTGGTCCTGATTGCAGCTGTGTTAGCGATTCCGATTGCCTATTTTGGCATGGCCGACTGGCTGGAGGGCTTCGCCTACGGTGTGCCCATGCATTGGGCGGTATTTGCGGGATCAGGACTTTTGGCACTCCTTATCGCACTTTTGACCACCAGCTACCACGCCATTCGCACGGCCCATGCCAACCCCATAGAAGCATTGCGCTATGAATAGATGATGAATGAAAATGAAAATCAAAATGAAAGTTAAAGTATGACCTATTTCCTCGGTGTTTAGAAGAGGTAGAACACGTTTCATAGAGAGAAGGCCTTCGGGGCTGAGGGATGATTGATGGTATCAATGATTCCTCAGTTGCTGAGGGTCTTTGTGGTTTTTGGGGAAAGTGTTAGGGAAAAATGAGATTTTACTTAGATTTGGGCAACTCTTCAAAAAGATAATACCATGTTTAAAATCGGTGATTATGTTCAAGTGATAGATGGGACAGTCCTTGATAATGATGAAAAAGCTTTTGGTTGGGCAGGGCCTGTCACAGAGGTCTTTCCTGACACTTGCACCATAGCATTAGATGCGATTACGCTAAACGGACTTTCGGATGAGTACCTGATCGAATGCATTATTGATGAGACGTATGCCGATCAGTATACTTTTTTAAGTAGTGAATTGAAAAAAATCGAGCCTAGAAATACCGATCGAGAAATAGAATCAGCGAGAAAGAATCTCTCCGAGCGGATGGAGGAAATGATGGAACAGCAGGGCTTTGCCGACGAATACGAGGACGAATTGGAAGAAGAGACATTTTACTCCCTGAAAACGGAATGGCTTGCAGCATATGAAGCGAGTGAGGAGGTGAAAAACCTGCCAGAGGAGGAAAAGAACGACAGGCTTTTTGTGGCAGATTCTTTTATGGACTATTCCTTTCGATATGAATACGTCTTGCCAGCGGATTGGGATGCGCAACTTGTGAAGACGATGTGTTTGGGTGTAATCCCTACAAAAATTACAGCCGATCAAGCCTTCTTTGAAGCCTATGCAGATAGACTTTCCCTATTTATCAGGTTTTTGGAAGAATCTGGGCATATTTCACCCGCTCCCAGAATCCACAAGATGCTTGCAAAAATCAAGCATAAAATCCCCCAAATATCAGGCAATCCTGAAAACTGGGGACCCGCCAAATCCTTGATGATGCGCGCCACTGAAGAAGGGGTTGACTTGTCCAATCAAGCGGAAATAGATGCCTTTATTCAATCGTACAATGCACAAATCTTCAGCGATTCTCCATTTCCGGCTCCCTTTCCCGGAGAGGATATGATGCCAAAACCATTTGACCCTAAGGCTTACGACCAGCTTTCAAGCGAGTGGCTGAGTGATTTTGCCAAAAGTACCTATTACCAAAATCTGAATTCCACCCAACAGGGATATGCTAGGAAGGCAACTGATGCCTTTATGATACAAATCTTCGAAGGGACTGAGTATGCTCCCAAAGATTGGACGCCATTTGATTTGGATATGTCATGTCTCGAAATGGCCGCTAAATTGGGGGAAAGCAAGGCTTTCTTTCAGTCTATGGTAGACCATGTAATTGGGTTCATCCAATTTTTGGGCGAGCAAGGGCACCTTCCCCCCTCCCTTGAAGTCGATAGCCTTCAACAGGTAAAGGAAATGGTTCCTGATATAGCAGAATCTCCAGAATCGTGGGAGTTCACTAAGACCATGATGCTTGGGGCAATGAATGAAGGGATAGATCCGACTGATGGGCCTGCCCTAGATGCCTATATGGCGAGTATGCAAGAGGAATTATTTTCCAGTGAGCCTCCCCAAAATTTCCTTGATAATTCTTCCATCCACGATCCCCTCCGCAAGATCGGCCGCAATGAAAAAGTGACGGTCAAGTACCCTGACGGGCGGGTGGTCGATAATGTCAAATTCAAGAAGGTGGAAAGGGACTTGCGGGAGGGGAGGTGTGAGTTGGTGGAAGATGTCTGAAGTCTGAGGTTTGGAGTTTGTAGTTGCATCTTTGAACCACAAACAACAGACTATAGACCCCAAACTTGCCGAAGGCCCCTTCTTTTCCTAATTTGCCCCCCTTCTCATTCAAAAGCATCATGGCAAAAAAGAGACCTCCTCAACGAAAATCATCCTCCAAGGCTTCTTCTTCCAAATCTTCTTCCAAGGGCCGGTTTTCTGGCACTTCCGCTAAGAAATCCCAACGCAGCAAAGCTGGCTCATCAGCCTCTAATCCCTTGCTAGGTGATTTTATTGAGCAGCAAATCTACCCAAGAGCTGGGCTGGTGGCGATGTGTTTGGTGGGCTTGCTGTTTTTGATTGTGTTTGGGGATTATTTCTTTGGGAAGTACCTGTATCTGTTTAAGGATATGGGGAGTGACAGTTTGAATATTTATTACCCAGTAAGAGCGCATTTTGCCGATTTGCTACGTGAAGAAGGGCTTGTAGGCTGGTCGTTTAAGCAAGGAATGGGGCAAAGTATTTCTGGAATGGGGTTAGGGAATCCATTCAACCTTCTATTTTCTATGGCGGGTGCTGAAAATGTCCCTTATATGGTGATTTATTGTGTGTTAATTGAAATTTTGGTAAGCGGATGGTTCTTTAGCCGGTACCTTAAATTACTCGGATATAGCCCATTTACAGTGATTCTTGGAACAGTTTTGTTTGCCTTTTCTGGATTTGTATTTGGTACAACAGGCTTTTGGAATTTTTGGAAACAAATTATTGGGGCTGTATTGCTATTATATAGTTCTGAGTTGCTAATTCAAAAAGATAATTGGTGGCCTTTTCCAATTGCAGTATATTTTGTTGCGGGACCTAGGCTAATCCTTTTTGTAATTTTCCTAACAGCCTATGCTATTTTTAGATATTTAAACCTAAAAGGAGTTGATATTAAGGGACTCTTAATTTTGGGAGGGAAAATGGTGGTATTGGGGTTAATTGGAGTATTAATCAGTGCTGCTTTTACCTTTCCGGTTACTGTAAACCTTTTGAACAGTCCGAGAATAGCTGGAAATGCATCTTCTTTTTCTTCTTTGTTGACCAAACCTCTTTTGGGTTTGCCATCTGAAGACCATGAAATAGGAGTCTCTATTTTGCGTCTATTTTCAAGTGAAATGTTTGGTTCTATGCGTGATTATAAGGGGTTTTGGAACTATATGGAAGCCCCATTTTATTCTATTAGTACTTTGGGACTCCTTTTAATCCCGCTAGTCTTTTTAGGATTAGATAAACGAAAAAAGATCATCTTTACTGGATTTACAGTTTTTTGGTTGATTCCGATGGTCTTTCCTTTTTTTAGGCATGCATTCTTTTTATATGCTGCTCCTCATTATCGCTTATTTTCATTGCTGATCACTATTGTCTTGCTGTTTTTTGCGCTTAGCGCCTTAAACAATATTGATAAAAAGCAAATAATACACCTTCCGCTTCTGCTGGGTACCTTTCTCGTTTTATTGCTATTGTTGAACTTCCCCTATTTTGATCAACAAACCCTTCAAAGTGGTAAGGTGAATTTGGATACATCTGTTAAAAGTATCGTAAATGTGTTTTTGATTTTGAATACGGGTTTGTTATTATTTCTGAGAATTCCCAAATATAAATATGTGGTCCAGGCCCTAATCATATTAAGTGTGATGGGAGAATACGGTTTTACCTATCATAAAAGTGCGCAAGAACGTGACATGGTAACCAGCAAAGAGTGGAAATCAAGGACTGGATATAATGATTATACAAAAGAGGCAATTGCCCATATAAAAAATATTGAAAAAACTCCGTTCTATCGGGTTCATCAATATTATAACTCCAGCCCTGCGATGCATTCGAGCTTGAATGATGCTTTTGTATTTAATTATTATAGTACCCCTTCTTATCAATCTAGTAACCAGCCCAATTATTTGGAATTTCTAAAAAAAGTAAAAATAGCTCGAGAAAATAATATTACAGATGCAAAATGGGCACCTGGACTTAGAGGGCGATACGCTTTGGAAGTAATGGCTAGTGTGAAATATAATTTAACGAAAAAAGGAGAGGCCTTTCGTCAACCTCAAGGCCTTGTGACCAAGATAGCAGAGTTTGAAAATGTTGAGGTCAATAAAATGAATCTAAATCTTCCATTTGGATTTACCTATGATAAGTATATGACCTATCAGAAATTTGTGAAAATGGGGCAAAGGAAGATTGACAAAACCTTGTTGAAAGCAGTTGTCATTTTTGAAGAGGATCAAAATAAAGTCAAAAATTTAACCCAAATACTTCCAAAACAAGTCGATGGTGCGAATCCATCTTTTACTTCCTTGCAAACAGATGTAAATGCTTTAAAAGAAGATTCCTTAATTATTACCACTTTCACTCAAGATTATATCAAAGGAAATATTCAATTAGATAAAGAAAAAGTTCTTTTCTTTTCTTTTCCTTTTGATAAAGGCTGGCATGCAATGGTGGATGGAAAGCCTGCCGATTTGCTGAAAGTGAATGTGGGCCTTACGGGATTAGTATTAAGTCCAGGCAATCATGAGATTGTTTTGACATTTAAGATGCCATATATGAATCTGGCTAAAATACTTACTTTGATAGGACTTTTGCTTTTGGTTGGTGTTATTGTTTGGGAGAAAAAGTGGAAAAAGAAAACTAGTCAAACAGACCTTGAATAATAAATGTGCTCATAATTTCAGTATTATAATTCATATTGAATTTAGGAGTCTATTATTTGCCCCCAAATTGCTCTTTCCAATAATTCCAGTCTGATTTATTGAAAATAAATGCTGTGTAAATTGGCTGTTTAATATCCTTCATTACTCGCACCATCAAATAGAAAGAACTCACGAAATAAGAAAAAATAGATGCAATACTTGCCCCAATGATACCATGCTGAGGAATAAGCAAAAGGTCAAGGACAATCGTCGCGATTAATCCATAAACATTTCCTTTTAATACATGATGAAGTTGATCGTGTGCGGCTACAAATGTTACGAATGTTTGTTGAAGCGCAATAAAAATAACCCCAAAAACCAGAATTCGAACAGGCAATACTGATGCTTCAAACGTTTGCCCAAACAAAAATGGAATTATCCAACCTGCGATCACAAAAATCACTAGCACCATTATCAAAGCTAAAAAAAAAGTTAACCTTACATATCTTATCAGAATAGCCCCACCTTCCTTTTTATCTAACTTGGTCAGATATGGCATAAGAACCTGATTAATGGGTAGAAATGCTTCAAGCATAAAATTAATGAAACTACCTGCAAGCGCATAAACTCCCAAAGTAGCCACTCCTCGAAAAAATTCGACAAACCAGACATCAATTCGTTTAGTTAGAAAACCTGCAATTTGGGTAAAGTATCCCTTCATCGCATAAGTGAAATAAGCACGCAAAATCCCTAACGTATTGAATTTAACATCAATTTTCAATTTTAAAGCCCAAATGGTCACCAATAAGTAGATCAATGTTATTACTAATTGCGTGACCAAGATGATTTGAAGAATATTCTCTACGGTAAATGAATAATTATATATTGTTTTAAGTATAAAAAGCCCACCCAGAATTATTAAAATAAGTACGTTACTAAGCAACATATAAAGATTAAATATCCGGAATTTCAGGTTTCCCCTTAATAAACTATGACAAAAGCCTTGGGCAAGAAGGAAGAAGAAAAAGTAAAAAATTAAAAATAAAACTGAAAAGAGGGTTGAATACCCTTTAGGAGTTAATATGGAAAGCCATGGTGCATCAAGGTGAAAAGTCAATAATGAGAAAGCTGAAAACACAAATGTTCCTATCAGAACAATATATAGTGCCAGGCCTATGATTTTTTCAGGAGGGAATTGCCTTTGAGCGATAAAGTAAGTAAAAGCCTGCTTGAGGTTTATAGATAATAATGCATTGCCTAAATGAGCATTTGCAATTAAAAAGGCGTAAACTCCATTCCCTTCTTTCCCAAGCAACCGAATTAGAATGATCGTATGAAAAAAAGTAATAATAAGTACAGGAACCCTCGCAAGTAACGTTTGAAAGGTATCTCGATGGAGTTTATTCATTGCCAAATAGGGGAGAAAAATTACTTATCTTCATTGCATGTCAGATGTGTTCTGACGATTTAGAGCTTTCTGATGTAACTCAAATTCATTTTTTGAATGTATATGTAATTGTTCCAAAAGTGAAGGGGGTAGTGAGGGAATGTTTGGAGGAGGCAAAATCGATTTAAAAGGTGTCTTATTCTTTACTACCTGGAAGCCGTGACTTATTAATTGCAGAATATTAGAATGAAATAATTTTTGAGGGGAAGAGTTTAAATGGTTTAAGGATAATTTTCTCCCAACTTTTTGACTCATATAATCAATAAAATCCTCAAGATGTTCATAAGCAAAAATAGAATCAACACCAATCACATCATCACTGTCTTGAACAAATCCGTATTGAGATTTAACTGTTGCAAATGGACGGGGATTTGGAGAGATATATTCTGAGACAAACTCTGAAAAGGTAAACCCTAAAGTGTTTTTGTGATGGATGGGGTTATTAGGGTTTCTCAGAGAAACTCGATGTTGAAATCTGTACCAACTATGAAGCCATGATACAGGTTCACGAACGAGGCAAATGGTTTCTAAATTATCTATATGCATCTCATTCGTTAGAAATGGTTCAATATAATGAGTATAATTTCTATAATTAATATGCCTCAAAGCAGGATGTTCTAAATAGGCAATTTCACAATAAGGCCTCAGCATAGCCTCTATGGAGGTAGAAGCGTTTTTAGGCGTGCAAAGAAAGACAAAATTGTATTTCAAACTGATTAACATACATTCAATTTCTTAAATTATTTCCACATAGAAAGATCTCGTTTAATAAGTACTTCTAAGTTTTCGATATCCTCATGGTAAAATTCTTTTAGCCTGGGGATATATTCCTCCTTAAGTGATTCTTTTCTTACAAAAGGACTTTTATTTAATTTATCCCTGACAAATTCGCCAGCAGGAATGATCCCTGTTGTCATGAGAATATTGTACAGACCATATGCTTTCTTTTTGTGAAGAAATCTGCCAGCTGAATTAATTAGATAATTTACCCATGGGAATATTGCCCCAGTTGTCACATTCGATTTATTTGTCAAATGTTCTGGATAATACTCACTTACTTCTAAAAAATTCAATAGATGTTTAAACGTTTCTTCGGGATTTTTAATAAAGTCTTCTAATAATAAAACTTCTATTTGGGATTCTTGAAAAAACTGATAAAACACACTAAGATATTTATAAATAAGACTTAATTCTAAAAGTGGTCGCCCTTTGGTAAACATATCCTCGAAAGACTTAAGTCGATAAAATCCTTTTTGCTTTCCAAAATAAGAATAATAAGAAAAAGCCCGCTTAATAGGATTTCTTATTACAATAATTAGTTTGGCATTTGGATTGTAATTGTATAAATTTTTTGCAGCAGCAGGGTCTGAAAAATAATCTGGAGAGAATTCTCCAGCTATTTGGGAAGGCTTTTTCTCCTTATAAAAGCTATGATACCAAGACAGAGGTTTTTTATGGTTTCGATTTAATACATCATGTAAAACACTATGTTTTTCGTTAAAATAAAAAGTAGCACCCATTTTAGGAATAAAAATATCTGGATGATCATTTAGGCAATCCCTTAACCAAGTTGTGCCTGATTTAGGCGTACCTACACAAAAAAAATCAACTATTGATTCCATTATTTAATCAAATTTCCTCTTAATTCAATTTTTCAAAAAATCAAATTTTCTATTTAACAGTTTTCCTTAAGCATTTATACCCTCTAGAAATGCTTCTCTAAGAAAGTAATAACCGTCTAAATTTCATGGCTTCAAAGGTAACATTTTTATAGTTATATGTTAAGAATGAGTGGTCAATTTTAAGCCTTTTCAAGGGAAGAATGAATTTTCAAAGACCTATATTTAAATGCATATAGTTCCTACCTTTTGAGCTACAGTTCCCAAAAAGGAAAAGTGAAATGGTTATTGAAATGATTGATTCATTTAGACATGTTGACCAACCATTTTTTATCGCCAACTAGCGGTTGCAAAACCATATTTTTGTCTAGTAGATCAAACTAAAATCAGGATCACAATCAGGTCAATAAGCACTTTTTTTTTTACACCTTATCCCTACTTTTGTAGAGCAACTATTGAAGCTATGATCTTTTTTGGTGAAAAATTCAAAATATTCCCATTTGACAGAATTTCACAAAACCACAAAGTGCGAATAATAAAGTTAGGAAGGTGCTTTACAGCATTTTCTAACGGTGTAAGCAAAAAATCATAAATTTAAGTAAATGGTAAAAGATAATCTGATTATCGATATCGGAATGCACCTTGGGCAGGACACAGCCTTTTATTTGGAAAAGGGATTTGATGTAATAGCTGTGGATGCAGATCCTAATTTAATACAATCTGCTCATGATAAATACCACGATTTTGTCAAAAATCATCAACTCACGTTACTCAATTTTGCTATATCAGAAAAGGACGATGAAGAGGTAAATTTTTATGTGGGGAAAATACAGAATGGAGTTCTCTAAAAAAAGATATTTCTACCAGAAATAACCTCCAAGCTGAAGAAGTAACCATAAAAAGTAGAAAGTTATCTACAATTTTTCAGTCTTTTGGGACTCCTTTATATTGCAAAATTGACATTGAAGGATATGATGTTATTGCCTTAAAAAGCCTTATGGGATTTGATGAATTGCCGTCTTATATTTCCGTTGAAACAGAATGTGCTGGAGATCACGAGGAATTAAGTGAAGAAGAAATTCTCTTGACTTTAGATGTGCTAAATTCTTTGGGCTATAGGCATTTCAAACTAATAGATCAAACTTCACTATCTGTTCTTAGTTATGGTAAAAGATTTTATACAAATACAAGAAAGATAGGCTATTCTATTATGGAAAAGTTCGATTTATTAGGAGGAAATAGACGTGTTTTGTGGAAACAATTTGCGTACAAATTCCCCTTTGGAGCTAGTGGTCCTTTTGGAGAAGACACAAATGGCGATTGGATGAATTTTGAACAAGCTAAAGAGACTCTTTTGTTTCATCGCAAAGATTACTTCAATTTAATCAGATCAAAGAATTATGGATTCTGGTGTGACTGGCATGCTAAAAGATAGTGTCGAACTAGCATTTAGATTGAATAAAATCACAAATTATTTTAGCCCGATTCTCCCAACTATATTTTTGTCCTTCCTTGATATTGTTCTTCCTCATGGAAGCTAATAGAGCTTCATCTTGACTTAAAGAGTCAATTCTTTTTGCTAATTCTTCTACATTTTCAGATTCGAAAAATAGGGCATTTTCTCCCTCTTTTAATACTTCCCTCATTGCAGGGAAGTCAGATGCAATAATGGGCAACCCTATCGCTAAGTACTCAAAAATTTTCATTGGAGAAGTATGCTGGGAGCCAATGATAGTTTTATTATTTGGAATAATTCCTATATCAGATGATTTGAGAATTTTAATGACTTCATCTTGGGAAACATAGCCTTCTAATGTCACCTTGTCACCTATTCCAAGTTGGTCTATCAACTGCTGTCTGATTTGTATATTTTCGGGGGAACCCCCAACCAATAAAATATGAAGGTCTGGATTAGAAACTTTTGCTGCTCCATGAATCAAGTCATCAGTCCCTTTCCAAGGCAAAAATGACCCCAAATAGACAACTACTTTTTTCCCGACAGTCTTTGGAAATTTATTTTTGAAATAGTCTGTGTCAGGATTTACTTGCTCAAACGCTTTTAAAGAAACGGCTTCTCGGGCAATAGCAGTGTCTTTAGCTTGAATATCAAATATCTTGTCAAGGTCTTGCCTAACGCCATTAGAGATCGGCAAAAACCCTGAAGGGATTTTTAAAGCTTTTCGCTCTTGTTTTTCAGTGACTTTCTCTGAGGTAAGCGAAAAAATAGTATGAGGTTCGTAAAAGATTTTCGTTTTGGGCCGGAAAGGTCTTGGGATCAAAGAAAAGAAATAAATTATCCCAAAGTCTTCCGTATAGATTGCGTCGTATTTATTTAAAAAGATGTAGATTAGTGAAAATACTCCAAATAGCAACCTGGTGATTAATTCTAATACAAAAACATGTGTATTTATAATAACAGGGATTCTTTTCCATTTAAAAGAAGGAGTCTGAATTCCATATCTTTTCAATCTGCCAGCGAATTGTTTTTTCGTAATCCACCCAGATAAAAAGGTAACTTCTGCCTCTCCCCCAAGAGATTGGGCTATATACAATGAGTGCTTAATATCAGCTCTATCAAGGTTAAGATCACATAAGGCAGTATATAATATTTTCATAGATTAATTACATATTTTTTCCCCAATCACTTTTCCGGATATATATCTAAAGTCTTTAAAGGCATCTTCTTTTTTTAAACTTTGCAGCAATCCCTTTCCCACCTTAGAAGGATTAATGTAAAAATAAAAGAGTCGTCGATTGGGGAATTGTTCTAACATTTCACAGAATGTTTTTTTGCCTCCAACATATCCAAATCCATTTCTTCTATAAATGCCGCCTTCTTCTCCATTTTTATTAAGCCCATTTACAGGAATATTTACATTTTTTCTAGGGTGCTGAGTTAAATAAAAAACTTGATAATCCTTAAATGCTGTAAATGTAAATCCATAATTTGTCAAAATTATCGGTTTTTGATTTACATTGACATTTATTTGTTTTTTGATCTTCTCTATTTCAGTTTTTTGTATACGAGGCATCATACTAAAATTCATCCAAAGATCCTCCACTTGTGAGCGAGGAATCAATCCAAACGCAAAAATGGATGCTAAGATTCCCGTAATTATAATAGGCTTAGCTGGCAGTTTAGGTATTTTGGCTAAAATGTATTTTATAATAGCTGTAACCAATATGCCCAACTCTAATAAAAATGAAATATGTACAATAAAGGGGTATCTATTGTATCCATGTAATTCTGTATAGGGTTGGCCAGACATAAAAAACATTAATACAATAAAAGAAGTGGCACCAAATAAACTATTAGTCGCCAATAGAATTCTCTCATATTTAGAGAGGTATTTAGAACAAATAATACCCAGGACAAAGATGCCTAAGACTAATACAATCCCTAAAGTAGAGGTATCCATACTTAGTCGGAAAAACTTCTCGATTCCTGGGCCAATATTCCAAGTAATTTCAATAAAATTCTTAAAAAATACTTTTAATCTTGTCCAGGCATACCAACTCCCAAGAATTAATATTCCAGCTATTATCAAAATCCATTTAAGGTTTTTCTTAGTAAAGACATCGTTAAAGGATCTCTTATTGAAATAATCAATTCCAATAATTAATATCCAAACAGGCATAGTCAGGTATCCTACTTTATGGAAAAGTGAAGGCAGAAATGAAATCATTATAATGCCCACATAATTTAAATAGGGAATTCGAAATGATTTTAATAATAATGAAGTGCCTATAAATTGACTAATGATGAATGCATACATTAAGAAAACGTAATACCGAACAAAATAAAAGGAAGCACTACTCCAAGAAGAATATGCAATCAATAAGGAAAAAATAGCAATGGAGAAAACGGGGATTTTGTTCTGTTTGTCAAAAAACAACAATCCCAAAAGAACAATCCCCAGCAAGAAAAAATATAAAAACCCTGAATACGCTCCCCAATCCAATTTAGAATCCTTCCATAAAAGATAGCCAGGAACTCTCAGAATAGTTTCAAGCCAATATTCGAATCTTTTTCCAGAAATTTCAAAGTCAGGTACACTGGCATAGGTGGAGGGCATACCTGCCGTAATTTTCCCCGTATTTGCTAAACATTCAACTGCTCTAATATTATCAACCTCATCTGAAACATGCAGATAGTTATTAAAGGTATCTATACGATTAGAGATAAGCCAAACAGCTACTAAAAATGCAATCGCGAAAATGGCTAGCTTTTCCCATTTTTGAATTTCTATTTTTTTTATACTATCTGAACTAAAGAAATCTTTAATGAGTGCGCTTATTTTACTGCTCTTGGATGGTGGAGAAGCTTTTGCCTCTTTTTTGGCTTTTTTCGTTTTGGATGCTTGTTTAAAACGGTGTTGTTTTTTTGCCATAATCAAAAAGACAAGCGTTAATATTATTGATTTAAGGAATGTTGAATCAATTCTTCGTACCTCCCCACAATACTCTCCCAGTCATACTCCTCCCGAAAAGCTTCCAGCTTTTCACCATCCACCTGCCACCCTTTCAGGAATTTTTCCTGGTAGAATTCCACTATCCGATCGGCGGCTTCCTCCCACTTCCCAAATCCAAAAAATGCACCTGTTTCACCTGTCTGAATCAAATCTGTACTCCCACTTACAGGGGTAGAAACCACAAATAACCCAGTCGAAAGAGACTCTAAAGCAGCTATGGACATAGCTTCATCATACGAGGTAATCAACTGCATGCTGGCGCTTTGATACTCCAAAAGCAATTTTTCTTTGGGAATCCATCCTGTTGTGGTGATGTGTTGTTGAAGCTGGTGCTTTTGGATAAAGGCTTCCATGTCTTTGCGCATAGGACCATCTCCTATGATCTTGATCTCAAGATCTATAGTTGGAAGCCGTTTTATCACTTCTTGGACGGCCTTCATAAAGATCAAGGGCCCTTTTTGGGCCACGATGCGTCCAACAAAGATAATTTTGAAGTGCTTAGATTTTTGAGAAAAAGAAGGTTTGAAGAAATCAGTGTTGCAACCGTTGGGAATAATCAGGTTTTTATGTTTATGTTTTCCCATGAAGCGATCAGCATTCTGCTTCATCTTCTCAGTCAGTAGAACTAGTTTAAGAGCAGGTCTGATAATACTTTTGACCCAAAAGTAGGTGATCAGGTGGTACTTCAGCATTTGTTTTGGGAAAAACCATGGGATATCCTGACCGTGGGAAATGACTACATAAGGGACATTATTTTGTTTCAACAGCTTTTTCGCTGGAATAGAACTAGGAATACTAAAATGTCCAAAAGATAGCGTGTAGTTAATGGGATCATTTTTCAAAAAATCCCAGGCCTTTTTCGCCCAGGACATCATTTCTATAGGATTAGATTGATGGATGTGTTTACGTTTACTTTTCACCCTAACGATCCTAAGTTGATTCGATTTTTGTTCTATTTCTTCCTCTCCTTCAAACCAGGTTGAAAGGACGGTGATTTCGTATTTGCCTGTTTTGGCAAGGCCCTCTGCCTGATGGCGAGCTACCACTCCAGCCCCTCCACCCAGGGGTGGATATTCGTAGCAAAGGATAAGGATATGGGGGAGTTTATTAACTTTCAATATTATCTAAATTCTCGATTGATTCACGGATCTTTCATCTGGAGAAGGTTAAGGAAGGACAATTAGATGTTTTGTGGAATAAATTTATTTGGCTAATCTTTGTGCTGTAAACTTACACTTTCTCCCTCAAAATTCCCCATCTTGTTTACCAAATACACTGGTCGTTTTCGTACTTCATTATATATCCTCCCAATGTATTCCCCCAATAGCCACATAAGGATAAAAAGGAAACCCATAAAGATAAAAAGCACCACAACCAGGAATTTGAAGAACTCATACTTAGCCCCAACAATTACGACATCCCAGGTCATGTACCCTAAAAAACATATTCCCATAAAGATACTCAATATACCTAGGTATAGGCCGAATTTCAGGGGGATGATGGAAAAGTTAAATAGCCCGCTCATCGCAAGTCGGGTCAACTGGCTCAAAGTATATTCGGACTCTCCGCTTTCTCGGTCAGGCCGCTGATAATCAACCGTTGTGTACTTAAATCCCGTCCATGCTACCATCCCGCGCAAATAGCGTGACCCTTCTTCCATATTATTCACCGTTTCGAGGACTCTACGATCCACAAGCCGAAAGTCTCCCACATTTCGAGGAATCTTCACATCAGAAAATTTATCAAGCATCCGATAATAAAGTTTAGAACCAGATCGCTTTAAGAAATTATCTTTGCGGTAATTGAGGCGTTGGGCATAAACTATATCAAAGCCTTCGCGCCATTTAGAGATCATCTCAACGATAAGCTCTGGAGGATCTTGAAGGTCACAATCCATAGAGATAACAGCCTTTCCATTAGCATGTGCAAGGCCCGCGGAAAGGGCTGCTTGATGACCAAAATTGCGTGTGAGGTCGATGAATCTCACACGATTATCTACCTTTGCAAGTGCTTCGAGTTCTTCTAATGTGCGATCTCTACTTCCATCATTTACAAAAATGAGTTCCCAAGTCTCTTTTAATGGTTCCATGACCGCCAACAATCGATCATACAAAGCGCGAATATTAGCTTCTTCATTATAAGCTGGAACCACAATAGAGTATATGCACATGCGGTGAAATTAGTAATTTCGGAGGGCAAAAAAAATCAACTGTGTGAACCATGACATCCATCTCAATCATCATCCCCATATTTAATGAAGAAGGGAATATTCCACTTCTTTATGAAAGGCTTTCACATGTGTTACAGGGTATTGGGAGCAGTTATGAGTTGATATTTGTAAATGATGGCAGCAAGGATAATTCCCTTGTTTTGATTTTGGAACTTGCTCAAAAAGATGAGCAGGTTAAGTACCTCGATTTCAGCCGGAATTTTGGTCACCAAATTGCCGTCACAGCAGGTGTAGAAGCTGCTGTAGGCCAGACCATTGTCATCATTGATGCAGACTTGCAAGATCCGCCGGAGTTGATTGCCGATCTTTATGCAAAGTATCAGGAAGGTTATGAGGTGGTATATGCTAAAAGGCGCAAGCGGAAAGGAGAGACCTTTTTCAAAAAAATTACCGCAAAACTCTTTTATCGCTTATTGGCAAAAATTACCTCCCTGGACATCCCACTTGATACGGGAGATTTCCGGCTCATCGACCGTAAGGTTGCGGACATCCTTCAGCAAATGCCTGAAAAAAATAAATACCTGCGTGGGCAGATCGCATGGATAGGCTTTCGCCAGACATATGTGGAATACGACCGGGATAGTCGTCATGCCAATCAGACGGGCTACACTTTGGGCAAAATGATTGGGTTTGCCATTGACGGAATTACAGGATTTTCCAATTTCCCTCTACGAATAGCGACCATTTCAGGCTTTGCTGTTTCTTTTATTGCCTTTTTGTTAATGATCTATGCCTTGGTTAGCCGTTTTGTATGGAAAGATTTTCAGCCAGGATGGACCTCTACTATCCTTTCCATCCTCTTTATTGGAGGTATCCAATTGATCGCTATAGGTATCATAGGAGAGTACATCAAGCGGATCGCAGACAATGTTCGTGATCGACCTATTTATATCATAAGGGATTCGAATGTTGACGGAAAGAATGATGAAAATTGAAACAGAATATAAAAAAATTGAGGTTACACCTTGTAATACCCCTTATACCACTTCACAAACGCTTGAATTCCTGCTTCCAAGGAGGTAGAAGGCTTATACCCTATATTGTTAATCAATTCATTCACGTCAGCCCACGTAGTCATCACGTCTCCTGGCTGCATGGGCATCATGATTTTTTCTGCTGAAATGCCCGGTTCTTCTTCGATCACTTCAATAAATCGAAGGAGAGAGACTGGCGCATTATTGCCGATATTGTATAGCTTGAAGGGAGCCTTGGCTGTACTGCTAGGGTCTGGTGATTTTCCAGACCAGTCTGGATTGGGAGAAGGGGGATGATAAATGGTGCGAATGACGCCCTCCACGATGTCGTCGACATAGGTAAAGTCTCGCTTCATTTTGCCATGATTGAAGACCATGATAGGCTCTCCTTTAAGGATTTTGTCCACAAAGAGGAAATAGGCCATATCAGGCCGACCCCAGGGCCCATAAACGGTAAAAAACCTTAATCCAGTAGTCGGAAGGCCAAACAGATGACTATAACTGTGCGCCAACATCTCGTTGGACTTTTTGGTGGCAGCGTAGATGCTTACGGGGTGATTGGTGGGATCTTGGGTGGAAAAAGGCACTTGTTCGCTCATGCCATAAACGCTCGAACTCGTAGCATATACCAGATGCTTTACCTCATGGTGGCGACAGCCTTCTAGAATATTGAGGAAGCCTGTGATATTGCTACTTACATACACGTGTGGATTCTCCAGGCTATAGCGCACCCCAGCTTGTGCTGCGAGGTTGCAAACCACCTCAATTTTTTCCTCCCTAAACAGCCGTTCCATGCCTTCTCTATCTGCCAAATCCAGCTTCATAAAGCGGAAATTAGGGTAAAGCTTACTGGTCAAATAAACTTTTTCAGTCACTTGTCCAGTGGGAATCCCCAAGGCACCAAGACGTCCATATTTCAGCGTCACATCGTAATAGGCCACGATATTGTCAATCCCTACTACTTCGTGTCCCTGATTAGCTAAACGCCCCGACAAATGATATCCGATAAAGCCTGCGGCACCCGTCACCAATATTTTCATTCCTTATTTCTATTCTAATCGTCCTTGTTTTCTTCCAAAAGTGCTCGCAGACGCTCCACTTCTGCTTGAATCGCTTCTTTTGCCTTTTGCTCTTCTTCAAGCTTCTGGCCTAGTTCGTTGGCACGAGCTGTAGCTTCATCAGCACGAGAAACTGCTTCGTCTGCACGAGCTGCTTCTTCGTGAGCGCGTACTTCTGCTTCATTAGCACGTTTCATTTCAGCGATCATACGCTGATCCAGCTCTTCTGGCAACAAAAAAGGCCTGCCATCGGGGGAAAATACCCCTATTTCTCCATCGGCTTGATAATTGATTTTTATGCCTAACAGTTCGGAAGTCCATTCCTTTCCATTTTCCTCCCAAATCCGAAAACTATCCCCTTTGCGAATCCACACAAAAAACTCCAACTCGTCGGGATCGATAATGCAGTATTCTTGCACACCATGCTTCTCATAGAAAATCTGCTTGCGCATCATTTCTGATGATTTATTCCCAGGAGATAGCACTTCGAATACGACTTGAGGAGAAATATCCCCCTCTTCCCATTGTTTATAAGAACCTCTATGCCCTTTGGGACGGCCAAAAACAACCATCGTATCGGGCGCTGTGGTAATCTTGGGGTTTCCTTCCACAGGGTACCACAATAGGTCCCCAACTACTAGGACATCATCTCGGTCATGAAATAGGCTGCGCAAATTCCCTACTAGCCTCACAATCCAATTAAATTGCTTGGTATTCTCTGCCATTGGTTTTCCGTCTGATTCAGGATAGATAATGCTTCCATCCTTTCCGGTGAGTATTTGATCTTTGACCGCCATATTTCGCTATTATTTTATATGTCTAAAATACACTTTAAAAATGTATTATGCAATAATTTTTTCGATTAATTCAATTTTATGGTGTTGTTCCTGTATCATGAATATCATGTATTCTCTTTCCTCACCTCCTAATTCTCCCATTCTCTCATCCTATCATTCTCTCATTTCTTCCTCCCAAATCTACGACAAAACCCCTATCTTCGCCACGAATGATGAAAATCCTCGGCATTTCCGCATATTACCATGACTCGGCTGTTGCTATCATTGAAAATGGGCAGGTAATCGCTGCTGCGCAAGAAGAGCGCTTCTCTCGAAAGAAACACGATCCAGGTTTCCCCTCCCAGGCCGTTCGATATTGCCTTGACGAGGCAGGGCGTACCGTGGACCAACTTGATGCGGTAGCTTTTTATGACAAGCCCCTGCTCAAATTTGAGCGCCTCCTAGAGACCTATTATGGTTTTGCCCCAAAAGGCGTCGCCTCTTTTGTAACATCCATGCCCGTATGGCTCAAAGAGAAGATGTTTTTGAAGCGTATGCTAAAGAAGGAACTTCAGGAAGTGGATGCCCATGATGCTAAACAGGTAAAATGGCTTTTCCCAGAACATCACCTTTCTCATGCTGCCAGTGCCTTTTATCCTTCTCCGCATGAAAAAGCTGCGATTTTGACGATTGATGGGGTAGGGGAATGGGCTACCGCTACCATCGCTCTTGGAGACGGGCGCAAGATTGAATTGCTCAAAGAATTGCACTTCCCCCACTCTCTGGGATTGCTCTATTCTGCCTTTACCTACTTTCTGGGGTTTCGGGTAAATTCAGGCGAATATAAGCTCATGGGGCTTGCTCCCTATGGGCGGCCGCAAAGCGACCGTGTAGCTCAATTTGAGCAAATTATCAAAGCCCATTTGGTTGATCTAAAAGCGGATGGCTCTATTTGGCTCAATCCTGCCTACTTTCAATATGCAGTGGGGTTAAGGATGGTGTATGATAAAAAATGGGCTAAACTTTTTGGCTTCCCCAGGAGAAAAGCAGAATCAACACTTGAACAGCACCATTGTGACTTGGCCCTGGCTATTCAACGGGTAACTGAAGAAGCTGTGCTCAACATGGCCCGAGAAGCCAAGCGGATTACTGGGGCTGATGCCCTATGTATGGCAGGGGGCGTTGCCCTCAACTGCGTTGCCAACGGCAAACTGCTCCAAGCCAAGATCTTCGATCATCTCTTTATCCAGCCCGCCGCCGGCGACGCGGGCGGGGCATTGGGCGCGGCCCTAGCGGCTCACCATCTCTATGGTGAAGTGGAGCGAAGGGCCTCGGGAGGCGCCGATGACATGAAAGGTGCCTACCTAGGACCTGCTTTCACAACAGAAGAGATTACGCGTGTAGCCAAGCGCCTGGGCGCTGAGTACAATTTTGTGCAAGACATTCATGTACTTGCTGATGAAACGGCCAAACACTTGGCTGATGGAAAGATCGTGGGCTGGTTCCAAGGACGAATGGAGTTTGGGCCGAGGGCCTTGGGTAATCGGAGTATCCTCGGCGATGCGCGCAATCCTGAGATGCAGAAGCGCCTCAATTTAAAGATCAAGTATCGCGAGAGTTTCCGGCCGTTTGCGCCGTCGGTGCTTGCAACAGATGTAGAAGAATATTTTGATCTCGACGAGTCCTCGCCCTATATGTTATTGGTAGCAGATGTAGCTGATGCGAAGCGAGCTGAACTACCTGAAAACTACTACGACTTGCCGCTAATGGAACGCCTGTATGTGCACCGTTCCGAGATTCCAGCGGTCACCCATATAGATGGCTCGGCTCGTGTACAAACTGTTCACAAAACTACCAACATCGAATACTGGCAGCTCTTGAGCGCATTCAAATCACTTACAGGAAGCGGCGTCCTGGTCAATACCAGTTTCAATGTAAGGGGGGAGCCAATTGTCTGTACGCCCGAAGATGCATTTTCCTGCTTTATGCGAACGGAGATGGATTATCTTGTGATTGGGAATTTTTTATTTGACAAAACCCGACAAAAACCCGAAATAGCAGCCAAGTATGTCAAAGGAGCGATGGGGATGGATTGAGGGGAAGAAAATGAGAGAGTGAGGGAATGAGTGGATGATAGAATGGAATGATTAGAGGATTAGATGAATAAATGATAAAATACTGTGAGTTATGGAGATACTGAAAGATTTGTGGAAATTTTTAAGAGAACGCAAAAAGTTTTGGCTGATGCCTATCATTTTGGTATTGGTCATCCTGGGTTTATTGCTTGTATTTAGTAGCGGTAGCGCAGTAGCACCGTTTATTTATACCCTATTTTAGTGAATAGAATGTTTATAAAGGGTTTTTTATTCAAAATTCAACATTCTCTCATTCAACATTAGTTCAGCATGGTTATAAATAAAGAAAAGCGGTTAGAAACCCTGCTGGTAATCGTAGCTGCATTGATAGGGGCTTGGTTCATTTTTGAAAAAAAATGGCTACTATTAGTAGCCTTTGGCTTGGCCATCATAGCACTTTTTATCCCTTTATTGGGAGATCTTCTCACCAAAGGCTGGCTCAAATTCTCCGAATTGCTCGGATTTGTGATGTCCAAAGTCTTGTTAGGGGCAGTATTTTTCATTTTCCTTACCCCCATCTCCTGGCTATATCGCCTTTTTTCTAAAGATTCCCTTCAGCTAAAACGGCATCCAGAGACCTATTGGAAAGACCGAAACCATTCCTTTACCAAAAAAGACCTTGAAAATACGTGGTAAGATTTTTACATCTGATTTCGCAGAGCCTCAACCAGATGTAAAAATCATATGGGCAAAGGGATATTGTTGCCTGGACTAAAATTAGCTTGAACTTGCGCTTGAATTTGAACTTGTACTTGAGTTGAGCTTCTTCCCTTTCTTACCTCAAAAGCGTTAATGACCCCTTTAATTGGCGGTGAACAGACTGGGTATAGGATTCGCTGAACCGATAACTCAAGACGTAATAATAAATGCCAGAAGGGCAAGATTTTCCACTTTTGGTGCCATCCCAGGTAGAGGCAGGATCGCCAGACTTAAACAGTAATTTTCCCCACCGATCATAAATAGCTAAGTCATAATCACTCAGGTAACAAGGATAATCGATGGCAAAATGATCATTCACACCATCGTCATTAGGGGTGAAGACATTGGGAATGTCTAAGGTGCATTCACATAAAGAGGGCTTGGTACGTACTTCCAAGGTATCTCTAGCGATTCCGCACTCATTTTCCACTGCAATCATATAATAGCCAGCTGCTTTGACCAGGCGGGAAGGCTGATTGATGCCGTCGTGCCATCTGAAGGATGAGCCTGGGGTTGATTGGGATACATCGAGCAAGAAGGGCTGTAGATTGCAGATAACGGTATCTCGGCCAAGGTTTACTTGGGGGGCTTTTAAATAAGTTACTTCAATGGCATCTTCGATTTCCCCACAGAAATGACTTACTGTGACGGCATAGCGACCGCTTTCGCGAACCAGATAGGAGGGGTTCATACTCCCATCCTGCCATAGATATGTCGCTTCATCTGTATGGGCATGCAGAACCAATAGATCGCCTTCGCATAAGGTGGTGTCTTCCCCCAATTCTATTTCGGGCTTTGCTAAATAAGAAATCAAGACAGTGTCTTTTTGGGTGCAAAATGAGCTTTCCACCTGTACTATATACACGCCTGGTCCTTGTACAAGGTATAGCGGCCCTATGCTTCCATCCTGCCAAAGAATAGTGTTAGCACTACTGCCACCATTTGGTAAGGCTTGAAGCGCGATTTCATCGCCTTCACAAAGGGTCTTGTCAGGGCCTAGATCGACCATGGGGGCCTTTACAGCATGTATTTCCAAGGTATCACGGGCCACGCCGCACCTATTCTCCACGGCTATCCAGTAGGTCTCCCCAGCGCATAACCATCTGTCTGGGCGATCCCAGCCATCATTCCATTGATAAGAAGTACCTGTTTGGGTTACATCCACCCATAGATGTTGGTTTTCACAGATAGTGGTATCTATCCCCAAATCTACTGTAGGCGGGACTAACTGAGAAAAAATGAGGGTATCCCTCGCTACCCCACAAATATTATTGGCTTCTACCCAATATATCCCTGGCAGCTCTGTGCTGAGAAAAGGCTCTTGTGACTGATTGTTCCACAAAAAACTGGTAGAAACAGTCGTAGTAGATGGGTGATGTGCATGCAGGGTGAGTACTTGGGATGGACAAAGGCTTGTATCATTTCCAAGGTCTACGACAGGTTGGGGGAGCATGGTGATCTCCTCGTAAAGGGTATCTGTATAGGTCCCTCGAAAGTACACCGCAGAGACCTTATACGTACCACTTTTGAGAAAACGGTGAACGGCCTTGGTGCCAAAAGCGTGATTATAAATACCAGAGGCTGGTTCTCCAAAGTCCCAATGGATAGAGTCAATAGCAGTAGTGTTATGAAATGCAACTACCAAGGAATCGGTTTCACAGGTTCCTTCATGGGTGAAATAGGGATGGGGAAGTATCTGGCTTGAGGGAAAATTGGGTAAGCCAAATTGACTTTTTTTCCCCCCTAAGTAGATGCCTTCATCTTGGTAATTGCAAGCAGCTCCAGCGGCATTCGGGGCTTGAATGATTCCTAGAAATAAGGCACCCGGACGCGCCACGTAGATTTTTCCATCTGGAGCCAATTGAAAGGCTCCTCCGTATTGGACGCCAATATTAGCGATAGGCGTTATGGAATTCACAATAGCAGACTGACTCCCGGCATTCAAGTCTACCTGGAAGAGTCTACAAGGGTGACCGGGAGAAGTGGCACTAGGTTCCTTGCGGCTGCTATGAAGGTAAAGCTTACTGCCATCAGGGGAGAATTCTACGCCATAGGACAGGTAAAACAGGTCTGGCAAAGTGATCGGGAAGGAAACGATTCCCGTCTCGCGATCAAATCGATACAATTCATAAAGGTCTAAGGACCGATAAGCCATGCAAATGCGGTCACCTGCCAGAGACGCCTTCAAATAACCCTGTCCACTGCTATCTACCGTTCCAATGGCTGAAACCACAGGCGTGGTATATACCCCATTTTCATTAACCCTAAACGCATAAAACTCATTCGAATTGAATTTATGGGTGAGTACCCAGTAGTCAGTTCCATTTTTATGAGGAATGGTGGTAAGCCGCTCTGTCATGCCAGAAATCAGGAAGGTATTTTTTTTGTTCACTGCTCCCAATCCCAAGTTCAGGCTCATATTTACCTCCGAATAGTGAATAGCACCTGTCCCTGACTCATCGCCCGCCGTGAAGACCCAATACTGCTGTGGATGATTGGGGCGAGGCACGATGGTAACAGATTGGCTGGCGGATTGATGGCCTGCCAGATTCATCCCATTGAGCATCTGATGATGACTTTTGTCCCAGATGGTCACGCCATTGGTATAAAACTGAAGGTTTCCAGCGTCATCGGTACTGACGGCACAGCCTTCCAGGGTAGAAAGCGCGCCTGAGAACTGAGGATGGGCACCCCCATTCTGAAAATGTAGGCCTGCCTGATGACCAAAAAACCAATGAGATGCTGGCCCTTGAGCCTCCGCGGTTTTGGGAGCACTACATAACAAAAGGGAACAAAGAATGAGAAAATATTGACGCATAAAGAGGTATTCAAACCCGTGGGATGGACTTGCAAATAATGGACGTTTTGCCAACCTGCATAGCTGCTTCAATAGGCGAAAGATACAAATTATTCCTTTATCCCCATTTTCCTGCGTTTAGGCGGTGATTTTTAGGGGATGAATAGTTGAAGGGAAATTGATTCAGATAGATGCTGACTGTCTAAAATCACCCCGCCAATTGAACAAACACATTCAACGCTTCTAGCTAATTGACAATAATTGTGAATCTCCTCTCCTATATTTTTTCAATAACCACTTAACCATCGCATGATGAAAAAAATATTCGTATTCATCTTTTTTATATTGACTTGTGTCAATACCCTTTCAGCGCAGAGCAAACCGCGAAATATCAAAATCTTCACAACTTGGATTTACACTGATAGTAATGCACCTCCTGTAGTCGGTGAGCTATATGATGTCAGTGATTCTACTGTCCTTGTTTATTCCCCTCATTATCATCTTATGCCCAGGACATTATCTGAAATCGATGTAGAAAAAATCCAGCTTATCAAAGTCCGAAGAAAGGGGGGAATAGCCAACGGTATGATTATAGGAGGAATCGTTGGCCTTTCTATTGGCGCGATTATAGGAGTAGGATCTCGAAATAGTAATCAGGGTGGGTTTACTATTGATTTTGGAATTTTGCCAGAAGTGTCAGGGACTCTTGTTGGACTTTTCATCGGAGGAGTTGTAAATGCCCCGCCATTTACTTTTACAATAGGTGGAAAAGCTGATAATTTTCGGAGAAATAAAGGGGAATTGAAAAAGCGTTCAATCAAGTTCGCTTATGATCAAGTGAATTGAGCCGAATATCGGGCATTTTTTATGACACATGATGAATCATTTGATAAACCAAATTCTTCCCTTTAACCCAAATCCAAACCGATGAAAAAACTACCAGTTACTAATAGGAATTTTGACTGGACAGTAAACGATTTTGTTATTCCTGATTGGAGGTTGAATACGCAACAGATTGATGAAAATCTGTTGCGTATTTTTGGGCCATCTTCCTTTTGCAGGCTATGACTTGATCAGCTTCAAGACACCTATTTCTTTCCCTATTTTCACTTTTACCACATAGATCCCCGGTGATAGCTTGGACACATTTAAGACAGAATGATTTTCTGCCCCTTTCGTGAAAAGGACCAATTGCCCCATCTGATTATAAATCCGGATTTCATCCAATCGGCGTTCAGACTGGATGTACAAGTCATGCTGTATGGGATTGGGATAAATGGCAAGGCCAAGCGTTTTCATATCTGAAATACCTGTCGTCGCCTCCCCAAACCGAATATCATCAAAATAAAAAGTCGAATCGGCGCCTACACTGGCACCATCTGTCCCAAAGTGGAAGAAAATGGAGACCATATTGAAGGTGTAAGAAAGGTTTAAGGCTGCTGTACCAGGAGCCTCATTGCTAAAGTCAAATTCCAAGGTCTCCCAGGTATTGCCTACTGTGGTATTCACCTGAGTCTCTACACTCCTCGTGGGATCGTTGGCATCTTCTATCTTCAAGCGGACAGGGATTCCTGCCCTTGGTGTATAAACACGAACATTCATCCGCGTTTCGGCTGCCGTGATGGGAATTGGGTTCAGTAGGCCCCCTATGGTGCCCACAGTAGTGCCCGCAGAAGGTGTCGCTCCTGGTCTCTTGACGGTTTTGGCCACCTTATTTGAGCTACCATTGGGGTCTGTACTTAGGGTGGCATAATTGCCTTCAAAAGCTGTCAGAGTATAGTCTACATCTGGATCTTCAAAGGTAATGGGCAGGTCTGTCCTTGTGGGGTATGGACCTTCGTCGACGAGCCTGATATCATCAAATAGGAAGGTGAAATTGGATGAGCCATCTCCCATCACCCCAAAATCGAAGATTAAGACGATCTTGGAATAAGCCTGATTCACGTCTATCCAACGGAAATCAAAGCTGAGCTCCTCCCAGGTATTGGCGGTTGTAAGGGTATCCTCTAGTTGAGAAAAGATGGCTCCATCTGTCAGGTGTTCTATTTTTAGGAGAACACGAGCACCTACTCTTGGGGAATGAACCATCATCTTGATGGTACGGCCAGCCGAAAAGTCGATAGGGTCAGTCAGTGTCAAAAAACTCCCTCCCCAGACTTCGCCTGCGCTTTTTATCATTTGTGCTACATTCGCACTCGTATTGGTACCCGTTTGTTGAGGATTGGCGATGACCGTGCTCATCCCGCCATTAAAATTATCGAAGGTATAGGGAACAGTCGTAGATTCAAAGTCTATGGGTAAAGCCAAATTTTGACCAAAGGCGAGGCTAGTTGCGAGGGTGAATAATAAAAGGGTAAAAAATTTCATATTATAGAAGTAAACTATTAAGTGAATTGGATAGATTCGCCAAGGTAAATCCTTGGTTTTCCTATCATATCAAACTTAATAGTTATCCTTTAGTCCATGCTCACGACAAATCTACGACAACAGCCTCCTGGGCATTAATATGGGGTATTTTGTGGACAATATGGTAGGTATGTACAAAAACCTAGAACATAGAACCCTCCTCATTCATATTTCAACGCCTCCACGGGATTGCTCTTTGCCGCTCGCAGCGCGTGAAAGCTTGTTGTCAGAAAGGCAATCAACAAAGCGCCAAAGCCTGCTAAGAGGAAGTAATACCAGTGGATACTGGTGTGGTAAGCGAAGCCTTCCAGCCATTGGGCCATGCCATACCAGGCGCCACCGCTAGCGAGGACAAGGGCGATGAGAATCAAGAGGAAAAAGTCTTTGGAGAGCAAGTAGAGGATCTGGCTGTTTTCTGCGCCGAGCACCTTGCGGATGCCAATTTCTTTGGTGCGCTGTTGGGTGATAAAGGCCGAAAGCCCAAATAGTCCCATACACGCGATCAGGATAGTGAGGACAGTGAAATACCCAAAAATGGCCATCATTTTCTCTTCTTGCTGGTATTGCTGATCAAAAGACTCGTCGAGGAAGGAGTATTCAAGGGGGTGATTCGGATCAAATTCGGACCATTTGGCCTTGACAAAATCGATGCCTTGGGTGAGTTGCTGGCCTGAGAGTTTGACAAAAAGGCGCGAAGGCGTATTGGGACTAAATAAAAAGATCAGGGGATCGATCTCATTGTGGAGGGATGCAAAATGGAAATTTTTGATGACCCCAACGACGCGGCCGTCGTTGGAGGCGGAATCGTTGGCCATGAGGCCCCATTGTACGCGCTTATCAAGGGCTTTCTCCCACCCTTGGGCTTCGACCAAGGCTTCATTGACGATGAACGCCTGCTGGGGATCAGTTTGCCGTGAGCGCTCAAAATTGCGCCCTTCCAACAATTCTATCCCCAATAAATCGAGGTAATCCTCGTCTATGGCCATAAAGGCTACGCCCTTTTCCTCCAATTCGACTTCTGTCTCTACCCGAAATAATAACGTCCCCGTGGTGCTCCCTGGAATGGAATTGCCGCTGGCAGTTGCTGTCTTGACGACCGCAGGGTTTTCCATCATCTCTGCCTTGATCTGAGGCAGTTTGCGCGTAACCAATGTGTCACTAGGGACTTCCAGGATCATAACCTGTTCTTTGTCAAACCCCAAATCGTGATCTTTCAAATACCCCATTTGCCCATATACTATCAATGTGCTGATAATCAGTCCGATAGATATGCAGAATTGAACTACTACTAAGGATTTTCTCAATATTTGCCTACCTGATTTTGGGACGCTCCCCTTTAGGACGTCAATGGGTTTTAGAGAAGAAAGGTAAAGGGCAGGATAGCTTCCTGCTGCAATACCCACAAACAACATGATCCCAAACATGGAAAGGAGAAGGGTAGGGCTGAAAACATCCCTAAATGCAAAGCTTTTGTCAGCCAAGCTATTAAACACTGGTAAGGCAAGCTCTACGAATATAATCCCTAGCGCCAGCGCAAACAGGCTAAGAAGCAACGATTCTCCTATGAATTGAGTGACCAGTTGGTGTTGAAGTGCGCCTGTGGTTTTGCGAATGCCTACTTCCAGGCTTCGCTGGGTGGATTGGGCGATAGCGAGATTAATGTAATTGATGCAAGCAATTAGGAGAATAAATACCGCGACAATAGAAAAAATGTATAGGTAGGCTTTATTCCCTTTTGGCACATCATAGCTCATGTCTGTCCTTAAATGCAAATCTGAAAGTGCGGTAATATGATATTTCAGATAACCAGAAACGCTGTTTTGTTCTAACCATGGCTTGGTATAAGTCTCAGCAAATGCATCCAATTTATCTACAAATAAGGCCCCATTCTCAGGGCGATCAAAGAGCAAATAGGTGAAGCAGGTCATGCGCATCCAGTCCTGTGAGATGCGATCGACGACATTCTGAGGGATCGTGCTGAAGGAAAGAAGAGCGTTGGGTCGAAATCCCGAATTCTCAGGGATGTCTTGCATCACGCCAGTGACTTCATAGTCATTGGTATTAAATCGGATCTGTTTACCAATGGGGTCTTCATCTCCAAAATACTTATGCACAAGGGTTTCATTCAAAACTACTGTCCGTGGGCGAGACAGGGCCGTTTGGGGATTTCCACTCAAAAGTGGCCAGGTAAGAATGTCGAAGACAGTCGTATCGGAAAAAAAGAATCCGTTTTCATTAAATAATTTATCATCATACCGTACCGTCGTCCGATTGCCCGCGGACATGAAACGGACTTGCGCCAATACCTCAGGAAAATCTGCAACCATCGTCGGGCCAGGTGCCAAACCTACTACCGCGATATGATTAGGCTCTCCCGTCAAATTCATTTCATTAGAAAGACGATAAATGCGATCAGCCTGGGTGTGATATTTATCATAGCTCAATTCATGCTGAACATAGAGCACTATCAACAAACAGCAAGCAACGCCTAAGGAAAGCCCTAACAAATTGATAAAGGTATTAACTTTGTTTCGCCAAAGATTGCGGAGTGTGATGTTGAAATAGTTTTTTAACATGCCCCTAAGATAACAATTGAAGTGCCATTGGGTAATAGGTTGATTATCAGGGGATAATATCTTTAGTCACTTCGCCGATGTGTTCGATACTGGGATTTGGAGTGTACGCTGGCGTACAGTGGAAATGTTTTGGGTTTTGGGTTTGATGGTTTGAGTGATAACTTACCCGGATACGTTGAACTATGAATTTTGAATGATTGAATGCTTGCCCTGAGCTCGCCGAAGGGTTGAATTTTGAATGAAAATCTTTTTTAAGCTGAACCCTGAACCCTGAACCTAAAACATAGAACTTTTTTGCCAAAAATTCTCCTCATAGATGACGACCGTGACGTGTTGGACGCAACTCGGATTTTCTTGCGTCAACACGGATTTGACGTAGAGACGGAAGAGCGCCCTGTATTTATTCCCAAACGCCTCCAAGACCAATCCTACGACCTCATTTTGCTGGATATGAATTTCAGCAGAGGCGCACGATCAGGAAAGGAGGGGTTCTATTGGTTGGATCAAATATTGGAGGAAGACCCGCTTGCTGTGGTGGTATTGGTGACGGCTTATGGCGATGTGGATACTGCTATTCATGCCATTAAACAAGGGGCGACGGACTTTATCCTCAAGCCTTGGAAAGGCGAAAAGCTCCTGGCGACGATCAATGCTGCCCTCAAGCTTCGGGCTTCTCGCAATGAGGTCGTCCGCCTCAAAGCTCATCAAGCAGCACAAGAGCGCGACAATTTTCAAGAAATTATCGGAGCGAGTGAAGCCATGCAACACGTTTTTAACAGCATCGATAAAGTCGCTGCTACGGATGCAAACGTGTTGATTTTGGGAGAAAATGGAACGGGTAAAGAGTTAGTTGCCAGGGCTTTGCATCAGCATTCCAAGCGCGCGACGCAGCGCTTTGTGAGTGTAGACATGGGGGCAGTAAGTGAATCGCTTTTTGAGAGTGAATTGTTTGGGCATGCCAAAGGCGCTTTCACCGATGCCCACGGCCATCGAGTAGGCCGAATAGAGTTGGCAGACAAAGGCAGTCTTTTCCTGGACGAAATTGGCAATCTGTCACTCCCCTTACAAGCAAAGCTTCTAAATGCCTTGCAGCAGCGTGCCATCATCCGCCTCGGTACCAATGAGGTGCGTAAGGTCGATATTCGCCTGATTTCTGCTACGAATATGCCTATTCATCAGATGGTCCAAGAGAAGCGCTTTCGCCAGGATTTACTCTACCGCCTCAATACGGTTGAAATCCAGTTGCCCCCCTTGCGCGACCGTCAAGACGATATTCCCCTGCTCGCCAACCATTTCCTCCAACAGTACGCCCAGAAATACCAGAAGAAGACCCAAGGACTCAGTTCGGCTATCCTTAAGCGTATGCAAAAGTATGCCTGGCCTGGCAATGTCCGCGAATTGGCGCACGCCATAGAGCGAGCTGTGATCATGGCAGACGGCGATGTATTACAGCCGAAGGATTTCTATTTTTCCATGGAGGCCATACAAGGCGATAGCATTGAATTGGATACCTATCGATTAGAGGAAGTAGAAAAATTGATTATCCGGAAGGTAATCAGTAAGCATGGAGGGAATATCAGCCTTGCAGCACGTGAACTGGGACTGACAAGGACTTCTCTGTATCGGCGGATTGAGAAATATGGGCTGTGAGACCGTTCGCTTCGCTCACTGCGAGATCGCTCAGGCTCGAAGACTCGCCTTCGCTGCGAGACATGAAGCTTTTTGCCTGAACATTTTTCTTCATTCAAAATTCATCACTCAAAACTCAAAATTCATCCTTTTTCCCTCCTATGTTTCGCCTCAACCTTTTTATTCGTATCAGTCTCCTCTTTCTCAACTTGCTATTGCTGGCATATATGATTGTGGGGACAGAGTTGATTGCGGCGACATGCTTGGTAGGGCTATTTGCAGTGATACAGGTGGGCGCACTGTTCTGGTATGTGTCACAGACCAATCGATTTTTGACACGGTTTTTTGATAGTATACAGCATGATGACTTCAGCTTGCAGGCTATTCCGACGGGAAAAGGTAAAAGCTTTGATCAACTGGGGCAGCGGATGGAGACAGTCCTGACTCAATTCAGGAAGATCCGTGCTGCGCAGGATCAGAGCTATCGATACCTCGACCGGATCATCCAACACACAGGGACAGCGATGATCGCCATTACGGCTGATGAGCAAGTGAACCTGGTCAATCATGCCGCCAAACGTCTTTTTCGCCTCAATCCCATCCATCGATTGAATGCCCTTCCGAAGGTCGTGGCTGAGACTGTGAGGGATATGAAGTCGGGAGAAAAGCGAATTGTCAAACTAGCGGAAGGGGCAGTTCCCCTGCAATTGGTGCTACATCTAACGGCGTTTCGGTTGGGGGAGGAGGACTTTCGGTTGATTTCGTTTCAAAATATCCAGAGTGAGATGGAACGTACAGAGGTGAATGCCTGGCAAAAGCTGATTAGAGTCCTTACACATGAGATCATGAATTCTGTAACGCCCGTATCTACGATAGCTGAGACGTTGAAAGGGATGTTTTTTCAGGGAAATGACTACGTGGGTGCTGTGCTCTCAGAAGTTCAAGTAGAAGACGCACGACATGCGATTTCCTTGATCCAGAAGCGAAGCGATGGCTTGCTGCATTTCGTTGAGACTTACCGTAGCCTTACCCGCGTACCTCAGCCCGAATTTGAATCCATCTCCCTAAAACAATTTGTGGAGGACCTAGAGCGACTTTTTCGGAATCGGATAAAGGATGAAGCTGTCGCCTTTTCTGCAAACATCACTCCCGAAAACCTCGAAATCATTACTGATCCAAAGCTGTTGGAACAAGTCATGATTAACCTGATTATCAATGCTTTACAGGCAATGGAAGGATGTGCTGAACGAAAGTTGTCCCTCTCGATTCTTCAGGAAGTGAGCGGAGAAGTTTTGATTCAACTTACAGATACTGGCAAGGGCATAGATGCGATGGAGCTGGAGCAAATTTTTATTCCTTTTTATTCCTCAAAAAAAGAAGGTTCAGGCATAGGTCTCAGCATTTCTCGACAGATCATCCATACACTTGGCGGGAGTATTCATGTACAATCTGTGGTAGGAGAAGGGACGCAGTTTGTGGTGGAAATCTGAAGCATGTTCAAGGTAATTATACGTTAGACCTGATAATTCCCCAAAATACCTAGCGCTACGGATTCCAACAGCTTCTTTGAAAAATACCTTTGTGTTCGTAAGGACTGGTTCAGCACCAGCCACTTTAACCTTCAAAAACGAACATAATGAATCCCATCAGAATTTTTTTCATGATCTCCTTGACCCTAATAGGTTTGCTAAGTAACTATCAAGTAGCTGCACAAGGCCTAAAGGGAAAGTTTAAAGGCAAAGCCAAAACGAGTATGTACGAATGTGGCCATGTCTATAAACCTAGCCTTAAGGATAAACTTAACCCCATGAAAGCCCTTCAAAAGGCTGTAGGCGGAGCAGTGACGGATGTCAAGAGAGATAACCTAAAAGAAATATCCATCAGTGTATTTTATCAAGCCCACTTACATCCTCAGGACATCATGCGATACCCGACGGCTACGCCTGGGTGGGAAACATGTGGCGATGCTGTTTTTCTAGGCATGACTAACCGAGCTGGGCTAGGGCTAGCAGAGACGAGTGGAGACGTGTTGCTAGATGGGAAAGAGATGCCACCAGCAGGGATGGGAACTTATTTTCAAGGCTTTTCGCCTGATGGACGAAGCCCTAAAGCGGTGACGATTAGCTCCTCAGATGGAGATCAGGTAAAGCTGACGGTAGCTCCTGCGCACCCGCTAGAGATCAAGTCTGTTGATGGAAAGTTGAAGGGAGAAGAGATAGTACTAGATGGATCCAAGGATATCATTATTGAGTTGGTGGATGGCGATGCCGATCCTCAGTCACGGCTTCATGTGTCAATGATTTCGCGAGTGGGCACACCTGTTATTTATGATGTGTTGGTCACTAGGCCAAAGAACCGTATTGTCATTCCCAAAGAAGCTTTTCTGAACTATGAGGGCTCTCCAGCTCCATTTTCCAAGAAGAATACGTTGATCGTGAATCGGGTGAATGAAGAGATCCACGATGGAACACCTGCTGGCGCTATTCGCACCCTTAGTTGTTATATGGATTGGCTGCCGATCACGGTGGAAGGAGATATCGCCAAAGGGTCAATCATAACAGCAGGCTTTGATACCACCAAAAACACGAGCATTTCTATTGACTTGACGACTACGGGCGAATATAATTTTGTCATAAAAAAAGGAGGGCCTTATGCTTCTCCACCAGTGAAAGTGATCAACAAAATGGCCGTTGCTTCTTTTGTCGTACGGGGGAATTTGATGCAAAAAAAGACTTCAGTCAGCAGGACGGGAACCCTTGTCACGACAACGACCATTACCAAATGGTTTCCCAATGTGACGAAGGAGAGTTGGCAAGCGCTTGCGGATAAATTATATGCTGATTTTGAGCAGGAGATGCAGCAAACATTTGGCTGGGAAATATTGCCACTGGCACAGGTGACTAGTGCCGAAGCGTACGCACACACCAAAACCATCCAGGATACGGTCACCAAAAATTTTGTAGAAGTAGGCGCAGGAGGTACTCGGCGAATCCTGACAACGGCTTCAGCGGATTATATGAAAGACTTGAGCATTAGCTTCGCATCTGACTTTGTGAGTGAGCGATTGGTAAAGGAATTGGAGGTAAATGCGGTAGTTGCCGTGACGATAGACCTCGATTTTGATATGGAATCAGAAGGATTAGATCCCAAAGTGAGCATCGCCTTTTTTGCGCCTAATGTAAGCCACAAGACTACGGCAAACTATTTTTCGGCTAAAGCACATACCGACGCAAGGAGCCTGGCTGAAGCTGCTAAATATGAGGGAGGTGCCGTCAACCAATTATTTCAAATGATCAAAGGGAACCGCTTGATAGAAGAATTTGCAGCAGCCCTTAAGGAACTTAGTCAGCAAGAAGATGCACATCCCGTTTATGAAAATCTCTGGAAGGCAAAAATGAATTGAGCTTTCTAGTTCAAAATCCAGCCATTGATTTTGTGTTTATGCTGCAATTGATTCGCTGCGTCAATTGCAGCTTTTTTGTTGAGATACTTTCCCATCGTCACGCGGTATCCAGCGGTGCCATTGGGAAGTAGTTCTGTTTTGATGCCTTGGGTAGCAAACCTTTTGATGGCCTTTTCTGCATTGGATTTTTGGGAAAAGCTGCCCACGATGAGGTAATAAGGACCTTTTTCTTTCTTTGCTGCTACGGCAGGAGTACTTTTCGTGGTGGGTTTAGGCGTATGGGTAGAGGGCGTTAGGGTAATAAAAGGCTCGTCAGATGGGGGGCCATGCATCAGGCTTTGATCTTCAAAGATCATGATAGCTCCGCCGTAGCAAGCCACCCAGACGGTATGTTTTTCTGCGTCAAAGGTCACACCAATAGGCTTGGACTTTGTCCCCACTTGCTGGATCACCTTCATGTCCGTCACGCGGACTTTCGTCAACTGGTCAATTTTATAATTGACCACGTAAAGGTATTCGCCAGTGTCGTCCAAGATCATGCTTCTAGGCGTCGCACCTACAAATACTTCATCGACGATTTTACTTTTCTGGATGTCAATCTTGATCACCTTGCCTTCGTGATTGAGGCTGGCATAGAGAAAGCGGTCATCGGGGCTGATACATACATGGCGAGGCGTGGTTCCGACCCCTTGCATGAAACTTAGGGTAAATGTCTCCAAGTCCAAAATTGCCATCTTTTTACTGCCCATGACAGCGATATAGGCAAATCGAGACTTGGAATCGATGGCGATTCCTCGGGGATATTTGCCCATTTCTATGGTACATGCTTCATGCTCAAATTCGGTATCGATGATGCTGAGATCACCGCTGCACCAATTGCTGACCAGCACGTATTTGCCGTTAGGACTGACGGCCAGAAATTTTGGTACGCAGCCTACTTCTACGACGCGGTGGATGTGAAAACTGTCAGTATCTACCTTGTAGACATAGCTCTTGTCGTAATCAGTACTCTTTTTACACTTGTCCTCCCCTGGATTGTCAAAGCCTTTTCCATACATCTGATAATTGGAGATCCATGCGAATTTTCCATCAGCAGAGAAGGCGGTTTCTACAGGAGACCCTTGGTGAAATCCTTTGAATTCTGCATGGCCATAATCAGCCAATTTGACCTTATCTGAAAGCGTTTTTACCAATTCATAGTCACGGTTGTAGACCGTGATGCTATGCTGGTACATCATGTTTTGGGCAAAAAACAATCCTTTGCCTGAGTGCACGATGGACTTAGGGTAAATTTTTCCGTAAATGGATTTTTTGTGGATAAGCCCCTTCCTTGCCGATGCCTTGGGCGGATTTGCTTCAGGGAGCTTGAGAGCGACCAGTAATGGGCACAATAAGACCAATATGAAGACAAGCAAGTACGGGCTTTGTATGTGTTTCACTTAATAAAAGTATGAATCGGACGAAGTAAATACAATCACTTTGCAATACTTATTCCACCTTGGGCGGAAACACCACGCCCAATATCTGATAAAACGCCTCCTATCAGGTTATCTGCTAAGGCAAATATCCTCAAATGATAGTTTTTAAGGTCAAAATTCATCTCTCCAAATAGTCCCACCCCAAAAAGATCCATGCCACCGCCGTAGGCGTTAGCCCCTAAGGTGAGAAATTTGGTGAAATCGCGGTGGTAGCCCACGTTGAGTAGGGGAGAGCGGGTACTAGGCGCCTGCCCCGTAAGGCCATAACTCAAGGAACCCATGAGGCGCGCTTTTTCCGAGAGCGGATGTAAAAAACCGAAACTCAGGGTGGTAGGCAATGACATGGTGTAGCGGCTACTTTCGCTGGTTGGAAATAGCAGCGTTTGGAGGGTATCAGTTACAAAAAAGTCCTGCCCACTGCCATTAGCATCAATCAATTCTCGTAAATCAAATCCTTCAAAATCAAAGCTGACTTGATGTTGATAGCGTTCGGTATCCCAACTCACCGCCCCCAGGTCGGTCAAGGACACTTGCAGTTGCCATTTGTCATTGAGGTCATAGATGGCCCCCAGGTCGATGCCAGCCCCAAGGCCGGCAGGGCTAGGGTTGTTTTCGAGTAGATAAATATCATGATCGCTGGTGATGCTCAATACGTCTCCAAGGGCGGCAGTAGTGAGGGTATAGGATAAATGATCAATGGCGGTGACGTTACGCCCATAGAGAAATTTGGCACGAATGCCTACTTTGACTTTTCCTATTTCGAACCCTGTTCCGATAGCTCCTTCACTCATGCGGTATTGACGCAATGCGGTATTCTCATCAGAAATCGTCTGCCCAGCATAAGGCGCATTTCCCCGAAAGATCAAGCCCGCTGTCAATGGATTGCCAAACCGAAGAAAAAAGCCACTGCGGTCGCGATAGGAAAGGCTGTAGCGTTGTTTACCCAGTTTGAAATGGACTTCTCCAAAGGTCAAGTGATAGCCTTGCTGGAACTGATTTTCGGTTCCTAGCTGGTCGATCATTTGGAGCTTTAGGTCTTCTGAGATCACATTATTACTTTGGAACAAAGCATCCAGGGTGATAGAGGTATTGTTGATCCAGAAAGCGCCATCTGCGCCCAAAGAAAATGTCTCAAAATCCTGCAACAGCAGATTGGCTGGTTGATAAGCTGTTGAGGCATTGTGCTGAGGCAAAAACTGGAGATGCAAGCCGTTTTGGGCGAATGTGGCGGTGGAGAGGCATATACTTAGGAGGAAAAAGATTTTTTTCATGGGGGGAGAAAGAATTATTAATTGATAGATTATTGATTAATTCATTCATTCAAGGTATATAACTGATTATCAATAAGTAATTCTTTGGTTTTTAATCAATAATCAGTCAATTTAATAATTAATAATTCCTTATGGTTTTAAATTATAATTAAACTGACCAATCAATTTAGCCTTGATGGTATAGTCAGAATAAATGCGGGCATGCGTGCCATCAGGTTTGGTGTGCATGACATAATTCAAGGAGAGATACTGTCCATTTTTGATAATGTCTTGAAGCAATTCTTGCGTATAGGTTTTCTCCATGACAGTTTTGGTGGGTTGTTCTACTCTGCCAGTAGCTGGAAAAATGTGCCCCGCCGCGATCACTTGATCTTGGGACAATACAGTAATGACGCGTTTCGATTCGTCGAGGATTTTGGCAGTCACCGTACCTTCGAAAGGATATTGGTTTTCAATAATGGCACGGAGGAAGCCGCCATTGACCTCATCGACGTCTTCTGACGTGCTCGGATCAAAACTCAGCGTCGCGGTGTCTGTGAGGCGGAAGTTCTCCACAATGCCTTCCAGCGGCAACTCAAATTCGACGTAGGCACCTATTTCACTTTTGTTGGTGGCAAAATTGTCATGCAGCCCTGGCTGGCCATTGTAATTACCCAAAATTTCAAAATCATACACGAGTTCGTCAGGCAAGACATTAACAAAGTCATCCAGGTTGCCATTGGTTCCACTGAATTCAATGTGCGAAAGCACCACTTCGTTGGTATCTGGCAAATTGGGACCGTTGACGGTCACCAAGGAATTGGTGCGATTGGCCGGGCCGATGAGTTGCACAGCATTGCCGGTTTTGCTATTGCGCGCCGTAATGTTACGGATGTCTACTTTGCTATCGATCCCGATAGAATTGGCGAATGTGATGCGACCAATGGCGTTCTGGAACTCCAGCCTCCCGATGTCCAAGTCATCAAAAATGTCGATAGCTTCTTTTCCATCAAACGCGAACTTTTGTTTCCCAATATACCCCTCTACATACACTGGCTCCAAATCCAGCAAGCCAAATGAAACTTCAATTTTATCGTCTTTGTCTATTTCCACTTGTCTGCCTGAGTACAATAAGTCCACAGTATAGCGCTGGACAATCGTGTTGAAAATATCTCCGTTTTCTCCTCTTAGATCAATGGTAAAGCCCGCAAGGTCAGCGGTTTGTTCTTGAATAGCAGGCATGCCATTCATAGCGGGATTGAGTTTTAGGGTCACGGAAGGGACTTCCCCATTGCGGTCCGCCGTAGGCAGACTGTAGTTAAAGAGGACCGTATCGGGAATCTCACTTTTAGAGAAGGCGCGTAGGCGACCCCCCGATACGACGATTTTGGTCAGCTCTACATCTGCAAAATCATCTGGAAAGCGATAGGTGATCTCCGTGGTGCTGTCAATGACGGTTTGGCCAGGGAAAACGGCTTTGGCAGATTGGACCTTGAGGTCAATGGGTTCCAAGGTCACACGAATAAAATCACTCGTATCGATCTTCAAAACGCCCCCTTTGAGGGTCACTTTGGCAAGACTCGCTAGCAATTGACTCTCAATCGTCTTTCCCGACATATCATACAATTCTTCTACGCGCCCTTTGCTAGGGATCGTAGGGAAGGTATCTGAGATGATATTGGTACCGCTATTACTATTCCGAATGAAAAACTCTACGTCCTCCATGGCCAAAGGCAATTCGTTCTCGATGGTTAATTTGAGGTAACCAGATTCTACCACGGCAAATTCGAAAAATTGGCTGGCATCAACGGGGATATTATCAAAAGGTAAATCGGAAATATCGGGCAGGGTAAGCGTGCTGTCATGCGAATCTATGATCAATTGACCAATGATGCGGTTGGTGAAATTCCCGCTATTGATGAGTTGCTGGGCGATCTGCCCAAGGCTGACCTGCTGGACGATCGTTCCAGGGTCTAGCGTGAGGGAGTCCAGCGTCACGACGATGTCCAGGTTGGTATCTGGGATCTCGATGAGGTCACTCAGATTGGTCTGGGCGACAGAATCGCGAAATACCAAAGAGACAAAGTTCTGTCCATTGGTGGGAATCATGATACTATCAGGGATGACATCGTTGAGGCCCACGGTGGACTTAGCGATAGGCGTCAATAGATCGGCTTGCCACTGAAGCGGCTCCCTGGGATCAAAATTACATGCGCTGGTCAGCCACAATAGGACTGCCCCCAGCAGTATAATTACTCGGTATGACATAGACGATAAATTTTTGGAGAAAAAATGGGGTAATGATTTCATAAGTGGTGATCAATTGCAAGCTCAAATTTAACCTCAAGCTCAAATTCAACCTCAACCTCAACTTCACAATAGGTCATTTGAACTATCAGGTTCCCCTAAGCACTTGATCTTTCTTATTTAGTGTTTTCCGTATGTAGCTAGTCGTTTGAAGCTATTTAACTTTAAACGCCAAACCCAAAACTAAAAACCTTCTCGTGTTTACCCGAACTAACGAGGATGCAAACTAAAAAGTAAAAAGATAATTACCTATTTTTAGCCAATGTGGTGGATTAAATATATATGGCCAGCAGTGGTGTATGCGGGGTTACATGGGTTCATATCATTTGCTCCCTTTTGGGATTTGGACTACGAAACCCTGTCTCCCTTGTATCATACCAGGGGAGCGTGGCTCTATTTTATGGCCATGTATTGCCTTTGGGTTGACAAAGAAGAGTCGGGTAAAACCTATACATTTCACCTCATAGGCGTTTTAGGAGGGCTTTTTATCCTATTAGCAGTGAATGGATTTCTGCCAACCAAAATCTGGGAGAACCTCCTTTTTACAACCACTATCCGCGCCATCTACGCAATTGCCCTGATCCTCATCGCTATTTTTTATGCGATTCGTTTCAATTCAAAAGCCCTTCCCAACCGAAGATACCGCCGAAAAAAACGCATCATACTAGGGTTGATCGTATGGATGGTATGCTCTACGATTCTATTTACCTTAGATTCCTTTTCTAATGCAGCATACGATGGGGCTTCCTTCTTGACTGAATATTTGATTGACATCCTATTTGGAAGAACTATGCGGTTTGTGGAAATGGGCCTACAGGTGTATTTGTATTACCTTTGGTTCCGCGAAATTGTAGTCCGGCGGCGGGAAGCTCTTAAAGCAGCACCTTATGACCTCATTGAAGAAATTGGCAAGGAGTGACCATCCTGCTTGGTGGCTCTATTATACCTGGCCGGCGGCTATTTACGCGGGCTTGTGGCTGGTGGCATTGGTCGAGCCATTTACAGGAATATTGGCAGAAAATGGTTTCAGTTGGCTACTCGACCAGATGCTTTTCTCCGTTTTTTGGGGAACCTTAGGATATGGTGTTTGGATCAATGGAGAAGGGAAAAAGTATACCCAGACAATTCTTGGACTAATTGGAATTATCATTGGAACTCAGGTCCTAGCAAGCCTCATCACATTAACTGGGAATGTGGTTTATATGATCTTTCCGGGAATTATGATGGCCTTATGCCTTGTCTTACATTTTTTGTATTACAAGCGATTTAAGGCAAAAACGCCTCTGAATAAATTGGAGGAACGAAAAGCAAATGGTTTCTACAGCCTGATGCTTTGGTATTTCATGTTTGGGGCGAATGTATTGGGTTTTCCCTTGTCAAATGGAAGTGAAACCTTTTACTTCTCAACGGTAATGGTGCTAGATACTTTTTTTGAGGGCGGTTTCGGAATCCTTATCAAATCTGCGGAGGCAGGCGTTCTAGCTTGGCTAGTTGCCAACTGGATGAGAGATATTGTCGAAAAGCGAAAAACGAGAAATAAGGAACTGAAACTTGGACTGGTGGATGAAATAGGGAGGAAAAATGGGTAATTATTGGTGGTGGATCAAATATTTGTGGCCAGCGGTGGTGTATGGAATACTATTTATTATTGTTGAATATGGAGACACCTTATCATTTCTCTATTTTCTAAAAAGGCATTTAGGAAGCAAGCTGCCACCCTTAGTGTTGATGTATATTTCCTCAATGTATTGCCTATTTATTGGAAAAAGTGACAAAAAGTATACAAAGGTATTGATTGGAATTTTGGGAGGATTTTTATTATTACAAGTCGTAGAAGCAATTTTTGTCATTGAAATCAATGACTTTCCTAGGATTCTTGGTTCTTCTAGTTTGAATATTATTGGAAGTTTATTCATCATTTTCTTCTATTTCAAAAGATACCATTCCTCGACTAAATTCAGCCTTATTAATTTCGGAAAGCTTTTGGCTATTTCGGTTTTGATGGTATGGAATATTGTATTTCATAGTATAGTGATTCCATTTTTTTATGATCAAATCATATCTCCTTTGAGTGATACATGGCGAAGTATTCTGTACCCTTTCATTGACTATGTATTAATGAGAGAGAGATTATTTATTCTGAATATTAAGCATGTCGTATTTCTTTTACTATTCTCCCTCTGGTTCCATGAAATTATGGTACGGCGCAAAGAAGCCCTCAAGGCCCAATCCTATAGCCTAATCGCTGAAATAGGCAAAACAGATTCCTAAATCCGCATTTATTTTCTCCCCAAAAATGCCTACCTTTCAATAGCAAAAAACACCCTTATGACAACTGTCCAGCTATCCAAACGCTTGATCAATGTAGAGGAATACCATTTAATGGCTGAGGTAGGGATATTAAAGCCAGAAGATCGAGTAGAACTGATAAAAGGAGAAATTTTTCATAAGAGTCCTATTGGAAGTAAACATGCATCTTGTGTCAATCTACTAGCCAAAATGCTAATCATCCGACTCGGTGATGAAGCAGTAGTTCGTGTCCAAAATCCCCTAACTATCGAATCCTTATCTGAGCCAGAACCAGATATTGCCGTTGTTCGAATTCCTTTTGAGACATACGAAGACCGACATCCTACCCCTGCCGATGTCCACTTGTTAATCGAAGTGGCAGACTCTACCTTGGAAAAAGACAGAAATGTAAAACTCCCCGTCTATGCGGAGGAGCAAGTCCCAGAAGTATGGATTATCAATCTCAACGATGCCGAAATAGAAGCCTACCAGTTTCCTCAAGGGCAAAAGTATAAGCAAATGACCATCTTCCAGGCAGGAGAATCCCTTCAGATTCCTGGGTTTGATCTCGAAATTTCTGTAGATGAGGTTTTGAAACTAAATTAATGAACGACAAAGTCATCCTCATCACTGGCGCCTCCGGCGGATTGGGCAAAGCCCTTTGCCTGCGATTTGGAAAGGCAGGAGGGAAGTTAGCTGCGCTGGATGTTGACGAAAAGGGCCTTGATACGCTTGCAGTAGAATTGCAAAAAGCAGAAATCCGCCATCTCACCCAAGTCTGTGACATCACCTCGCCAGCTTCGGTTAATGCAGCCGTTTCAGAGGTTGAGGCTGCCCTCGGCCCCATCGATATCCTGATCAATAATGCAGGCATTACTCACTTAGGTACTGCACAGAACACCCCCCTCGATGCTTATCGAAAGCTCATGGAAGTAAACTTCATGGGGGCAGTCATTTGCACGCAAGCGGCTTTGCCATCTCTGATAGAACAGCGAGGTGTAGTTGTAGCAATTTCTAGCGTTGCAGGTTTTGCGCCTTTGGTGGGGCGAACGGCCTACGGCGCTAGCAAGCATGCCATGAATGGCTATTTTGCGACGCTGAGAAGTGAATTGAAGCGAAAAGGCGTAGCCGTACTCGTGGTATGTCCTGCTTCTATTGACACCCCGATCCGCCAGCGCTTTATGGGCGCCGATGAAGGGGATCATCTCATGCAACATACCACAGGTCGAAGTAATACACCAGAGGAGGTAGCAGAAATGATATTCCGAGCGGTAAAGAAAAGAAAACGCTTGCTGGTGACAGGCTTTACAGGCAAAGCTTCCTGGTGGCTGATGAAACTCTGGCCACGACTCTATGAGCAGCAGATGCTCAAGCGGATGGGACCAGCCATCTGGGAGATGGAGGAAAATTAAGAATTGAGAATGAAAAATGGTGAAATGGTGAAATGGACTTTTCATAGAGCCTTCGTATATTCCGAAAAAATCAAAAAATCCGTATCCCATGAAGTCATTTTTCCTCTCATTTTTTTGCCTATCACTAGTCTTTCATGCACCAGCTCAAAGCTTGAATCTCCTCAAGCGCGCCAATATGCCAAAAGCAGTAGATGAGACCTCTGGCCTCGAAATCGGCGCAAATGGCGGCTACTGGACGCATAATGACAGTGGAGATGACCCGATTCTCTATCGCTTTAACAATTTAGGGAATGTGGATAAAACAGTGGTGATCCGCGATGTGTCCAATATCGATTGGGAAGACCTCGCACAAGACGATCAGGGCAATTTCTATGTGGGAGATTTTGGCAATAACGCCAATCTCCGGACAGATCTGCGCATCTACAAAATCCCAAATCCAGATCTTGTCGTGACAGATACGGTAGATGCCGAAGTGATCGAAATCGCTTACGCAGATCAACTAGCCTTCCCGCCTTTGCAGCCTTTTCAAAACTACGATGCTGAAGCCTTTTTTTGGCACAACCAAGAACTCTATATCTTCTCAAAAAACCGTACTTCTCCCTTTACGGGATACACCTATCTCTATCGATTTCCGGATACCGCAGGCACCTACTCATCAGCACCAACGGATAGCTTCTTTACAGGGATTGGAACAGACTTTCTGTTTTGGATTACAGCGGCGGATGTAAGCCCAGATCGTAGGCACATGGCCTTACTTTCTAGCGACAAAATGTGGTTGTTCAACTGCTATTCAGGTGATGATTTTCTGGGAGGAGGGGTATGGCAAATAAGCCTAGGAGCCATTTCCCAAAAAGAGGCTATATGTTTTGCTGACGACTCTACCTTTCTAGTGACAGATGAAAAGCAGACGATAGGCCCATTGGTTCTGGGGGGCGCATTTTATGAGGCGAGTATCAGCCACTTTAGAGACAGGCTACGCCTGGATCTGGGAGGCGATATTGCCGCTACGGGCGACAGTGTGGTGCTAGATGCGGGCTTTCCCGGAGCTACCTATCTCTGGTCTACAGGTCAAACATCTCAGCAGATCACGGTCCGTAAGGGCGGAACCTATCAGGTAGAGGTGAACTTCAACGGGTGCAGCGCGATTGATTCTATAGGCGTAGATTTTGGGACAAATAGCCTTTCTGATGGTCAAAGCTCCACGTTTCAAGTCCAACTCAGCCCCAATCCTTTCAGTAGCTATACGGACCTGACCTGTCACCTGAGCAGTCCTGGGCCAGTCCAGATCGAGATCTTCGATATGCAAGGGAAACGGGTTTCCCGCTTCTCTTTTCCCCTAGAAGCTGCTGGCAAGCAGGTATACCGCCTCACCCAACAAAATCTCAATATCCGCCCTGGAAACTATATCCTCGCTGTGACCCATAATGGTCATCGGGTGGAGAAGCGGTTTGTCAGGGAGTAGAGACCGCTCGGGCTCGAAGACTCGCCCTCGCTGCGAGAGGCGAGACCGTTCGTCGTTTCACTCCTTACTGCGAGATCGCTCGAAGACTCGCTGCGAGACAAGAAAAAGTGCCTTTAGCCCTTCGACATGCTCAGGGCAAGTCTCACAGTGAGGCGAGTCTTCGAACCGAGCGATCCCGCAGTGAGCGCAAGCGAGCGATCTCACCTCAATTCCCCCTCAAAAATGGTCACAGCCTGGCCCTGTAGCAGGACGCGGTCTCCTTTCCAATGGGTGCGCACAGTGCCCCCACGTTTGGAGGCTTGATAGCCTGTGAGGGCATGTTTTCCCAGTTTTTGGGCCCACCAAGGACTGAGACAGCAGTGGGTCGAGCCTGTGACGGGGTCTTCATCAATGCCGAAACTTGGGGCAAAATAGCGCGAGACGAAGTCGTATGCCTTGCCTTCGGCCTTTGCGGTCACGATCAGGCCTCGGGTGCCGAGGTCCTTTAGCGTGCGGAAGTCTGGCTGAAGGCTGCGAACGCTTGCTTCATCAGGCAATTCCAGCAAATAATCCATTCGATTTTTGCCACAAGCTACCCACTCCGTGTTCAACGCCTCGGAAAGCAATGGGGGAGCAGGTACTACCTCTGCCGCTTCTGAGGGAAAGTCCATCTCTATCCAAGCGCCCGATTTGCGGGTGATGAGGGTTCCACTCAAGGTTTCGAAGTGAATCGCTTGATCAGGTGATACATAGCCATTCTCCCACAGGATGTGAGCGGAGGCCAATGTAGCATGTCCACAAAGCTTGACCTCAGCAGCAGGCGTAAACCATCGAAGGGCGTAACCCTCTTTCGTCAACTTCAGAAACGCCGTTTCTGAGAGGTTGTTTTCTTCGGCTAGCGCCTGCATCCATTCGTCGCTCATGGGCGATTCCATGATCACGACAGCGGCGGGATTTCCCTTGAAAGGCTGGTCGGTAAAAGCATCAGCTTGATATATTTTCATGTTCAATGATACTCACTGGAAAAATTAGTCGCAAAGCCTCCCAATTTTACCAAGTGAGTATCATAATAAAAGTACATTTTTCGGGTATCCTAAAAATATATTTAGTCGATTTGAATTTATCCAAAAATTTTCCTTTTCTTTGCCCTGTAAAAACCCAGAAAAGATGAATGTTTTATACAAAAACCGAATACGCTACCTCCTCTTTTGGGGGCTGTTGATGGCCTTGAGGCCTGCTATGCAAGCCCAATCTGCAAAATTTAGGGTGCTGGCGACTACTTCCTTCCTGGCAGATATGGCCCAGAATGTGGCTGGAGACTATGCCGAGGTGGAATCGCTCATGCCCATAGGAGGCGACCCCCATATTTATGACCCGGTTCCGGGCGATGCGCAGAAAGTAGTTGATGCGGACCTTATTTTTCGAAATGGCTTGCACTTAGAAGGATGGTTGGATGAGATGTTGGAGAATTCGGGGACAGAGGCACCTATCGTGACGGTGACGGACGGGGTGCCAGCCATTGGTAGTCAGGATTATGTCGATGCCTACGATCCCCATGCCTGGATGGACATCCGATTGGGACTGATTTATATTGAAAATATGAAAAAGTCTTTAGTCAATATGCTGCCTGGAGATGCTGATTCCATTGAAGCCAATTATCAGCGGTATCGGGCTGAGCTGATCGAATTGGATGAATTCATTGAAGCTGAAATCGCCCGTATCCCTCCTGAAAGGAGAGTATTGATCACCTCTCATGATGCCTTCCAGTACTATGGAAGGAGGTATGGGTTGGAGTTGGCGTCGGTGATGGGAACGAGTACCGAAGCAGAAGTTCAGGTAGCGGATTTATTGTATTTGAAAGAAGTGATTCGAACTAAAGGAGTCTCTGCGATATACGTGGAATCGACACTAAACCCTAAATTGATAGAGCAAGTAGCCTCGGATGAAAAGGTCATCATTGGAGGGAAATTATTTGCGGATTCCCTAGGAGATAAGGAAAGTGGAGCTGACACGTACCTGAAGATGCTACGACAAAATACCATCCTGATTGTCAAAGGGTTAAGTGTAGCAATAGGGCAGGGGATAGACGAAAAAAGCAATGCATATATCTTTGTGATTTTGGCCTGCTTTGCCATAGCCTTTGTAGGGGTTCAATACCGCTTGCGTTCCAAATCTATCGTGGGGCTTTCCTGGAAAGATTACCAGTTAGAGATAAAAGGATTGTCCGTTTCTTATGATCGTAAAACTGCCCTTTCCAATGTCTACCTTGATGTAGAACCAGGGTATGTGACAGGATTAATTGGGGGAAATGGTTCGGGGAAATCGACGATGTTTAAGGCCATTTTGGGCTTGCTAGAACCTGATGCTGGGAGCATCCGCATCAATGGCCAGAAGATCGAAGACATTCGAAAATATGTCTCCTATATTCCTCAAAAAGAAGAAATTGACTGGGATTTCCCAGCCACTGTGTTAGATGTCGCATTGCTTGGACGCTATCCCCATTTGGGGGTTTTTGAAAGGCTGGATTCAGCTGATAAGCAAAAAGCGCTTTCAGCGCTTCGTATGCTGGGCGTGGAGCAGTTCAAGGATAAGCAAATCGGAGAACTTTCTGGTGGCCAGCAGCAGCGCGTATTTATTGCGCGGGCCCTCTGCCAAGAGGCCGAGATTTATTTGCTCGATGAGCCATTTGTGGGCGTTGACATCACCAGTGAAGCCAAAATCATGGAGATCATGAAGGAGTTAGCTGCCGAAGGCAAATTAGTGGTCATCATTCACCACGACCTCGCCAAGGTCAAGGACTATTTTGATCGGCTGATCATGATCAATCAGCACGTCGTGGCGGCTGGGGAGACAGAGACCATATTTACGGATGAGAACATCAAAAAAACCTATGGAGGTCGTTTGACCATCCTCCAAAAAACAGAATCTTATGTTTGAGTTAGGAGATATTTTGCAAGAAGCGTTTATCGTGCGCGCCCTCCTTGCCTCTGCCATGGTCGGGATCATGTGTGGCATTTTGGGCTGTTTCATTATTCTGAGAAATATGGCCCTGATCGGCGATGCGCTTTCTCATGCCATCCTCCCAGGGGTGGTGGCAGGGTTTATTATCGCTGGAGGATACAGCACTTTGGGGTTTTTTGTGGGGTCGGTGATTGCGGGGCTAGTAGCGGCCCTCTTTATGACATGGATTCAGCGAAATGTGAAGACCCAGGAAGATGCTGCCATCGGAATCGTATTTACGGCAATGTTTGCCATAGGCGTTATGGGGATTTCATATATTTCCAAGCAAGAAGGCATTCACCTAGACCTCAAAGATTTTCTATTTGGCAATATTCTGGGAATTGCCGATCAAGACCTGTGGATGACTTTTCTGGTCATGTGTTTCACCTTGATTAGTGTTGTCGCTTTCTACCGATTTCTCTTCATCACAACCTTTGAGTCGGTGGTTGCTCAGACGATCGGAATTTCCGTTGCGACCGTGCATTACTTTTTGCTCCTACTACTGTCTTTTGCCGTAGTCGCTTCCCTTCAGTCTGTAGGGGTCATCCTGGTCGTAGCCATGCTGATTACCCCTGCTTCTACGGCCTACTTGCTGACGCATGACATGAAGAAAATGATCCTCATCGCAGCAGGGGTTGGGCTGTTTTCGACAACCGCTGGCCTGTTGCTGGCTATCGTATTTGATACAACGCCTGGTCCAGCCATGACTGTGATGGCGACACTATTTTATCTGGTCGCTGTCTTATTTGCGCCACGAAGAGGCTTGGTGAGCCGCTATTTCAAAAGACGGGAACGACAAATCCGCATCCTACGCGAAGACGTCTTGAAGCAATCAGTTCGCTTACATGAACGGCAGCGGCTCAGTCCAGAAAACCTCTCTGAACGCCTTGGAATGGCTTATAAGAACCTTAGATCTCCAGTCAAATTCTTGAAGCGGAATGGCTTTTTGGTCAAAGACATCGAAGGGATTTCGCTTACGGAAAAAGGCATCGAAAAGGGCTATGACCTCATCCGCGCACACAGGCTGTGGGAGAGTTATTTGGTGCAAGAGTTGGGATTGGATGTAGACCAAATACATGAAGATGCCGAGAAATACGAGCATATTTTGCCCGAATCCCTGATTGAAGAAGTAGCGAAAAAACTGGGCTACCCAGACCTTGACCCCCATGGCTCGCCGATTCCCCACAAATACAGCGGTGAATTACCCAATCTCACAAGCCTTGTGGTGGGCGACCGCTCACGAATCAGCTCTCGTCAGCCAGATCACCTCATCCGATCTCGTCTTTGGGAAATGGGCCTGGTTCCCGATTTGGATTTTGAAGTGAAAGCGTTGGAAGAAGGGAATTTAAAGATTCTACAAGGGGAAAAAATGATTCAGGTGGATCATGCCCTGGCGGAGCGGATTTGGATTGCGGAAGTAGTTTCAAATTGATTTACAGGTTTAACTGACGAAAGTCATACCCCCCAATTTGAACTTATTCAAAATATTTGCGTATTTGCCATTGACTGACTGGTCAACCAAAAAATGGATTCATACTTCCATTTTTATTTTAACTTTCATTTTTATTTCAAATGTCCCCAAGAAGCAGCAAACAATTTGAAGAAATCCGCCAGGCGAGCCAGCGAAAGATACTGGATGCTGCCCTGAAATTATTTGCTGAAAAAGGGTATCACGCTACTTCCATTAGTCAAATTGCCACAGAGGCTGGGGTAGCCAAAGGGCTGATTCCTCATTACTTTAAAACGAAGGAAGGGCTTGTACAGGCAGTGATAGAAGATGCCGTAGCACATGGAGATGCTCTCTTTGAAAAAATGATGAAGCAACCTACCGCAAAAGGGAAGTTGCGGTTTGTGATAGAAGAGGCCTTTAGCATGATTGTAGAAGAACATGAATATAATAAACTACTTGCTTCCCTCTCCTTGAAGATAGATCAGTTTCCAAAGATGCGTGAAGTTGTGATGGGAAAATATGAAGGCATGCCACAGCTTTTTTTGCCTTTATTGCAGGAGGCTGGGATTCCCAATCCTGAGGAAGAATTGTTGTTGCTGGGCGTCATATTGGATGGCGTAGGGATTCAGCATATTGTCCTGGGCGATGCCATGCCCATCGAAAAAATCAAAGATTATTTGCTGAAAAAATACGATTTGGAACAAGTAGAAATAAAGCATTAGAGATTAATAACCTATGAAAACATTTAAAATAATCCTCCAATCAATCGTGTTGGTTTTCCTGCTGGGAAGCACCAATATATGGGCACAAGATGCCAAAGAAATCATCCATGAAGCGGAGAAGCGTCAGCGAGGGGTAAAATCGATGGAAGCGGATGTCACCATGACCATTGTGCGGCCTTCTTGGCAGCGGGAGATGTCGATGACCCTCTGGTCGGAAGGCACAGAATATAGCCTGATTGTAGTGAAGACGCCTGCCCGTGACAAAGGGATGGCTAACCTCAAGCGTGGAAAAGAAGTCTGGACCTGGATGCCTCGGATCGAGCGGAGCATCAAGCTCCCTCCATCGATGATGTCTCAGTCCTGGATGGGCTCAGACTTCACCAATGACGATCTCGTCCGTGAATTCTCCCTGACCAATGACTACGACCATACTTTGTTGGGAGAGGAAGTTGTCGAAGGTCGTGCATGTTGGAAAATCGAATTGATCCCTACAGAAGATGCAGCTGTAGTCTGGGGAAAGGTATTATTATGGATTGATAAAGCGGAATACCTGACGATGAAAGGGGAATATTACGACGAAGACGATGAACTGGTCAATGTGATGCAAGGGTCAGAGGTAAAGGAAATGGATGGGCGTCTATTTGTGACCAAAATGACGATCAGCCCCGTCGACAAGGAAGGGCACCAGACGATTATGCAATTTACGAAGGTCAAATTTGACCTCGATATCCCTGATACCTACTTCACGGTTCAGTATATGAAGCGGATTAGGGGATAATTAATAATGAAAAATTAAGAATGGAAAATGGAGAATTTAGAATGAAAAATGTCATTTACTCATTTTATCATCTATTCATTTAATCATTTCCTCCCATTTTATCATTCCCTCATCCTATCATTCACTCATTGATGACTTACCTATGCTATTCAAACTCGCTTGGCGCAATCTGTGGCGCAACCGTAGACGGACCTTCATCACGATGGGGTCGGTGCTGCTGGCGGCTTCTATTGCGATATTCATGCGCTCTATACAAGAAGGTACTTATGAGAACATGATTCGCAACATGGTTCAGTTCCATACGGGATACATACAAGTCCACCAAAAAGGATTTTGGGATGAGCAGACGTTAGACCACAGTTTTGAGGATAATCCGCTTATCCACAAAGCTGTAGCTGACGAACAGCATATTTCTGCGATGGTTCCCCGAGTGGAGACTTTTGCCCTGGCTTCATCTGGGCCAGTCTCTAAATTTTCCATGGTGGTAGGAATGGATCCAGAGGAGGAAAGTAAGCTTACTGGATTGGAAAATAAAATGGTCAAAGGTAGCTACCTCACCAAAGACTCCAGAGGAATTTTGGTAGCTGAGGGATTGGCAAAAAAACTCAATTTAGACGTTGGAGATGACCTCATATTATTGGGGCAGGGCTATCATGCCGCGACAGCTTATGGTCTTTATCCCATTGAGGGAATTGTCCACTACGGCTCTCCAGACCTGAATACACGCTTGATATTCATGACGATTTCTGAAGCTCAAGTATATACGAGAGCTGACAATCGGTTGACGGCTTTTGCCTTGAATCTTTCTAATCCTCAAAGGATGGACCAGGTGGTGAAAAACCTTCAGACCAAAATCGACACTAGCGAATATGAGGTGATGGATTGGGTGGATATGGCACCCGAACTGTCTCAGTTCGTAGAGAGCGATCGGGCAGGGGGCATCTTGGTGATGGGAATTCTATATATGATCATCGCATTTGGGATGTTTGGGACTGTTCTGATGATGGTTGCCGAACGGCAGTATGAATTTGGCGTGTTAGTAGCTATTGGAATGAAGCGCTCTCGCTTGGCATTTATCATGCTTATCGAAACGGTGACTATGTCTATCTTAGGTGTACTTGCAGGTGCTTTCATCTCCCTTCCTTTTGTCATTTACTTCCACTACTTCCCGATTCAGTTTGGGGAAGAATTTGCCAAAGCCTACGAAGAATTTGGAATAGAAGCAGTCATCCCCACGATGATAGATCCAGGTATTTTTGTGAATCAAGCCTTCGTCATTTTGATTTTTGCGCTGATTGTTTCGATCTACCCCATGTGGAAAATATGGCGAATGGAGCCTATTCAGGCGATGCGGGGATAGGGAAATGAAAATTAAAATGAAAATTAAAATTAAAATGAAAATGAAAATGAAAATTAAAATGAAAATTAAAATGAAATACAAAGGGGCATGAAGAACAAGCCATATAATTTGGAAGATCGCTTGGTAAAGTTTGCGGGGGAGATTATCCTGTTTTGCAAAACATTGCCTAATGATGATACAGGTATCTACTATGGTAATCAAATGATGCGTTCATCTGGAAGTGGGACACTGAACTATGGCGAAGCCCAAGGGACAACTACTTCCAAGGATTTTATCCACAAAATGACTCTGGTATTAAAGGAGATAAGAGAAACAAAAGTGTCTTTGCTGATTATGGAATATGTAAAATATGGAGAGGAATCGATAAGGAGTGAATTAATTGTCGAAGCGAAGGAGTTAGCAGCGATTAGTGCAAAAATGATCTTAAATACGAAACAAAAAAATCAAAAAGAACCCTGATCATACTTTCATTTTCATTTTGATTTTCATTTTAATTCACCACTTATGTTGATAAAAATAGCTTGGCGAAATATATGGAGAAACCACCTGAGGAGTTTGGTGGTCATGGTGGCCCTGGCGCTAGGGATAGGGGCCGCGATCTTTTTGATCTCCTTTTCATGGGGGGCAAGTGAGCAACGAGTACGTGACATTATTGCGTTGAAAATGGCTCATTTTCAGATACACCATGCTGATTATGAGATAGATAGAGGCATATCCTACTTCTTGCCTGAAGGACAAAAAATGGTGGATGACTTGAGAGCCATTCCAGAGGTGGCGGCTGTCACAAGCCGTGTCGTCACGATGGGCTTTGCCCAGACAGCTCATAATACCAATGGCGTAAAAGTATTTGGGATCAACCCAGATGAGGAACAGCAAGTTTTTAACCTACAATCCAAGATCATAGAAGGTGATTTTTTTGAGAGCAAGAAAAAATCTGCCATTGTTTTAGGGAAACGATTGGCAGAAAAACTTAAAGTAACAATAGGGAGAAAATTGACCGTCAATTTTACCGATCCTGATGGAAACTTGATTGCGGGTTCTTTCAAAGTGATAGGGATTTACAAAACGTCTGACAGCAAATTTGATGAGCTGCATGTATATGTTCGAGCAAGTGTATTGCAAGGCAAGAGTATGTTAAATCGCCCTGGCGAATTTCATGAAATTGCTTTTACCCTAAAAAACAAAGCTGATGCCCTGGACGCTGTCACAGTTGATCAGGAAAAAGCAAAGTTAGTTGCTGCTTTCCCAGGCGTAAAGCTTGAGTCATGGAGAGACCTCGATCCTGCAACCAAAATCATGGTGGATACATTTGATCAGTCCTTGCAAATCATCATGGGAATCATCCTCCTAGCCTTGGGCTTTGGGATTGTGAATACAATGCTGATGGCAGTGCTTGAACGTAAGCGAGAGCTGGGAATGCTAATGTGTGTAGGGATGAATCAGCGCAAAGTATTTAGCATGATCATGCTGGAAACGTTTTTTCTGGTCCTTATTGGCGCCCCAATTGGGATGCTTGCAGCGGCTTTATTGATTGGGCACTTTGGGGTTGCTGGGATCGATATGTCAATGTTTGGGGCTGGCTTTGAAAGCATGGGCCTTAGCCCCATTATTTATCCCGCGCTGAAAGGCGACTACTACATTGACATTGTGATCATGGTGGCTATTACGGCAATTGTCTCAGCGATTTTCCCAGCATATAAAGCGGTAAAACTGGAAGCTTCAGAAGCGGTCAGAGCGATATAATTAGGAATAGTGAAAAGGGAAAAGGGAATAGAGACTAAATTAATTCTTCTCTCTGCTCCCTGTTCCCTTCTCTTCAACATAAAAATCTACTATCATGGCAATCATAGAAACAAGAAAAGTCCACAAAACATACAAAGGGGCCGTCCCTGTACACGCTGTGCGCGGGGTAGACCTACAGATCGAGGCAGGAGAATTCACTGCCATTGTAGGCCCTTCAGGCTCTGGAAAGACGACTTTGCTCAATATCATAGGTGGGCTAGATCCCGCTTCGAAGGGACAAGTGATCGTAGATGGGACCGACATCACCAATATTTCCGCCAATGAACGAATTGACTTTCGCTTACACAATATTGGCTTTGTCTTCCAGGCATATAACCTCATTCCCGTGCTTACAGCCAAGGAAAATGTGGAATTTGTGATGCTGTTGCAAAAGCGGGATAAGGCAGAGCGTGAAGCGCGTACGGAGGAGTTGCTAACTGCGGTTGGCCTAGGGGATTTAGGAGACAAGCGCCCCAATAAAATGTCTGGCGGCCAGCAACAGCGCGTAGCCGTTGCACGCGCCTTGGCACCTAAACCCAAGTTCATCCTGGCGGATGAGCCTACGGCCAACCTGGACTCTTTGTCCACGACCAATCTCCTCGACATCATGGATGAACTGAACATGAAGGAAAATGTGACCTTCATTTTCTCCACCCACGATCAGCGGGTGATTGATCGGGCAAGGCGCGTCATCACGCTTGAAGATGGCATGATCGTCTCGGACGTGAGGAAAGAATGATGGAGGAAAATGATAGAATGATAAAATGAGCGGATGATAGAATGGTAAGAATAATAAGGTACATCATTGGACTTTTGCTATTTGGGTTTGGGAGCTTTTTCTCCCCTAATCTTATGGCACAAGACGAACCAGAAAAGCCCCCTAAGTGGGCGTTTAACGGATATGCCAAATATCTGCAAACCTCTAATTACGTACCGATTGCCTCCACCCTCACCACCAATAATCTGCTGCATAACCGACTGAATCTCAAGTGGTATCCTCACCAAAACTGGACGGTGGCAGTAGAAGCAAGAAATCGTTTGATATGGGGAGAGGAGGTGAAACTAACCCCTAATTATGGCGCATTGATCGACCAATACAATGGGCTTGTGGACCTCTCTATCATCTGGCTAGATGACACGGCGATGATTGGTCATAGCATGATAGATCGTGCTTATGTCGAATTTGTCAAAGGCAAATTTGAGGCGCGAGTAGGCCGCCAGCGTATCAACTGGGGCATCAACACCATTTGGAATCCCAATGACCTGTTTAATGCCTACAACTTTTTGGACTTTGACTATGAAGAACGCCCAGGAAGTGATGCCATTCGTTTGACTTATTTTCCAGGCTTGCTGTCTAGTGTGGAGGTGGCTTTTGCTCCAGCAAGAGATATGAAGGAATCTGTAGGTGCAGCTATGTACAAATTCAATAAATGGAATTACGATGTGCAGTTGCTGGGGGGATATTACCGAGGCGATATAGCTTTGGGCCTGGGGTGGGCTGGTTCCATCAAAGGAATGGGGCTCAAAGGAGAAATGACCTATTTCACCCCTACCTCCATCTCTCCCGATTCTATGGACCTTGTGAGCCTTTCTGTAGGGGTTGACTATCAACTGACAAATGGCCCTTATATCAGTGGTGGCGTCTATTATAATAGCCGTGGGCTTTCTCAGCTCAGCGTTGTTGACCTCCAGTCGGGTTTGATTGGTGCTCAGCTCACGCCAAAGGCGCTTTTCCCCACAAAATGGAGCTTCCTGGCTACGGCAAGCGGCCAAGTGACGCCCTTATGGAACCTAGGCGCCTCTATGATCTATGCACCAGCAGGGAACTTGATGGCAGCCATTCCTACTGTGACTCATTCCATTAAAGAAAACTGGGACGTCGATTTCATTGCTCAAGCCTTTTTTCTTGAGGACCATACAACCTACCAAAACCTTGGCACATCAGTGTATATGCGTTTGAAGTGGAGTTTCTAGGGAAATGAATATGGAAGGGCGAATAGGAGTAGCTTCCTTTCGGAGGATAGTGTATATTAGTATGTGAAAATGATTTACTGAAGCACTATGAAAACTCCTTTTCCATTAATCTTCCTACTCTTTCTTACGCTCAGTTGCCAACAGAAAGCAGAAGAGTTTGTAGAAATGGATCCTTCCCGTTTTAACGTTTCCCTTAAAGCACGGACTGATATCTCAACTCCCGAGCAGGTGATGGAGATGTTTTATGATTATTCTCCCAAACAAGGGGCTAAAGGCATCAAGATCACTTCCAAAGACCTTGGCTCAGATAGCTATAGAATTACGCTGATTCACGACCCTGTTCAGGCGGGGAATCAGATCGCCTGGAAACTCATCATGCATGCAGATCGCTCTAAAGGACACTGGCGCGCCACCCAAATCCAGAAAAACTGGAAATGTGAAAAGGGAAAAGGACACCGAGGGTGGGGGATAGGGAAGTGTGAATAACAGATAAATGTTGGAAATGAACCCTTATATAAAATGAAAATACCTTTTAATCTCACCGAATCGCAACTAGAAGAAATGGTCGATTACCTACAATCAAGTATGGTTTGTTATGTAAACAAGGATACGGGTAAAGTAATCTCAACACTTGATTTTGACAATCCTGATGCAGAGGATTATGTAGACATGTGGCAGGACGCTTTAGATGAAATCGAGGAAACGAAGGACCAGTTAGTTAAAATAACTTCGATGCCATCACGCAAAGGGTATCAAATCATGGAAGCATTTGCAGAACAAGTACAACAGCCTGCCATCAAAGATCGCTTATTTTTTCGGTTAAATAGCCGAGGGCCTTTTCGAGGATTTAAAGATGAGCTTGCTTATCATGACATGTTGGATGCCTGGTATTCCTTTCAAAAAGAAGTGTATAAAAAATGGTTGATTAGCCAATTGGAATATTATTCTGAAGATTAACAAATGTCGTTTTCTGGAACATAGACAGGGAAATAATTATGAAAAACTTATTCCTCCTCCTGCCATTTCTCCTCCTGCTCGCCTGCAATCCCCCAGCTCAAGAACCTGAAGGTCCTACTTTCCCTGAAGGCAAATGGGTGGATCTCACCCATACGTTCGATAAGTCGACAGTCTATTGGCCCACTTCGCGCGCCTTTGGCTTTGACACGGTCTTCGCTGGCCTCACGGAAGCAGGCTATTACTATAGTGCCTTCAATTTTCAGACGGCAGAGCACGGTGGGACACATATGGATGCGCCTGTCCACTTCGCCAAAGGCCATGCACCTGTGGAACAAGTGCCCATAGAGCAATTGATCGGGCCAGGCGTGGTGGTGGATGTGTCTGCAAAAGCGAAAGGAAATCGTGATTACCTCGTCTCTGTGGAAGACTTGCAAGCCTGGGAAGCTATTAATGGACAGATGCCAGACGGAGCTATTGTGCTATTATTCACAGGATTTGGAGAATACTGGCCTAATGCGGAGCAGTATATGGGCACGGCGGAGCGAGGCCCCGCTGCTGTACCCAAATTGCATTTTCCAGGCCTTGACCCTAAAGCGGCTACTTGGTTGACGGAAAACCGCAAGATAGGGGCCATAGGGCTCGATACGCCCAGTATTGATTTTGGGCAATCTACGCTCTATGAAAGCCATCGGATTTTATTTGCTAAAGACATCCCCGCCTTTGAGAATGTTGGGAACCTCGATCAGCTACCCGCTTCGGGGAGCTGGATCATCGCTTTGCCAATGAAGATCAAGGGAGGAAGTGGGGCGCCATTGAGAATTGTAGCGTGGCTGGGAGGGTAATTAGAGAAAAATAGACCAGTTTAAGGGAAATAACACGGGTTGGTTTGTTTGTTTAATGGAAAATTGCGAACTTATGATTTACCAAATACAATCTCATGAGCCGACTCTTTTCCAACTATCTAGGAGGTCTATTGGGCATATTGATCATGTCCCCGCTGGGGACAAAGGCTCAGTTATACGAGCAGCACCAATTTTTCCCTACCTATGGGGCTTCCCTTCATCATGGCCCCAGAGACTTGTCGGCATCTCTTGCGATTGAATCATCGGAAAATGGAATAAAACTCTTTATTACAGTAGAGGACGATAAGCTGATCACGACAGGAGATGCTATTCGCCAGGATCATGTCGAATTGTGGATCAGTGATCACCGTCCACATACTGATTATTATTCACACGAAGGAGTCTTATATAAATTGAATAATGAAGATGGTTGGCCAATAACAGGGGATGAAAAAACCTTTGTCTCAGCGTTAAATGCGGACCATTCTTATTGGGGAGGCGAGGATTCTGATACGGTAGAGGTAAATCAAGTCAAAGGCGTAAAAAACTTCTTTGGCATGGCTCATTGGGGGTTTTACCCAAATGGACGGGTAGAGTTGTTTGATCGGCAAAATTACCATGGAATTTCTCCTTCGCCTACCATTGTTTCTCGGATTGACCTTGTAGCTACCCGGACTGGAAATGGGTACCAAATGGAAATATCGTTTCCGACAGAAGCCATGATATTTCTTTCATCAGATAAATCTCTTAACCTCTATTTTGGGCTAGATATTTTTGATAAAGATCAGGCCTCGGGCAAGGAAGTAACAGTGCTTTCCACACATAAGGATAGAAAATGGGGCGCAACCCATCATTTTGTTCATATCAATTTCCAGCCAGGTGTAACAGCTAATTTGGCCCAAGAGATGAATGTTGTCAAGCATTTCCTTAAGGAAGAACCCTTTTCTCTATATTTTGATGGAAAGTCGTGGATTCCTGTACTGACAGAAGAAACTCAGGGGACCTGGTGGAGTAGTATCGAGACAGTTCGCTATGAATTGAACCCTTTTGTCAAAGGTCATTTTGACTATCAAGATCAGGCATTTGAAATGGCAGCATATTCTTCTCAATTCAATTCAGGAAGCAGTTATACTACTGGATCCCTGGCTGTTGGCACCTTCCAAGAAGATTTTCATTCGAACCAGCTTTCAAGGGAGGAAATACTGGAAACCATGGAAGATGCAGTATTTACCTTGCCTGATGGCGAAATAGGGGTAATGATAGAGAATGATTGGGTTCACAACCCCTATGGTAGGGGACCATGTGCTGCGTGTCTAATATATGAAGTATCGATCTATGAAATTGGAACTACAGTCCACAAGAAACTCCTTTCCTTTAGTTTTGATGAAAGCTATGATAAGCCTTCTAACCTTGAAGGCGTTGTAGGGGCATTTCCCGCAAATGCCATGATTGAGTCTTGGGAGTGGGAAGAAAAAGGCAGGGTCCTCAAATTGGATGTGCTACCAGTAGAAGACGGAGAAGAACCCACCCAAGAAGCCCTTCAGGTCGAAGGGACTTATCATATTGTATTTCGTTCAGGAAATAAACCGTTGGTCCAAAAAATAGGAGAGCTCAGAAACTGATCATTTGTCTACTAAGCGGATGCAATTGAGGGTGACAATGGTTTCCCCACAATCATTGGTGAGAGATTTGGCATTTGCTTGATCATTGCCATTGCCACAATCATGAGAATTTGAATCATCCCCATTATCCTCGTATTCTTTCATATAGCTCACCGCTACACGTATATCTTTAACCTGAAAGTCGGTCGCCATATCGCGTTTTGATTGAATCTTCAGGCCATTGTCTAATTGGATAAATGGCCCACACTTATCCACATCAATAGTCCCAAGAATGCTGCATTGATCAAGCTGAGCAGGCTGCAATATTTGCTCATCTGTCCTGTTACAAGACAGGATTGTAGTAAGGCTCAGAAGCAATACAAAGTGGAGTAGATATTTAGTCATAACGGTTCAGTTAGGAAAAATGAATGTTGGACCATTAATTTATTGAATTTATTTGGATTTTCCAAGTAGTTTGAGGGTTCTTCTCCCTCTAGATTTGATGCCAGCAGAGCCATCAGGCATTACCGCCTCGATGACCAATCGCAACTCTTGCTGTAGTTCAGGGAACTTTTGACTGATCTTGAACAAGACTGTCATCGAGAATACGCGTATGGCAGCAGGGACTTTTGGAGACCCTAAATAAGTAAAACAAGGATCCAACAGCTTTTCCATTATCTCCTCAGATAGTTCCATGTCTTGGAATATGCGCAAGATATTTCGTTTCGTGGCATCATTGCTATTGGTATCAATCACCATATCTGCCATTTCAGACATGTAGGGCTTGACAAGCGATAGCTCATGGTCTGCGCAATGAGAAACCACCCATGCCGCCCGCTGATTGATACGATATTCCCCGTGCATGAATAATTGCATGAGTTCATCGAAACGTTCAGTATCTGAGCCGATATATGCCGCAATCTTCATCGATTGTTCCTTGGAATGCTCCCTCAGAAGTTCTTGTTGAATATTCATATGACAAGTAAAAATAAGTAATTTAGCCTTTGTGAAAAACTTCTTCTCTCTCTACAAACGCCAGTGGTATTGGATGGCTTTGGGAGCTTTTACCCTATTGCTCCGAGCACTTTCATCTTACATTCCTGAAGTTGTTGAAGTAATTTATGCTAAAGGTATTTTTGCGGCGATTCGCTATGTGATAGATTATACAGTAGGCTGGTCACCTGTTCCGTTGTTATATGTGTTAATCGTTTTTGTGGGTTGGATGCTATATAAATGGATCAAAGCTATTCGACGTCCCAAAAAGGTTTTTGCCCCAAAATGGCTTAACCATATATTGGCAGCTGTTCTAAACTTTTTGGCCTTTGCTGGCGGCGTAGTCGCTGCCTTCTTCTTTCTTTGGGGCTTCAACTATGCTCGTGTTCCCTTAGAGACTCACCTGAGCCTTCAACGAGTGGAGGCTGATGTCGAATTGCTAAAAGCGGAGGCCCAGGAAGCTACAGGTGCGATGCTGTCTGCGAGAGAGCAACTGACCGGAGATCAGCCAGATACGTTAGCTATTTCATTCCATTTGGAACCACATTCGCTCGAAAACCATATGCGCAAAAACCTATGTTTGGTTCTGAAAGAAATGGGCTACCCCACACCAGGCCGTGTCCGTGGCCGCAAAATTTTTCCCAAAGGTTGGATGATAGGTCTGGGCGCTTCAGGTGTTTATTTGCCATTCGTGGCTGAAGGTCATTTTGATGCAGCACTTTATCCGCTACAGCATCCTCCTGTCATAGCCCATGAGATGGGCCATGGGTACGGATTTACCGACGAAGGCGTCTGTAATTTTCTTGGGTTTCTGGCGTGTGAAGCCAGCGAAAATCCATACATCCAGTATTGTGGTCGATTGGATTATTGGCGCCATGTGGTCAGTGACCTCAATCGAGCAGATCCCTTGGCATATAAAGCCATATATGCCCGATTGCCAAAGGGCGTTCGTGCAGACCTGCAAGCCATCCGCGAAAACCATCAAAAATATCCCGGATGGTTTCCCAATTTCAGCCGATCAGTCTATAACCGTTACCTGAAAGGTCAAGGCGTAGAAGGGGGCATTCGAAGCTATCGCCGTGTTGTAGCGCTAGTTATGGCTTGGAAGCGACAAAGGTCGGATTAAAGACCAGGGCAAACTGCAAATACCATTTCCCAAAATCGTTCACCCGCTGATTGAGCATCCCCACTTGGATACCGGTTGCTTTGTCAATTTGATAGCCAACGGCTCCGTATAGGCGATTTCTGTCAAAGAAAGTTTGGGCAGTATTAAGAAATATTTCATCGTAGAATCCCAGAAAAACTGATCCCTTTTCGATTTTGGGGGTATTTAAAGGAATAAAGAGCATCAATCGATATCGAAGGCGATTCTTGTAATCCTTATTGACCCATCGCTGCTCTACCCGGTACCGATGCTCAAATTTCACCCTGCCTATGGTTTGGGTTGTGATCAGCTGCTGCCAGATCCGATGCTCCTCGGACTCAGGATGGGACTGTGGACTATCAAATATATGGGAAGCAATATATCCATAACCAATCGTGGCAAAGGCATTAGGCGAGAAGTGATAGTTAAGTCCAGTTCTGAGAAGCAACTGCTCAATATTGACAGGAGCTACGGTATGGTTTCGGTACTGGACTTCAGAGTGAATACTCAGCTTATTGCTCACTTTGTTTTGTCCAAAATACATCAACCAGTTTCCCAGGTTGGATTGCTGGGCAAAGCCAACCTGGGAAAGTGCAATCAGAATGATTAGCCAAATAGTCTTTTTCATTTTAGGCACATTTGGTTGAACCCCTTTACTGTTTTTTGATCGGATGATGGAGAATCACTTTTCCAAATTGCTTAACCGAATCAACTGTGTCGCTTGTATCCAATTCCACAAGTTCCACTTGAATATCCCGTGTCTTAGCATTCTCCACAAAGTCATCAATAATTTCCAACACATCAGGATGGATACTTTTGGTTTTAGACCCGTCTATGATGACATGAATACCATCTGGCAAAGTGTTGAGGTTGCGCAAAATCATCGCTTTATTGAGAAAACTAACGTCTTCGGATAATTCAATCCGAACAGGCTTATCAGTAGCATAGTCATCCTTGCTGAAATGGAAAGGGATTTTAAAATTATTCCATAGAATCTGGAATATACCTACAGCCAGTCCCAGGCTGATCCCTATCAGGAGGTCGGTGAATAAAATACCTAAGATTGTGACGATGAAAGGAATGAATTCGGCATAGCCCCTTCGGTACATCGTTTTGAAAAGGGCGGGTTTTGCTAATTTATAGCCAACAAGAAATAGAATGGCTGCAAGGCTGGCCAGAGGAATCTTGTTTAGGAGGGTAGGGATAGACATAGCACAGACCAGAAGTAAGATGCCATGAATAAAAGCAGATGCCTTGGTCCGTCCGCCAGACTGGATATTGGCAGAACTACGAACGATTACCTGGGTAATGGGAAGCCCTCCTATGAGGCCCGAAATCGTATTGCCTATCCCTTGAGCAATCAGTTCGCGATTGGTAGGTGTCACGCGTTTGTTAGGATCTAATTTATCCGTTGCCTCAACACAGAGAAGCGTTTCCAGACTCGCTACAATGGCAATGGTAAATCCGACAATGTAAATCTGGGGATTGGCTAATTGTCTAAAATCAGGTAAGGTGAATAGGTCCAAAAAACCTGTAAAAGAACCTGCAACAGGAATGTTTACAAGCTGACTTTCATCGAGCCCCCAAGTCTCATGATCTCCAAAAGATATTCCCAACAAAATACCCAGAATAACGACCACTAATGGGCCTGGGACTAATTTAAAGAAGGAAATCTTTTTCATAAAGGGCCGTTCATAAAGGAAAAGAATGGCCAGGGAAAGAATAGAAATGACCAAGGCACCAGGGGAGATAAAGTCAAACATATAGGACAATTGACTAAGGGCAGTATGTCCATCTACCTGGAAAAAGGCAAAATCTCCCTCTGGATCACTATCATAGCCAAAGGCATGCGGAATCTGCTTGATGATAATAAAGATTCCAATCCCTGAGAGCATGCCTTTGATGACTGAGGAAGGAAAGTAATAACCGATAATACCGGCGCGTAAGGCGCCTAATATTATTTGTAACACCCCCCCTATAACTACTGCCACTAGAAAAAGATCAAAATGTTCTTTCCCTCCTAAGTCGTTGATAGCCGTAAGTACAATGGCGGCAAGTCCAGCCGCTGGGCCACTCACGCCAATAGAGGATCCACTGACTAAAGAGACGACAATACCTCCGACGATTCCAGCTATAATACCTGAAAACAAGGGCGCACCTGATGCCAGTGCAATCCCTAAGCAGAGTGGTAAAGCAACTAGAAATACAACTATACTGGCAGGAAAGTCATATTTGAGGTTTTGAAAAAAACCTGGAGATGGATGGGATTTCATAATTGTTTGTTAATGAGGAATCGTATGTGATATAAATAATTTATGATTGTGGCTCAATAGCCTTAATGGCCAATTCTTTGTAAAATCTTGTAACAGAATCTTCCCCCTTGACAATATCAGTGAGTTTTGGGAGGTGAGCTGCAAAATAGCGTTGATGATGTGCCCCTTCAATCATGGTGGAGATGAGCATATGGGGGTATTTATAGGCAGGATTTATTTCCAAAATAATCAAACTTACCCTTTCAACGATCTGTTTAAAAACCCCGAAGAAACCTTCTTGATTATCTTGATCTACCTCTTTGGTCAGATATGCCTTTGCTGATTCGGCGATGACAATGCGATTGAGCTTGGCTTCATTGATATGGGAAAAGCTCTGGTCTTCTTCAATCTGTTCTGTAAGGAGCGTTATAGCCCTCAGCAGGCGTTCCTTGGCAGAGTCAATATTGGATAGCCTGAATACCAAGCGATACTCCATCCAGCCCCAATACCATGAGGTGAGGTAAACAAGGAGTTTATGTTTGCTCTCAAAATAGCGATATATAGAGGCTTCACTGGAGCCAATCTTTTTGCCCAACTTTCGGAAAGTAAAATGCTCAAACCCCAACTCATCAATCATATCTATGCTACCAGTAATAATCCGCTTGCCCAAATCACTGGATTCTGGGTTTTTGAGGTAAATAGCATCATTGACTTGAATACTTACATTTGATAGTAGTCTATTCATTGTGAACAATTTGCCCACAAATATAGTAGCGATACTATCAATATTGCAAATGGGTTTACTAATTTAGTGAAGGAGTCTCCATTCCTTTAAATCGCTTATAATAAAATCCCCAACTATGGCCTCGCCGATAAATGGCTGCTTTGCTATTGGGTGCATATTCTTGTAGTAAATAATTTAAGGCACCAAGTAATTCCTGGATAAATTCCTCTTCGTCGATCAACCCATAGGGTACATGGAGATGTAATTGAATGCCAATATCATAAGCTACCCGCAAGAAGTCTCGAAAATAAATGCATAGATATTGGCTGCCCTCAGGCGCTTCAGGCATTGCCAAGAAAAGGGCGAGGTCGAGAATCCTATGGCGGTCAGTATAGAAAAACGACAAGACGACTGAGTCCATCTGGTGTGCCATCAATGAATCAAATACATCCATTTGTTGGGCAATTCTCAACACTTTTGCGTCGTCCTCTGCATAATAGCAATGGTCGTCGAGTTTATAATTAAAATCTGATATGGTTGGGGGGATCATGGCTTTATGGCTTATATACAAATATAATAAAATTAGTATTAAGCTAAAAAAATTAGCCTACTTATTTCATTACCTTTCTTTTGATTTTGCTAATTTAGGGATCAACCTTTTGCCCTATGAATAGACTTCAGACATTAATCTTTGATTTTGATTTTACCCTAGTGGATGCCTCTAGCGGAATTATAGATAGCACCAATCAAACCCTGGTGCAAATGGGACATGACCCAGTAGGGGAGGAGGTGATTTTGCCTACCATTGGCCTACCTTTGGAGAAGATGTTTCGAAGGTTTGTGCCTGAAGTATATCATGCTGATAGTGAGTTGTTTAAAGATAAGTATAAGGCCAATGCTGCTGGCATAATGACTGGGGAGACCAAGCTGCTGCCAGGCGTAAGCACAGCCCTGGACGAACTCGGTCAGGCAGGACACTTCATGGGAATAGTTTCTACCAAAACGCGGATTAGAATAGAAGAAGTGTTGGAAAAATTTGACCTGAAAAAATACTTTCGTGTGGTAATCGGTGGAGATGAGGTCGCGGAGAATAAGCCATCTCCCATGGGACTTCTCCATGCTATGGAAGTGTTGAGTGTGACAAAAAATGAAACCCTGTATATTGGTGATAGCACCACAGATGCTAAAACGGCACGCAATGCAGGGGTAGCATTTGTGGCTGTGCTTACTGGAGTGACTAAGAGGGAGGATTTTGCTGAATATAGCCCATTGATGATATGTGAAGAATTCGGAGAATTGCTTCATGTGTTGGAGAAAAAATAGGGGCAAAAAGACCCCGAAGGTTTCCAAAACCTTCGGGGTCTCACGGCAATTTTCCATATCTTACTCCCATGAAACCAATCCTCTACCTGATCCCCCTTTTCTTCATCGTTTCGGCTTGCGAAACCACTCCACAAACTTCTAAACAGGAGCGCTTGCCATTCCTCTTCCCCAAGGTAGAACCACCTACCAAGCAATGGAATGTGGCATTTTTGATCATGGAAGGTGTGTACAATACCGAGCTCACCGCGCCAATGGACATCTTTCAGCATACCATTTTTCACCATCCCCATGGCATGAAGGTATTTACTGTCGCAAAAGATAAAACCCCAATCAAAACTTTTGAGGGGCTTGCAATTTTGCCAGATTACGACTACCTAAATGATAGCCTACCGTTAATCGACGTGCTTGTAGTCCCCAGTGCAGAACATCATCTGGATACAGATTTGGAAGACAGTGTGATGATTGATTTTGTCCAAAAAACAGGCACACAAGCGAAATTTGTCTTATCTTTATGTGATGGGGCTTTTGTGTTGGCGAAAGCAGGCCTATTGGATAATGTTGCTTCTACGACCTTCCCAGGGGATATTGAAAAGTATAAAAAAATGTTTCCTCACCTCAAGGTGCATAAGGATGTCCTTTTTGTACACGATGGCAAATTTGTGACCTCGGCTGGCGGCGCCAAGTCTTTTGAGGCATCGCTCTACTTGGTGGAATTGCTCTATGGTAAAAAAGCTGCAGATGGCATTGCACGGGGCATGGTCATCGACTGGGAAGTGAATAAGGTGCCGGCGGTGATTGAGACCGCTCGCCCTGCGGGCTCGCTTTGAGACCGTTCGCTGCGCTCACTACGAGAACCGAGACCGCTCGAAGACTCGCTACGAGACAAGAAAAATTGCCTTTAGTCTCGTAGCTCGGTGAGTCTTCGAGCCGAGCGATCTCGCAGAGAGGAGCCCGCGACGAACGATCTCGTAGCGAGCCCGCAGGGCGAGCGGTCTCTCTCGCTACGCGTTCTCCCCCCTTCATTCCCCAATTATGGGTTCTCAGGGCATTCTATTGCCCATTTTGACAAGCGCACCATTTCCTTTGTGCTTATCTGATCATATCACGCTTTAACTAAAACAAACGATGAGAACCCCATTCTTTATCCTAGGATTCCTATGTCTTTTTCTAGGATTTCTACCCAATCTGGCCCAAGGCCAAATATTAACTCAAACGATTCGTGGAACCGTCCAGGATGCTGATACCAAGCTTCCCTTGGCCGGTGCGACGGTAAGTATTCCCGCTCTGAAGATGGGCGCCTATACAGAAGAAAACGGAAGTTTTCGAATTGACAAAATCCCGCTAGGGCGTCACACCTTGGTGATCTCCTACTTGGGCTATGAGTCCCAGACTTTGCCCAATATTGTCATCACCTCTGCCAAGGAACAGGTATTGACGATTGATATGCTAGAATCTGTCATGGAAGTCGATGCGGTTGTGATCACGGCAGGAGAGGATGATAAGGCGGCTAGTATTAATGAGCTTTCAGTTGTGAGTACCCGTGCTTTTACAACCGAAGAGACTAAGCGTTATGCGGGCAGTATCGATGATCCCTCGCGTATGGCACTTTCTTTCGCTGGGGTGTCAGCTGGGGATGACGACGCCAATAATGAGATCATCATTCGCGGCAATTCGCCTCGATTTATGTTGTGGCGCATTGAGGGCGTAGAGGTGCCTAGCCCCAACCACTTTACAGACCAAGGGGCTTCCAGTGGAGCTGTGAGTATCCTAAGTTCCAATATGCTTGCCAATTCTGATTTCTCTACCGGCGCCTTTCAGGCTGAGTATGGCAATGCACTATCAGGCGTGTTTGACATTCGCCTGCGCAAGGGAAACAACGAGCAGCATGAATATGCTTTCCAGGCAGGTGTCCTTGGCTTGGACTTCGCCGCTGAAGGGCCATTCAAAAAAGGGTATGATGGTTCTTACCTCGTGAATTATCGCTATTCTACCCTCGCTATTTTGAACAATATTGGGGTACTCAATATTGTTGGAGGAGCGATTCCGGTCTTTCAGGACTTGTCCTTTAAGCTTCATTTACCCACCACCAAATACGGCAATTTCTCTGTATGGGGCATCGGCGGATTGAGTTCCATAGATGAAGAGGGAGAAGGCTTTCGGGCTGACAGTACGATAGGAACCGTCTGGAAAGATCGATTTGTTTCCAATATGGCTGCTGGGGGAGTGAAGCATAGGATTCTATTGGGAAATAAAACGGTACTGAATACCAATGCTGCCTTCACAGCTTCAAGCATTGGCTACGAAAACGAATCTATTTTCCCTGACAATCAGTTTGTTTTGGACTATAAAGAAGATTTTCAAAATTATTCCACTAAAATCCAGACAGCTGTTACGCACAAATTTAACGCAAAGAACTTGCTGAAAGCAGGAGTGTATTATACCCTTCAGTCATTTGACTTGAATGCAGCGGAACTCGACGACAGTACCAACCTCTTTGTGACTGATTTAGCTGAAAGAGGAAGTGCGACGACTTGGCAAGGTTTTGCTACCTATCGCTACCGCTTCAATGACAAGCTCTCTGTCAATGCGGGCCTACATGCCATGTACTTTGGGCTCAATGACAAATTGTCTATTGAGCCACGGGCCAGCCTGAAATACCAGGTTTCTCCCAAAGGCTACTTCAGCGCAGGATTTGGGGTGCATAGCCGTAGGCCTGACCTGGCTGTCTTCTTGGCACGTCAGACGCAGCCTGACGGGACCACCACCCAACCCAACCTCGACCTGGACTTGATCAAAGCGCGTCATTACGTGGCAGGCTATGACCATAATTTCAGCAAAGACCTTCACTTCCGCATTGAGGCCTATTATCAAGACCTCTACCAAGTGCCCGTATTGGATGATTCCACTTTCTCAAGCTCCCTCCTCAATAGCACGGCAGGATTTAGTACGGAAAATTTTGTGAATGAAGGGACAGGCAAAAATTATGGCTTGGAGGTCACCTTCGAGAAATTTTTCTCCAACAACTACTACTTCTTGTTTACAGGGTCGCTCTTTGAAAGCAAATACACAGGAAAAGATGGCGTGGAGTTCAATACCCGCTACAACGGAAATTATATCAGCAATTTCTTGATAGGCAAGGAATTCCCTGTTGGTAAAAGCGGCGATAACCGCATCACAGCTAGCTTCCGTGCCATTTTGGCGGGCGGAAAAAGGTATACGCCCGTGGATATTGAAGCCTCAAAAGCAATGGGCTACACGGTTCGTCAGTGGGACAGAAGATTTGAAGAACAGGCCCCAACCTGGTTCCGACCAGACGTGTCTCTCAGCTATGTGATGAATAAAAAGAAGGTGACACACACCTTTAAGCTAGAAGTGCAGAATGCGATTGCTCGGACGAATGTTGTTAGTAGGTATTATGACACGCGGACCCAGCAGATGGTGGACGATACACGGGGGGATTTGATCCCGATTTTGAGCTATAAGCTGCATTTTTAGAAGTAAAATATCTGGGAAGTAATTTTTCTCTATCTCAGCAAAGCTGTCATTTCGACGACCGCAGGGAGGAGAAATCCAACACGCCCTTTTGCATTGGTTATATGGTTAGCCACGTGCTTCGATAGGGCTTATGGACCAGCATGTTGGATTTCTCCCGTTGGTCGAAATGACAGCTGAGCTGTAGGGAATAAAGAAATAATCTTACTTAACTTCAACTTGATACACCGCTACGCGATTCTTAACTCCCCGATAAACAGGTGTATACACCTTTTGATCCACAATCTCGCCTAGCGTTTTCAGGCGTTGAACAAACTCCTGTGACCAAGCCCTTGACGGCTCGCTGAGAATCAGTTTGCCCCTAGGGCGCACCAAGACACGGAAAGCCTCCATCAACGGCTCAAACGCCCGTTTTTCGTATGCGACATCAGACGCTAAAACCACATCAGCCGCAAACTCGGGTGTTGCATTTCGCCAGTCCAAGAGGCTGGCGTTTGCTTTTTGCCCAAAATTGAGCTGCCAATTGAGCTGGACAAGGTCGAGTGCCTCTGGCAGATAATCTGTCATCTGCACCTTTGCGCCCAAATGATGGGCGACAATGCCTGGAAAGCCAAGGCCACAGCCTACTTCCAGCACTTTTTTGCCGTGAATCACTTCGCTATTTGCCACCAAATATTCCCCCATCCCAATCGCCGAAGGCCACAGCTCCGCCCAGTAAGGGATTCGCTCATCTTTGACATCTTCGTGGTCTTCGCCTTTTTCGATCAAGGCATCGAGGAGTTGGTCGATATTGGAGATGGTGTAGAGGGGGAATGGGTGATTGCCGATGTAGAAGGTCTCTTGCTTGAGGTCAAAGCGGGTGGAGAGTTGGGCGAAAAGGGATTGGAGGTGGGGGTTCATTTAGGTAATTTTAGGAAATTGAAGTGGCGTTACAAAAACACCTTCGGTAATTTCATCAATACAAAGTAATGACAACTTTTGAAAAATTTGGTTTGCTGATTCTGCTCTCCTTTCTGATAGGGAATACTACGGGATGTGATTCACACGGATATGTGTACGATGAAAAAATGAATCACCTTTGTGACGAAATGCCAGAGAATATCTTCCCTACTTGGGTGAGCGAAATTGATCAACACCTTGCAGCCTTACAACAAAGTACCACACTGAACTTTGAAAAAGACACGCCTACCATTCATTTGCCAGATGATTCGCTATTCTATCGGATAAACACCAAGTATTTGTCCAAAAGTGAAAAAGAAAAAATCACCTCGATGCTTTTTGAGGGATTTTCTTTCGAAGGGAAAAAATGGGTAGTTCTTAGCTATAAGGTTGTTACCTATGGTGCACCTCAATTGATGATCAATCAATGTCTTACTTATGATGGGTTTCGGTTTATCTCTAGCACGAAACCTGCAACAGAAAAAGAGGTTATGTTTCATCAATGCAGAATCCCCATTAATGATCCTTTTAACTCATATTTACATGTAAGTATTACAAAGATAGAATTGTCTATGATTCCATTTATTTTTGAGGACGATTCGACAAAAAGCATTCAGGATGTCGAGGTGCCTGAAAAATTACCAAGCTTTTTTAGTGGAGCAAAAGCCTATTCAATTCTTTGCCGAAAATTGGCTCAAGATAATGAACCACATTCTTTCGGATTTTTTGTAGCTGGACTTTCAGAAGAACAATATGCGGAATTTCTTTCCACTTCTTTTTCAAAGGTTCCAAAGCTTTAAAAAAAGGGAAATAATAGATATATGAGAAAGGGTAAAGGGCTGAACATAGATGAAAGCCGAATTATTGAGTTGAATGAAATGCATGAGCCGATAGAGGTGATTAAAATTGTTATTGATACTTTGGCATAAACTGCTCAGGCGCGGATTACCCTACAGACAGCCCCTCAAGCCGAAATCCACGCCAGCTTGTGGGCCAAGATTACTTTTCTGATCTCTAGATAGATAATATGAAAGCTTTTTTAAAAAATGGATTAATTCAGCATGAAGACTTTTTTTGGGATGTTATTGATGAGTCTGCCTTAAAAGCGAGCAAAAGTCAGGCAAACGATTTCCTCATTCAAAAATTAGCTGAAGAAGACTTATACCATTTAATTTTTTTTGAAATGCTTCTCAGAAAGTATTTGGAGAAAATGCTAAATTCTGATATCCCTTCGATATTTTATTACTTTCGAGAATTTGATACTATTGATCATTTAGAAGAATTTGTTTACTACATCATCTCAAGGGGAAGATCATATTATTTCAGTTTTTTAGAGGACATCCAATTTTTATTTGAAGAAATTATAGAGCCAAGTGATGTATTTTATATGGCTGAATATGAATTGCAATCAGTTGTTGATGTGGCCTACCAAAGGAAACTTAGCTACATACACCCTGAGTGTAATTTAAGCGGGGGAGATTACCTGATTTCACCTAGTGATGTAGCCTTCTTTTGCCAAGAAGGTGATGACTATGACAGGTCTAAGATGAAAATTTTATCTAAAAAGGAGTGTGAGGATAAGTACCCCCAATTAGTAAATATTTCTAGGTGATAGGTAGGAAGTGATACACTCTTTAGTAGAGTAACTTTCATTCTCTAGATTCTCCAAAATTCCCCCCAACACCATGAACCTCCCCCAACTCCCCCCAAACCCGACCCTCCCCCAGCTCCAGGCATACACAAAAGCCGTGTGCAAGGCACACGGCTGGGATCAAGCTTCAGATTTAGAGACGTTTCTGTTGTTTTCTGAGGAGGTGGGAGAATTGGCGAAGGCCATTCGGCACCGTCGGGAGTTGTTTGCTGAGCAGGGCAAATCACGGGAGCCATTTGAGCTGGAACATGAATTTGCCGATGTCTTGAGCTACCTGCTCGATCTTGCCAACCGGTTTGATGTAGACCTTGAAAATGCTTTTCGGGAAAAAGAGGAGATCAATGCCAAAAGATCATGGGGTTAAGAAAGAAAAGCACTGGGCATCAACACGTGCTTTGGTACCACCTTATAAATCAAAGGCATGGTCACAAAGCTGAAAGGCAAAACGAGCAGGATCAAAACTGTAGCGATCTTCAGGAGATTTAGCGAAAGACTGCGGACTTGAATCTTTTCAGATTCGGTAAGGGGCTGTTTGGCAGATTTGGCTAAAAGGGCAAATAATTCCTGTGTGCCGCTAAGCTCAAGCGTGAGGCGCTCCAGAAAGAGCCGGAGCGTGGCGTTTAGTCGTTGGATTTGGATGGACGTTTTCATGGCTGTGCAACTGAAGTTTGTGGTTACATCCTTCTATGTGCATTTTACGTGCCGAGTAACTGGTCCATGTAGGATTTTTAGTACATTTTAATACTTGGTGACAAAATTTAATCTTTCCTTAATGTAAGATTTTCTTTACACCTTGTCGTAAAATAAAATCTCCCTCTGCCAACTGTTCGGGCTTGCCAACATCTAACCAGAAGTCCTGATCGTGATTATGGCCTATAATCGTGTGATTCTGGGCTAGACGCAAGTATAATGGGATTGTAGAGAAGACGCCTTCCTCAGAGATGAGAGGAAAGATGGATGGGTCAACCATTTGTATGCCACTGAATGCCAGTGGGTTAGGGTTCTCTGTAGTCGGTTTGCTTATTTTTAATTCGTTTGTTCGGACATTCTTCCAGCCACAAAGTTGGTTTTTCTGGTCAAATAAAAGGTAGCGTGAGGTGGTGCGATTCCGGACGGCCAGGGTAGCAAGGGCGTTAGATTTTTCATGGATTTTACGAAAATCCCAAAGGTCCATATCGGTTAATATGTCCACATTTGTGAGAAGAAATGGCGCACGATCGTCCTGAAAATAGACACTCGCATTCTTTAATCCACCCCCTGTATCCAATAATTGGTCACGCTCATCGGAAATCATGATCTCGATGCCAAAGGATTCTTTCTGTGTGATAAAGTCTACAATAGACTGTCCAAAATGATGGACATTAATGATTATTTGAGTGTATCCAAAACTGATCAGTCTAAGAATGGCCCATTCGAGCAAGGGTTTGCCTGCTGCTTCGACCATGGCCTTGGGCTTATCATTGGTCAAAGGGCGTAGCCGCGTGCCTAGTCCCGCTGCATATATCATTGCTTTCATGTGTTCACCCATCCTTTCCTTTCTTGAGCGATATGGGTCAAATTCACTTTGACTTCATATTTATGACGCAAGTATTTGGTGAGGCTATCCGCACAGTAGACGGAACGGTGTTGCCCACCGGTACAGCCAAAGTGAATCGCCAAGTGGTCAAAGCCACGCTTAAGATACGTCTCAACCGAATTATCTACCAATTGGTAGACATTGCTGAGGAAGGCATCGATCTCGCTATTTTTTTTCAAAAACGTAATCACTTCCTGGTCACGCCCTGTCAGGTGCTTATAAGGTGCATACCTGCCTGGATTGTGCAATGCCCTACAGTCAAAGACAAATCCACCCCCATGACCAGAAGTGTCTGCTGGAATGCCATCTTTCAAATAGGAGAAACTTGTAATGGTCACTTCCAATGGACTATCACCCGCTTTATCTGGATGCTTCCAGCGATCCTTTACCTCAATCAAATTTTCAACACATCCTAGCAAGTGCGGAATCTCAATCGGTAACTCGGTGTTCTTTAACAGCCAATCCAGGTTGTTGATGGCATAGGGAATGCTTTCGAGAAAGTGCGGCTTTCCTTCGAATATCCCCCTAAACCCATAAGCGCCTAATACTTGAAGCGTGCGAATCAGGATAAACCCATGAAGATGTATCATAAAGGCTTTCCGATCTACAGGAATAATAGCCGAAAGCTCATCCAGGTAGTAGTCGATCAGTTGTTGGCGGATTTCGGGAGAAATGTCAGCCTTGGCCTGGTAGAGAATAGACGCAAGGTCGTATTGTAATGCGCCGAGACGGCCGCCTTGAAAGTCGATGAAATAAGGATTGCCTTCGTGAAGCATCACATTTCGCGCTTGGAAGTCGCGGTGCATCAAATAATGGCTGTCCGCTTGCAAAAGAAAGTCTGCCAAGGTGTGAAAATCCTTTTCCAAAATATGCTCCTCATAAGGGATGTAGGCAGGCCGCAGAAAGTAGTATTTGAAATAGTTCAAATCCCACAACATCGCTTGTTTGTCAAAACGTGCGCAAGGATAGCAATAGTCGGTATCCCAGTCCTTGACGCCCTCCGTCTGAAGGTTGATCAGCTCTTTGAGCGTCTTTTGGTACATCTCTAATGGAAATCGCCCAGCCGCCTTCTCCTGCATCAAATGCCCAAAAAGTGCTTTTGTCCCCAAATCCTCCTGCAAATACAGCCCGTCAGCTTCGACGACATTCAGCAATTCAGGAACAGGCACCTTTTTCTCAGAAAAATGGCGACTGAAGGCAAAAAATGCTCGATTCTCCTGAAGGTCAGGATTATGTGTCCCAATGATGCTCTGTCCATTTCCTGTAATTCGGTAATAGGAGCGATTTGAGCCTGCCAAGGGAAGCGGCTGGATGTCATGGGCTTTATGACCTGTTTGTGTCTCAAACAGGGAAAGGAGGTCTTTTTCGATGGTTTTGTTCACAGGAAGGTGCTTTGATGATGTGCTGCGAAGTTACGGAAAAAGTATAAGAGGAAGCTCAAGTGCAACCTCAAACTCAAATTCAACCTCAAACTCAAATTCAACCTCAAACACAAAATTGCTACATATTCTTTTGAATTGAACTTGCACTTGAGTTTGAATTTGAACTTCTCATCTCATATCTCCAGATTTATCTGTATCCCCCAAAACCAGTTCCTCGGCCTGCCTGGATAATAATACCGGGGCGCCCGCCCCCCAAAGCTCCGCGCATTGATCTGGATCATGGAGGCGTAGCGCGCATCAAAGACATTCTGAAGGCCGCCTTCGGCATTCAATTCCCAATTCAGTTTGCCTGTCTGGAAGCTTTTTGAATAGGTCAATTTGGCGTGGGCCAAATTATAAGGCGAAGACTGGATCGTATTGGCGTCTTGGAGGTACATGGCGCCGACATGTTCGTAGGTGAGGTTGAGTTCAAGCTTGCCTATCGGACGTGGGCTGATGCCTATGTCTAGTCCAGTGGAGAACTGGCGATCAGGCGTGCCTGGCAATTTTTTTCCTGAAAAGTCCTGCCCATCGTCTACAAAGTCTTGGAATCGATAATCTGCTAGGGTGAGACTTCCGTGAGTTTTGATGGCTATTTTTCGTCTTTTGGAGGACAAATCTAGGCTGTATGACATTTCCATTCCCTGGTGTCTTGTTGCCCCTGCATTTATCCCAACAAATGCATCTACACTTGTCCTTCGCGCAACAAGCAAGTCTTGGATGGCCATATAAAAGAGCGTAAAGTCAGTTTGTACTCGACCATTCCAAAATCCTCCTCTGGAGCCTATCTCAAAATTCCAGCCTTGTTCAGGCTGAATATTGGGATTGACGAGGCCGTCAGGGGTGAGCGTTTCTGAGACAGAAGGGGGGGAGAAGCCGTGACTGATAAGGGCGCGGAGTTTTAGGTGTCCGTTAAAAATTGGGAAAAAGACTGCGATTCGGGGAGAAAGTATAGGAGAGAAACGGTAGTTGCCAGATTGGTCAATACTGTCTAGTGGAAAGCGGTCTGCGAGCGTGTATTGCGTATTGTTAAGGTTAAGGTCAGCTTCCAGGGTAAGGTTATCACCTCCCATCCAAAAATAATAGGCAAGCCTTCCATACAGGTTGTAAAAGCGCCGCTTTTCCTGCTGATTACTTTGCTGAGGGCCGAGCGCGCGATTTACTTGCTCAAATGTTTGCCAATTATACCATTCGTAGAAATACTCGCCTCCAAAATTGACTGTAAAAGGGCCTTTGGGCGCCCATTCTAAATTGCTACGTATGCCAGTTGTGAGGTCCGTTTCTGTCAGGATGCCAAAAGGGCGTAACTCATAGGCATCTCGAAAGTGACTAAATACCGTGGCTTTTCCCTTCCAAACTTTACTAAAACGATATTGATAAGTCATTCCCCAGATAGCCTTATCGTTCTGTTCAAATCCCTTTACCCCTCCCCAATTAGGCGCTGCTTGAGTAGGGGTCTTTTCAAATGTAATACTATCGAGTGAACTGGGAATAAAGGCCTTGAGAGAGGAAAAGTTGAGCAAAAATGACAATTCCCCATAAGGATTGTCATAAGATGTATGATGAATAATGCGGCCTGCAACGGTTCCTGATTGCCGATCATAAGCATTATTTTCTCGAAATCCCTCACTATGGAGCTTATTGAAACCAACAAACCAGTGGTGCTTATCAGCATCTATATTTGCGTTGCTCACAAATTGCTTTCGCCCAAAACTCCCCGCTGTGAATTTGCTCCTAAGGGAGATCCCTTCCCCATAGCTTTTACTGCTAATGCGAATAGCACCTCCAAGGCCAGCGCCATAACGACTAGACGTTGGTCCTCGAATGACTTCTACTTTGTCAAATTGACTTACATCCAAGTCCTCAATCGTCGTTTCCCCTTCTCCGCTGCTCAGCGGAATATCGTTCCAGAAGGCGCGGACTTTGTTGGTGGAAAATGGCGTTCGAGAGCCTATACCTCGAATGGTGATGCGGTTGGTGTTTAGGGCACCACTGTGCATATAGATGCCTGGGACACGGTTCAGCGAACTTTGGATTGTAAGCCCGCCATCGCGTAGAAGGGCAGTTTGGAGGATGGTTCCGGTAGCACTAGTACTTTTGCCCAAAAGGTAGTCTGTAAAAGCTGCCGAAATGATGACATCATTTTTTAGGGAAAACCCTTGTGGAATGAGCCTAAGGATACCATAAGGCTGCCATTCTGGAAAAACGCGGTCTTTATACCCTAAAGCATTCACCAAAATGGTATCATATGTCCATAAATCCTCAAAATATACATACCCAGAAGAATCTGAAGCATATATTCTTGGGAGCACCTTTTTCCCATTTTTTATCCCAAAAACAGATGCGCCCGATATAACTTCCTCAGTATCTTTATCCTGGACTATTTTGACAATATATTCAGGTTTAACATTGCCATTTTGTGAAAAAAGCGGCTTAGGGCAAATAGTGATACTCCCCAGAAGGATAAAAACGGGTATTAGGGGAAATGGAAAAATGCTGACAGATGCTTTCACAGTTCGGAATATATTGGAGAAAATCATACTTTCATCTCAATATGAAAAAAATCCGTCGACTTTTAGGCATTCTCCTCCTGCTTCTTCTCCTCTATCTTGTCCTTTGGCCGATAGACTTGGAGCCGAAGGCCTGGGACCCCCCTCAGGCGCCAGCATTAGTAGGCATGTATGCGCAAAATGAAGCGTTGAAGGGCATGGCTAAATTTCCCGTCGAATTGGGCCATGGCCCAGAAGATGTGGCCATGGATTCCAGTGGCTATCTCTACGCCGGGCTAGAAAATGGGACCATTATCCGAACAAATCCAGATGGCAGTGAACCAACTGTTTTTGCCAATACAGGTGGTCGCCCGCTCGGAATGGAATTTGATTCCACCCAACAACTCATCGTAGCTGACGCCTCCAAAGGGCTATTATCGATTGATAATCAGGGGTTTATAACTGTCTTGGCTGATAGCTATGACGGCGAGCCTTTTACTTTTGCAGATGACCTAGACATCGCAGCGGATGGCACCATTTACTTCAGTGATGTGTGTACCCGTGCCAGTTGGGGCAATTATAAGGACGAACTGATGGAGCATAGTGGGACTGGGCGATTGTTTGCATATTCGCCAACAACTAAGCAGACTACGCTGCTACTCGACAGCTTGCAATTCGCCAACGGCGTCGCCGTCAGTCCCGATCAGCGATCGGTGGTGGTGGTGGAGACGGGTGCTTACCGCATCCAGCGGTATTGGCTGGAAGGCCCAAAGAAGGGCAAAGCAGAGATGTTGATTGAAAACCTTCCCGGTTTTCCAGATGGGGTTTCTTGCAATGGAAAAGACACCTACTGGGTAGCCATTGCCAATCCGCGGAATGCGACGCTTGACATGCTTTTGCCTTATCCATTTCTCCGAAAAATCGTCAAACGCCTTCCCGAAGCCATTCAGCCTAAACCTGTTCGGTATTCTTTTGTATTGGGACTTGATCTGGAAGGGAATGTTGTGCACAATCTTCAAGATCCAGATGGTGGGTTTGCCCCTATCACCAGTGTGGAGGAAATGGCGGGAAAGCTGTATATCGGAAGCCTTTCAGAGCCCTATTTCGGAAGCATTAATCTTCCCTAATCATTTGCGAAAAATCAAAATTGTTTGGATATTGAATAACGTTTAAAGTGCTTTTATTCGATTTATCTTATTTCAAGTCATTAATATTAACCCAACATCTTATGATTGTTTATGGTACCAATGCTGCTCATGTAAAGACAGACCGCTCTACGGTGTCTACTTGCCCTAACTGTGGGGAAAATGGTTCCCTAGTTACCAGTGTTTTCAGCAAACACGCCTATTTATACTGGATACCCATGTTCCCAATTGGGATGACGGGCGGTACTCAGTGCGAAAAATGTGGCCATACCATGGAAGGAGCGGGGATGACACCAGAAGTCAAGGAAGCATTTAAGGAATTTAAAAAAGGTGCCAAACCTAAATTTTGGCAGTTTTCTGGCCTTGCCATTATTGCAGCCGTCATTATCTGGTTTAATATAAGTAGCAACCAGGACAAGAAAAACGAATTAGCAGTTTTGGCCGATCCTCAAAAGGGTGATGTATACGACTATAAGGTGGAAGAGAATGAATATTCAACCATTTTGGTGAGGGCCAGGATGGGAGATAGTGTCTATGTTTCGCTTAATGAATATGTAACAGACCAAAAATCAGGCGTCTCTGAGATCGATACGAAGGAGTATTACTCTAAGGAGCGAATGGCTTTACATAAGAGCGTAATCGAGGAGATGTATAAAGAGGGGACGATTTTTCGAGTCAATCGATACTGAGGGAAAATCCTCGTAATGAAAAAAGACCTCGGAGGATTTGGCCAGAATTGCCTATTGATCCTCCGAGGTCTCTCTTATTCCTGTAAAGTAGTTTTTTCACTATTGCAACGGGTTTAAACCCGTCGCAATAGTGAAAATTACCTTACCACCAATCGCTGCACCTGCCGCCCACTGGGCACCTCAAGACTGACGAAATATGTCCCCGGAGCCAAATCCACCGTCTCTACGAGGTAGTTGGAAGGCCCAAAAGGTAAATCCCCCTCAAAGATGGTCTGAAGCTTTTTCCCCGTCAAATCATACAATAAAATGCTGCCCTGCTTAGGTTCACGGCTGAATATCGGCACATGGGCAAATTGCTGGGAAGGATTTGGGTAAATGGCCTGTAAAGAAATTCCCTGCTTTTCTGGATTGTCCAAAGAAGTCGCTCGTTCCAAAACCCTAAAGTTCCAATAGCCCTTAGGCGCTGGCATTGGACGATTCATTTGTTTACCTGTCGTCGCTTCCGCATGTACATAATAAAAAACCTCCATGCCTTCGGCAGTTGACGGGATGTGGCCTGTCCAGGTAGCAGCCAAGCTATCTGTCAAGGTCATGGGAACGGCTGTATACGCCTGCGTCGTATCGGTAGTGTAATACAGTGTCGCTGATTGAATCCCAGCTATATGCTTGATCAACGCATTGACCTCAAATCCAGTAGGAGAATAGTAGCTATCATCCAATGGCTGATGAGAGATCAGCAAGGGTTTAGCAGCGCCTACCGCCTTTGTGATGCAATGCAGGGCACCACTGAGTTGGATGATGGAATTGCAATTGATTCCAACGACGCGATAACCAGGAAGCTGCTCGCGCATGATTCGAAGGGCTGTCGTATCATACCGCTGCTCGTAGGTAGGGACGAGAATGGTTTTGTTGACAAAGACTGAATTGGTATAGGTACGATAATCACCGCCCTGATTGGGGTAGCGGCCATTTTCTGGAGGCATAGGGATGCGCACAATCTTATAAGGTGTACCAAAAACGGAGGTGAAATTTTGCTGAATGTAACTGATGTTTTGCTCGATTTGCGGCCCATCAGCGATCCCAAAAGGATATTCTCCCACGAGCAAAGTCTCTTCATCCAGCAATTTCATATGCATGTCAATATGATGAATGCCATCATAGGGAAGAACTGGCATGGTCACATAGGTCTCTATGCCCATGAATTGTCTCATGAGGGTATCTATCTCTGCTTCCGTTTTGCTTGTGGGATTAAAGAAACCCCCTGGCCCATTTTCATCTATCACCAATCTGGATGAAAATCCTGTCCCAAAACCGTCCGACATAAAATTGCCACCAGTATGTACCAGGTCGTAGGGTGGGGTAGTAGTAGAATAAATAGGATATCCCGTAAAATCGGCCAGGGCATCGGGAATGTCATCATCCCTCGGGCGTGGTCGATTGTAAATCCAATCAACGAGAATGAGCGAGTCTACATCACGCTTGTAGACGGTATTTGCTCCATAATCGCGCATCCAAATGGTGTTGAATGGTTCTTGGAGAAAAGAAATATTTTGGTCTGGGACCCCACCATTTTGCAAATAGGTCTTCACTTGATTAGAGTCATTGCATACGATGATGACCTCACATTCTTCCTGTGCATAGCGGACAATATCTCGCAAAATGCTTTGAAACTGTGTCCATGTTATCACCAGGGCTTCAATTTCTTCCCATTCAGCCATGGTCCTTACAGGTCCATTAGGCGGGAAAGTGATGCCACGGGTAGCCCCCATGCGACTTTCAAGATACCGTTCCATTGATTCTAATTCACCTGGCGCAAATCCTACTGGCAAGGGATCTTGTTGTGAATAAACAGAAATGTGGAGCAGGAAAAAGGAAAATACTAGGAGAAAAATTCTCATAATTCAAGCGGATTGTAAGTGAAAGTGAGCATCAAAAAAAAGGCTAAACCAAAGCACAAAATAGCGATTTTTAGGAAAAAAGGGTATTGGTCTGCCACTTGGCGGTATACTTCTGTTTCGACAGCGGTGCGTTCCAATTCTGAGATTTCATCAAAAATAGCTTTTAGCTTTTCTGGACTGTCCGCATGAAAATACAGGCCATCGGTAAGTTCGGCAATCGTAATAAGGGCAGCTTCATCTAATGCGGTCTCAAATTTTCGCTGTCCATGCGTTGTGTTGCCCACATAGCTTTCTTGTCCGATGCCTATACAGTAGATTTTGATGTCAAAGGTGGTCGCAAGCCGCGCTGCGGTGATAGGATCGAGTTTTCCGCGATTGCTAGAGCCATCCGTGAGGAGGATCATGATTTTGGAGGATGAAGGCGATTCTCTGAGGCGATTGATGCCTGAGGCAATCGCAGAGCCGATGGCCGTGCCTTGCTTAGGCAAGGATTGAAAATTGACAGCTTCTATCATGTTTACCAATAAGCCGTAATCAAGGGTGAGCGGCGCATAACTAAATGCTTCTTCCGCAAACAGGACCAATCCCATGCGATCGGCCTCTCTGCCTTCCACAAATTCAATGGCCGTCGTTTTGGCAACTGCTAGGCGGTTGGGTGAAAAGTCATCAGCTTCCATGCTCGCACTGGTATCAAGAAGGAGCATGATGTCAATACCTTCTTTCTCACGTATCTGATGCTCAGATGATAACTGTGGCCTCGCCAAGGCCGTGATCGCGGCGATCAGCCCGATTGTTTGGAGTATCAGTGGCAAATGTCTCAAGAACCCCAGCCGAAGGCGTGGAGGCTGCACAGCTATAGGGTCATAGCTGAGCTTGATGACTAGCCTGCGTTTGCGATAATAGCTATTATACCCAATCAGGAAGAGAGGGATTAAGCATAACAGCCAAAAAGCGGCTGGATTCGCAAAGTTGTATTCAGCCATCGTTCAATATTAATGGATGATTAATTGATGGGTAAGTCATGGATAATTGTGGCTCATCGATGGTTTTAGAAGTAAAACCACAGATTACTCAGATTCCCACAGATTTTCTTCTTTTTTTCGTGCAAATCTGGGTAATCTGTGGTGAATTATAGGAGTAAAGTGATCATTCCATTAAAAGTCTTGATGAACCATACAAATTAGGCATAAATTAATTCCGCCATATTCTGTAACTATTCAGCCCTCACTTGACTTGGCCCCAATATGAGCCTGTCTTTAATCTGATCTGGGTTTAGAAAAAGCTCATTGAGTGCTTGGAAAGCGGTATACCCTTGCATTCTGGCGGTTACGAGGA
>JAUIKF010000033.1 GCA_030430575.1 Bacteroidia bacterium | reverse complement strand
CCTGAATATCAATTATCTGAAGTCGTAAACAAAGACGATAAGTCATCCCTTTGAAGGCAAGGAAATCAAGAAAACCAGAACCAAAGTTGTGCGGGAAAGGACTACCGCCGGAGGCGGTTTAGTTCAAACTAATAATACACTCACATGAATTGGCTCATATTCTTGATTGCTGTTTTATGGGTTCAACCCCATTTCACAAGCCAAAATCAAATCAATGAATGCAAAATATGTGGGGAATATAATGGAGGATTGTACCCATATGCATGGACTACCCTAGTTTTAAAGGAAAATAACCATTATACTTTTTACGAAGGCCAACATACAGATCAATCACGAAGTGATAAAGGTAAGTGGCAATTAGATGGCAAGGCGTTGATCTTAAATTCATCAAAAAAAACAAGATGGAAAAAGAGAAGGATGCGCAGGTTCAATTCACTTTCTGAGAAAACATACTTTTTTAACCAGCAAACTTGTGACCTTTACCCTAATGCCATTTTGATCCACTATACAAATGACACGCTATTCAATGTTGGCAATTATTTAATGATCAAAGCCCAAGAAGAAGATTAAAAACATGTGAAAAGTAGTTCATTCTATCATCCTCTCATTCTATCATTCTATCATTTTCTTCCCCCATGGAACTCTACGCACAAGTACTCAGCTACGCTATCCCAGGCTTCGCCTTGCTAATGCTCATCGAGTCGATTGCGGCACGCATGATGGGCATGCAGGTCAACTATGGGATGGACACCATCTCTAGCATCAGTTCGGGCCTGACAAATACGCTCAAGAGTATCTTGGGACTTACGCTCATAATCGTGAGCTATGGCTGGATGGTGGATCACTTGGCGCTGTTTCAGATTGAATCTACCGTGTGGCTATATGTAATTGCATTTATAGGCATTGACTTTGCCAGTTATTGGTCACATCGCTGGAACCATACGGTCAATCTCTTCTGGAATCGCCACATCGTGCATCACAGCAGTGAAGAGTTCAACCTCGCCTGCGCCCTGCGGCAGACCATTTCTACCTTTGTCAGCATTTACTTTTTCCTCTATATCCCTTTGGCGATCATCGGTGTTCCGGCAGAAGTCATCGCGATCACAGCGCCTATCCACCTCTTTGCACAGTTTTGGTACCATACCCGCCTGGTCAACAAGATGGGCATATTGGAACATATCATCGTCACGCCCTCTCACCATCGTGTACATCACGGCATCAATCCCGAATACCTGGACAAGAACTACGCGGCGATCTTCATCGTCTGGGACAAATGGTTTGGCACCTTTCAGGAAGAACTGCCCGATGTCCCAGCTGTCTATGGCACCAAGCGCCCCGCCCACACCTGGAACCCTATCTTGATCAACTTCATGCATGTCTGGCTTTTGATCAAGGACGCCTGGTACACCCAGAGCTGGTGGGACAAAGTCCGCCTCTTCTTCATGCCGACAGGCTGGCGGCCCGCAGATGTGGCAGCGCGCTTCCCTGTCGAAAGCACGCCAGACGTCTACCAGCAGCAAAAGTACCGCCCCCCAGCATCTAAGCTTTTGCTCTACTGGTCATGGGCCCAGCTCCTGATCCACAATGTGCTGTTGTATTATATTTTGGTAAAAATAGCCGCCTTCCCATTTATAGATGTCCTCCTCTATTCGGGCTTCTTGATGGTTTCCATTTTTGCCTATACGACCCTTATGGACAGGCATTGGCTGGCCGTACCCATCGAGGTCCTCAAATGCCTCATGGGAGCAGTCCTGATCTATGTAATGGGAGGATGGTTTTTGCTGGACGAAGTCCTGCCAGGCGGGACCCTCATCATGATCGCCTATCTGGCGATTTCATTGGGGGTAGCGGTGTACAATGATAGAATGAGAGAAGGAGGGAATGAGAGAATGGAATGAGTAAATGAGAAAATGAATAAATGATAAAATAGGGATAACAGTATACTTCCATTTTATCATTTACTCATCTATTCATCTTATCATTTCTTTAAGAAGGAATGAATAAATGAGTAAATGACTATATGATAAAATGGGAGAATCGAAATTGCTTAAGCTTATCTCTTACCCATTTTCTCATTTCATCATTTACTCATTTTATCATTTCTTTATTCTTCTCCGTCGCCTTCGCCGTCAGCTTCTCCCTCTCCTTCACCAGCAGCTGCTACAGAGATGGGCAATCTGAGCTTATCCCATGCGAGGGTCACTGTGCCGTCATCGCCTACCGTAAAGCCCATGCGTTCTTCTGACTCTTCCGCCATCGCGGGGGTAGCCATTACGCGCAAGACATCGGCAGAGTCCTTGTACTCATAGGCACCCCACTGATCCCATACAGAATTGAAGATCACTGTCCAATCACCTGATTCTGCGGGAATGGTGAAAAGGCCATATTTGCCTTTGGCCAGCATCTCGCCGTTTACCATGACATCATTGTCTACTTCAAAGGTGGTGGCTTCATTGGCACCTGTACGCCATACTTCGCCGTAAGGCACGAGGTCTCCCCAAAGGGCACGCCCTTTGGCAGCTGGAGAGCCATAATTGATGGCGATATTGACGCCACCTACGGTTCCAGTAGCTTCTGCTGGAGGACTTTGACGTTTGGACTTGTCCTCAGCAGGAGGCTCTTCTGTCTCGACAGAGTCAGTCGTGGCATCAGCTGTATTGCCCTCAGCAGTTTGCTGGGTCTGGCAGGACGTGATACTGAAGCTCAGGGCTAGCAATGCAATAAAAAGATAGTTCAAAAAATTCCGGTTCATAATGTGTGATGTTTTAGTTTGAAGAGGTACAAAATGGCTCAGGGAATAGTCAGTGGCTGTTGATAGGCCTTGTGGGTTAGGAATAGATAATTTCCCTTTCATGTCAAACCATGACGATAACTCTTTCAACGGCTACAAAGATACGGCTTATTTTGAGAAAGTTTTGGGTTTTTAGTTTTGCGTTTTGCGTTCACTACCATTGTTATGGACCACGGGATCCTATGCGGGCCTGAATAGTCTTTTCCTCACCCCCCATACAAAAAACACAAACCCCAAAGCTCCTATCCCCCACCAAAACCAAGCAAACCCTGACTGCGCCCGTGCCACCTCCACCTTCCCCCCATCGCCAATCAGCACAAATCCCGCCCAGTAATAAGGATGATTATGGTAGCTATCAGCGGTTTCCATCCACGCCATCCGCGCCTGCTGCAAGGCCGTAGCAGTAGGCTGCCCCTCGGCAATCCCTTCAAAGAAGTGTGTCGTCAAGGCTGCTGCCGAACGGTCATCTGTCTTCCATAAGGTCGTCAACACCCGTTGGCTTCCGCTGTATTGGAAGGCGCGTGCCAAACTCATAATGCCTTCGCCGCCTAAAATAGGGCCTTTACCCGTCTGGCAAGCACTTAACACCGTAAGGGGGCTATTCAGGGAAAGCCCATAAATCTCAGCGGCATGGAGAATGCCATCCTCCGCCGCATCTGCCGCTGGGGCGAGGTATAGGCGAGAGTTCGCCAGCGCCTCATCATCTGCGATGGCATGCGTCGCGAAATGCAGAATTCTGCTTTTGTCGTCAAGCGCCTTGAGCATCTTTTCTTGTGCCTGATCGCCTAAGGTCGCCTTCCCTCCCAAAAGCTTGGCCACCTGAATGATCTCTTCCTGGTTATGACTAAGCGCCCCCAATTCAGACCGTACTGTCGCCAATGGCGCTCCCGCAAAATCGGGTGCAAAGCCCAAGTAAGTCGACGGCCCTTCCGAGGGTTTCGCACCTTGCTGTTCCTCCCACAATTCGGCTGCATAGGCATAGGCTGTGGATCGATCACGAGCCAGATACGGCCACTCGCGAAATTCCTCATGGCTAGGAACTGATGTAAGCAGACTTTCAAACGGCAAGTATCCCAATTTCCCGTCGGGGATAATGACGACATGATTGGTCTCATGCGTCAAATCTGGCAAAAGGTATTTGGCCAAGGAAGCACCATACTGAGCCATTTCGGAGACTGGAAGGCCATTGGCTGAAGGAGGAGCGGAAATAAAACTGAGCCACTGATCAAGGGAAGTATCCAGCACATCCCGAGAAATAGGGGTCACGTCTAGTTTTCCCTCAAACCACCGCGACACATATACCTGTTTTTCCCCCCAGAAATAGCTATACATTGCTTGTCCTTGCGCCAAATGAGGGGTAAGCACTTTTGTGGAAATGGGTGGAGCAAATTTCAGCTGGTGATATCGCGGATAATCGACAGCGATCTGGGTAATGAGTTCGTGATAGGATTGGTCGAGTGAAAGGCGATGTTGGTTCAGGGAATCACCAGCACCTCGCGCTACGAGTTGGGCATCTAGTGCTGCCAACCGCTGCCTGAAAAAGCGCTCTTTCCTGATCAAGGAATCAGGTACCCCTGCAAAGGTGATCGCTTTCACCCCACGGAGATGATTCCGTAGATTATTAGCCTTGCGTTTTTCTGTAAGCAGGTAGACCTCCTTAGCAAATCGTGTATCTCCCCCCATTTCATATAGGGTATAAGCACTCTCCACCGCTAGCTCGTACAAGGGCAATTGTTCTTCTAGCCATAATTGTTTGGCGCCCGCTGACTGATAATAGTGCCGAAAACTGTCAATGACAGCCAATACGATACGGGCCGAATGAAGCGCATAGTGCAAATAAGCTGTGTCTTGAGCGTCATGAGTGCGTTCAAATTGTTCATGGAAGATTCTGGTTTGCAATTCAAATACATCCGACATTTTGTGTCGTCGCCAGTCCTTCAGAATATCAGTAGATGGGGTCAGGGTAAAAGGAACATCAGGCAATTGAGCTTCCCAAGCTCGTTTGAGATAGGCTAGCGTTCCATCCCAGTTTCCCATTTCCTGCTGGGCTTGTGCCATGAAGGTTAACGTCTTGGCGCGATCTATCTCATTACCAAGGGATTGGTACATATCATGTGCCTCCTGAAAATAGGCCCATGCCTGACGAGGCTCCTTTTTCTTTCCATAAACTTCGCCCAAAAAATGCAAGGCATGGGCGCATCGCGAGGACTCCCTCCCTACAAATTCCTTTTCCAAAGAAATCACCTGCTCAAACGCAGGAATCGCCCCTTCATAATCCCCCATATATGCCAACAGGCTCCCTTGTTGCAGATAATCAACCGTCAGACGCGCATGACGCGCCCCAAATATCTGGTGATTTTGAAACAAGGCCCTATTGATATACTTGAGAGCCGAGTCAGGCTGGTCCAGCTCTTGAAAAATCGTGCTCCGATGAGCATCCATATAGGGATAGGCATCTGGTGAAAGCCCAGGAAACTGGTTCAGCCAGTCTTCTGCCTGATCAAAGTACGCCAACGCGTCTTCATAATTCCCAACGGCAATATTAGTAGAACCCAGGTTTAGCAAGCCATTGGCATGAGCCAGCGGCGGCAAGCTATCGAGATAGGGAAGATTCTCTTCATGTGCTGCTAAGGATTCCCAATAGAGCCCCATTTCACCATATACCACACCGATATTGGTTTTCACCTTGATGACCTCAGGATGGCCTGCTCCGAGGGTTTGTTCACGGATATGGCTGGTTTTGAGGTAATAATCAAGGGCCGCTTCTGTTTTTCCTGAAAAAAGGCTTACCCCTCCGAGCGTGTTATAGGTATTGGCAATGGCTAGGGGGTCAATGGCGGAAAGGGTATCGTAAATAGCCAGCGCTTTTTGACAATAAACTATCGCACTGTCAAACAGTCCGCCAAAAAACATCGCCCTGCCCATCGGCTCATAGGTCATCGCAATCAATGAATCTGACACATCTGGTGCACGGTGAAGCGCCGCAAGCAGCCTGTAATATTGCTGTTGTGCGCTAGCAACGTCACTTTGCATCATCGCCAAAGATGCCTTGGATAGGCGTGCTTTCACAATCACCGGATGCAAAGAATCCCACCGCCCTGCCAGCGCGATTACGCTATCCAGCGTCGCTGACGCTTCCGCCACCTTCGTCTGCTGGACGAGGTACATGCCTGCCTTGCGGAGAGCCGTCGCCCAAGTCAGCGAGTCTCCTGCTGACAGCGCCTCGTGCTGCGCTTGCCGCCATGCGGCATAAGCCGCATCGTACTTCGCTGCGCGCCAGAGCTGGTTTCCCTGAGCCAGCGACGCCGAAGGCGTGCTAGATGAAGAAAGATCGGCCTGGCCGCTCAGGAGGAGGAAAAGCGCTATGCCTACCACTGAGAAGGCCATTTTTATGGGTTTTGGGAAATTATGCATCATCTACGCCAATTTTTCTTCGAAAAATTAACCTCAAGTGTTAACCTTTTGAGCGGCCATTCCATTGCTCAATACAGCTTCCCAATGGAATTATATCAGAAAGATAACATCTTCTGTCACAAGTTCCATAGGCGAAAGATTTTGAAGCATTGAGAATGAATTTTGAATGTGAGAATGGTGAATTTTGAATGATGGTTCAAAAACATTAAACCTAACACATCAAACTCAAAACCCTTCTTATGAAACCCTTCATTTCCTTAGCCTTTCTGTTTTTCCTCTTCACAGCCGTGAATGGGCAAGCCTTGGACCCTTCCTTCGGCAATAATGGCATCGTCCGAACCAATTTTGACAGAAGCTTTGACGAAGCGCACGCCCTGCTGGTTCAGCCCGATGGAAAGATCCTCGCAGCAGGCAGTTTGTTGGAACAAGTGAGTTTTGAGCGCTTTTTTCTGCTGGCAAGGTATAATGAAGATGGAAGTCCAGATAGGAATTTTGGGACTAATGGTTGGGTAAAAACGGAGTTCCATATGGGCAATGAAAGCTCTACGATTCGGGCGATGGCCTTGCAAGCAGATGGGAAAATCATTGCCGTAGGATCTTCAAATTCCAATATGAAAACAGAACTAGCCGTGGCACGCTACCATCCGAATGGAAGCATTGACACGACCTTTGATCATAACGGGAAAGTGCTCATATCGACAGGAGGAAATTTTCAGACAGAAGGGCGTTCGGTGAGGATTCAGCCTGACAGCAAAATCGTGGTGGGGGGCTTTACGAGCGATGGGTTGGGCGGAGAACTTGTCGTCTGGCGCATGCACATGAATGGCGCCCTGGACAGCACCTTTAACGGTCTAGGACATGCGATTACGGCCTTTGGCCTTGGGATAGATGAAGGGGTAGAACTCCTTTTGCAACCAGATGGAGACGTCATCGTTGGCGGAGCTACGATAGGGATCAACAGCCTGGCTGTAACTTTTGTGCTGCTCCGTTATGAGGCAAATGGAAGCCTTGATAGTACATTTGGCGATCAAGGAATTTCGTATACCTATTTCGGTGCTGGCGATGATCACCCAGGCGCCTTGGCCTTGCAGCCCGACGGCAAAATCCTTTTTGCGGGTAGCACTGGCAGCTCCATCCACGCCAATAGCGCATTGCTGCGCTATGATACCAGCGGCAAATTAGATACGACCTTTGGCAATCAAGGCATCGTGATCACTGATATTCCGCATGGCCCGTTTGAAAGTCCTAATGGGATCACTTCCCTAGCCTTGCAAGGCGATGGCAAGATCGTTTCCGCAGGCCCTAGCCGAGACCAAAACAGCTTTCAATACGAATGGAGTATCCTTCGCTACCTCCCAGACGGTAGCGTCGACCACACATTTGACACCTTGGTGTCCACCTACACCAGCGGCACCAATTCTGCTACAGAGGTATCCGTGGCTATCCAACAGGATGGAAAAATTCTTGTACTTGGCAGCGAGGAATACAACAATGATAGTGACTTCGTCTTGGTCCGTTACGATCCCGACCGCAACACGGGTATTGAACAGCCTTCCTTTACTCCCCATTCCCTTTTCATTTATCCAAACCCCCTAAAAACGGCCACTACCCTAGGCTATACCCTCCAACAATCAACTGAAGTTTCCATCAAACTCATCAATCCCCTAGGCCAAGAACTGGGAGGGTTTGGCACCTATTCTTTTCAACAAGCGGGATCCCATGAACAACTATTGACCCTCCCCCCTGAATTGCCCACAGGGCCTTATTTTTTACTGATTTCCACGCCCCAAGAGACATTTTCCTTTACCCTTTTGGTAGAATAATATGATCGTGTTATGAAAAAAACCTTAATCGGAATCTGCACTTTGCTCCTGCTATCTCAGGCTTCTGCCCAGTACAATTTTGGGTTTCAGCAGGAATACTTCTTCGGCAACCTGCCCAGTGCCCAGGCAGAAGCCATGGGCCGTGCTCATACCGCCATTGGCGGGAATGTTGCCTCTCTCTTCTGGAATCCAGCGGGGATTGGCACCATCGAGCATCAAGAAGCGACCTTCTCCACCTCAGCGCCATTTTATGCCCTGAGAAACTCTGACTACTATTTCCTCGGCATAGCGCGCAGGGTGCACGACAAAGTCGTAGTCGCACTTAGCGTCAACCAGTTTGCCATCGGCCAGACGACCTTTGATGTCAACATCAATGGGGCGCGGTATCCTGCCGAAAAACCATTCACGACCAATATTGCCTTGTCAGCAGCTGCGGAGCCGATAGAAGGGCTTCATGTAGGAGTAAATGTTAATGGGTTTATTTGGAAAACATTTGATGACGTCACATCTGCCAAAAGCATCCTGATAGATGCAGGGGCGCTGTATCGCTTGCAGTTAAATGGAGCGGAAAGTAAGGGGCAAAAATTGCAACTGGGCCTTGGGGTGACCAATGTGTCTTCTGCCTCCCTGACCTTTGCCAGCCCGCTGGGAGATGAAGCGACTGCCGAATTTCCGACCACGCTGCGGGGAGGGATCGCTTATATCATCAACACCAACATCTCCTTGCCAGGAGCTGGTGAAGGCCCATTGGCCCTCACCTTTACGACAGACTATCAAAATGTCCTAAACAGCTCTTACCGAAATACCTTCAGTCTCGGGACCGAGGCTTTATTCTGGAACGTTTTCGCCCTGCGTATGGGCTATTTGACACAAAATATTAACAATTTTGGAATTGCCGCCAACCGCGAACGGCTATCCGATTTCACCTACGGATTTGGCTTCCGCATTCCCTTAGAAGAACTCACAGATGGGTCTCTACCATTTGCACTCCACTGGGACTATGTCAGCCTCAAGCAGCCGCCCTACACCTTTTCAGGCCCTCGCCTGCCCAGTATGCGGAGCTTCAGCTTCCGTGTTGTTTTTTCTGGTAGTTAAAAATGGCTTCGCCATTTTTAACTACCAGAAAAAACAAGTGAGGGGCGTGGATGAAGCAAGTGCGAAGAGTAAACTCCAATCACTTCTTCAATCTGAATTCCTTGTTCGATATTCTGCAATCCTCAAAGCTGTCGGGGATTTCGGCTTGTGACTTGGCTTTTCGCGTAATCCCCGACCCAAAGCTTTGTTTTCCTTAACAGCATAGCTGTCATTCTGAGCTCGCGAAGAATCTTACAATGATCTTATTACCCAGAAACTGCTAATCAATCCCACATGAAACCATTCCTCAAATACACGATCTGTCTCTGCTTACTGGGCTTCGCCCTCAGCAGTGAACTCGCCGCCCAATCCTTCTTTGGTTACCAAACTATTGGAAGGAATACCTTTTTCTTCTCCGTCGCTTGGCAAGGCAAGCCCCTTGTCGGCGCGGGGTATAACTACCGCATCTTTGGCAATTCCTTTTCTGATATCTCAGCAGAAATCCGATTTCCCCTCAACTCCATGTATACATTTGATGAGTATCAGTTGATCGCGGGCTGGTATAAGCCGCTAGCGCTTCAAAAGACTTTTGTGGCTGTAGGCTCGCATCTGCGCTTGCAGAAGGAAACGAATGGAGACCAGCAGGTGACCAAACTACTGCTAGCGCTGACAGGCCTGCCTAGCTACGCCTATGTGCGAAGTCTTACAGATGGAGGCTATGGGACTGCTGGGCTACGGATTACATATGCGCCAGTATTGTTTGCAAGCGTAAAGGGAGGAGATTCGCAGGCCCTAGCGGCTCATCGGCTAGAAATAGGGGCACACATGGACCTTCATTTGGAGCGCAGCATGGGCTTATCATTAAATGGATTTTTGTACAAAAGCTTTACGCCCACCTCTAGCATCCTCACCAAAAACCCCAATTGGCGTGGGGCCGGAGACTTTTACTGGGGAAGTACTTATCTGCTCAATAGGAACTGATGAGAGGTTCAGGGTTCAGGCAAAATTCATCTTATCATTTAGTCATATTCTCATTTAATCATTTCCTTCTATCATCCTATCATTCACTCATTCTCTCATCATCCTTCCCATGAAATACTTCTTTTTACTCCTTCTGACAGCAAGCCACCTCCTCCAGGCCCAAACCCAAGGCGACAATCTCCGCCAAGAAATCCGCGTAGACCAGGTCTATCAACAATATGGCCTCACAGGCCAAGGCGTAGCTATCGCCTTGATCGAGCGGGGCATCGACTATACCCATCCCGATTTCATCGATGCCAATGGCAACACCCGCATCGCTTATATCTACGATATGCTTGATCCAGCTGGCGCCAATGACCCTGGCAATCCTTACGGCATCGGCACCATCTATACCCGTGCCCAGATCGATCAGGCGCTGAGTTCTGGGATGCCTTTAGCGACCAATGATCGCCATGGGCATGGGACTGCTTGTATGGGCCTTGCGGCAGGAGATGGGAGTGGAATGGCGGGTGCGCCTTACCGTGGCATCGCCTATGATGCAACGATTATCGTGGTCAAGGTCACGCAAGATGCATTTCCAGCTACAGGCAATATCGCAGGCCAGGCAGGCTTTTTTAACCCTGAATATCTCCCTGTTGCCCTGCAATTTGTGGAAGACAAAACGATAGAGTTAGGGCTTCCATCTGCTACGCTCATCAACCTAGGCTCCATTGGAGGCCCGACAGATGGCACGAGTGAAGTCTCCCGTGCCATGAGCGACTTTCCTGCGCCAGGACGCTTGCTGGTCTGTGGAGTGGGAGATGATGGCGGGGGTCCTAATCGCGCTGCAGACACCTTGACACAAGGTGGAAGTGCAGATTTGATGGTAGAAAAAGCCGCAACCGGGACCCTACGGTTTGAGGCATGGTACGATGGCAATGATCGATTTGACGTGTCCATCATCCGCCCTAATGGCACCGTGGAGGGTCCGTTTGTGGGGCCTGCAACCAACGCTCAGGTAGATCATCAACAATTGACAGGCATTAGCTGCTTTCACCAAGGGGCAGATGTAGACTACGCTAAATCAAATAATGGGCAACGCCAGATTGTGCTTGATCTATCGGGCGCAACAGGTACTTATACCATTCGGCTACATGGAGCGACGGTGGTCGCTGGGGACTTCTTTGCCTCCCTGAATCCCGCTTATTTTCGAAATAATAATGGCTTTCTCAACCAAATCTTCCCAGGTGCCAGCATCAACGATTATGCTTCTTCCTTCAATACTATCGTGCCGACAGATTATGTCTTTGACACCACCTATACGGACATCGATGGAATTGCCCGCCATCGGGGCGGAGAAGGCGTGGTGGGGGATTTGTGGCTAGGCAGTAGCCTAGGGCCTACATTGGATGGGCGATTAGGCGTGGACATCGCCGTGCCAGGAGAACTCTGTATCGGTGCCTATAGCCCTGACACCTATTACTCCCAGTTCACCTTCAATATCGCCGAAGGCAGCAATGGCCAATACGGCCTTCAGACTGCCGTAAGTGCAGCAGCACCTATCCTTACAGGGACATTGGCCCTGATGCTTGAGGTCAACCCCAACCTGACTGTCGCACAGGCTAAAGACATTTTGCATCAATCCGCCCGCACAGATGCCTTCACAGGCACCGTCCCCAATAATGATTGGGGCTATGGCAAGCTGGACGCCCTAGCGGCAGTGGTAGCGACCCAACAGACACTTGGGGTGGAATCATCCCTATTAGATAAAATGGACTTCCAGTTTGCGCCAAACCCTGCCAGTGAGCAACTGTATTATCACTGGGATGTAGCGGCAAGTACTTCAGGCGTCCTTGAATTGATGGACTTGCAGGGACGTGTGGTGAGGAGGTATCAGGTTAAAAATGGTACGGGCAAATTGGCATTGCCTAACGTCTCCCTTGGCGTGTATTTGCTGCGACTGACGACAGAGAGTCAGGTGGGCTTTAGTAGGGTAATAATTGAATGATTAAGCTTATACTTTAGACTGGGTGAAATGTCCTGTGAACAAAACCATATAAGACAAATAAGAACATTTAAGAAAACTGCTATTTGACCTTATATGCCCTAAAATGCCTTATATGGTTCAAAAATCAGCCAAAAGTCAAAACGGACTTTCTATCAGGTCTAATGTATAATCATTGAATTTGAACTTGAGTTTGCACTTGATCTCGATTTTGTATCTTCGGGAAGTGAACAGAGAAGCCCATTCTCCTACATTTTCCCCTAGACCACATGACAGACCAGCGGTTCCGACAATTAGCAACACAAATCAAAAATGGCGACAATCAAGGCCTGGAATACGTCTTCGCCGAGACGAGTCGCTACTGTGTCAGAACGTTAATCAAAAAAACCAACTGTAATCTCGCCGATGCAGAAGATGTGTATATGGACGCGATTTTGATTTTTCGGGAAAATATCCTTTCAGACAAGCTGCAATACCTCAGCAACATCCGCACCTATGTATTTGGGATTTGCTGGAATGTCTGGCGGGAATTGAACCGCGCCCATGCTAAATGGTTGCTGGGAGAAGGAGAGGTAGAACGGCAATTAGCTATACACCTGAAGCCAGAAGATGAAGACCTCTCAGCTGATGCCAAAGCCAATATGCAACAGCAGATAAAACAGGTTCAGACGGCGCTCGCGATGCTAGGAGAAAAGTGCCAAAAGCTCTTGAAATTCGTGTATGTCGAAAAAAGACCCCAAAAAGAAATCGCTACCCTAATGGACTTCGCTAGTCCTAATGTCGTCAAAGTCACGCGCCATCGCTGCTATCAGCAATGGCTCAAGAAAATGAAACAAGCAGAGGGATGATTATTCATTATTGATTGACTGATTATTAATTCAAGATGCTAACCTACTGATTATCAACACCCGCCAATCAATAATGAATCAATTTATCAATCAATAATCTCATAATGGATTCTACCGATAATGCCCTTATAGCTGACTATCTGGCAGATCTGCCGAACGATAGCGAAAAGCGGGACATCCGCCGAAAGATGGAGACAGACCCTGAATTCGCAGCGGCTGTGAACCAGCAGGCTCGCCAGATCGCTATTCTCCGCGCTGCAAAGCGCGCGGAAGAAAAAGTCGCTGTCCGCGCTCAGTATGAGTCGTTTCGTCAACGTCAGAAGACGGTACGTCTTCGGTGGGGAATAGCTGTGGCTGCGGCTATTGCGGCAGTTTTTTCCATGATATGGATATTGCCTTCTAGTGGTCCTGAAGGATTTGATCAACTAGCGATAGGGCATTTGGATCCTTACCCCCTCACAAGAGAGCGAAGTGACGGCGCAGAATCCCCTACCAAAAAGGACTCTGCCTATTTGTATTACAATCAACAGGATTTTGCCTCAGCCATTTCCTTATTCAAAACGCTCAATCGGACTGCCAATTCTCCCAAGATCACCTTATACTATGCAGAATCTTTGGTACAAATGGGGGATTATGAAGAAGCGATTCCGTTGTACAAGTCCCTGCAAATGGAAGGAACATTTCGCGATGTAGCACAATGGAGAAGAGCAATCTGTTTGTTGCTAATAGGGGAAGAAGGACAAGCCATCAACTTGCTTGAGGAGATTAGGGAAGGGCCGCATTACCGCGCTAAGCAGGCGGAAGCGTTATTAAATGTAATCAAGGATTCATAGCTAATCGAAAGATGTCCAGAGTAAGTGCGGCTGGGGTGAAGCGAGCGCGCGCGGATGGCTAGAAGGGTTGGCCTTGGTTGGCTCGCTTCGATTTTTTGGTTACTTTTTTCTAAAAAAAGTAACATAGGAAGAATAGATTAATCAATCATTTCCCCTCCGCCAGCCACAACAAAAACGCATACTCCATCGCAACCTCCTTCAGCGCCTCAAAGCGTCCTGAAGCGCCGCCATGGCCTGTTTCGAGGTTCGTGTGTAAGAGCAATGGATGATCATCCGTTTTGGTGACACGCAGCTTGGCGACCCATTTGGCAGGTTCCCAGTATTGGACCTGGGAATCGTGGATGCCTGTCGTCACGAGCATCGGTGGATAGGCTTTGGGTTCGATATTGTCGTAAGGCGAATAAGAGAGGATATAGTCATAATATTCCTTGACATTGGGGTTGCCCCACTCGTCGTATTCACCCGTGGTGAGCGGAATGCTATCGTCGAGCATCGTCGTGACGACATCCACAAACGGCACCGCCGCCACAATACCCGCCCACAGGTCAGGCCGCATATTGATGATGGCCCCCATCAACAAGCCCCCTGCACTGCCGCCCATCGCAAAAAGCTTGCCCGCTGAGGTATACCCCTCCTTCACCAGGTGTTCTCCACAAGCGATGAAATCGGTGAAGGTGTTTTTTTTGTTTAACATTTTCCCATCATCATACCACTGACGACCCATCTCCTCTCCCCCGCGAATATGGGCGATGACATAGATAAATCCACGATTGAGCAGGCTGAGGCGGCTGCTACTGAAATAGGGATCTATACTATAGCCATAGGAACCGTAGCCATACAGCAGCAGTGGCGCACGCCCATCCAGCGGCGTATCGCGATGATGCACCAATGACATGGGAACTTTTGTCCCATCATCTGCCGTCGCAAATACCCGCTGCGAACGGTAATTGCTGACTTCAAATCCACCCAGAATCTCTTGTTGCTTCATCAAGGTCTGCGTACGGCCGACCATGTCATAGTCGTAGATAGAACTAGGTGTCGTCATCGAATCATAGTGGTAGCGCAACACTTTTGTATCATATTCAGGATTGTATCCGATGCCCGCCGAGTAGGTTGCTTCCTGAAATTCAAGGTAATGTTCTTCCCCTTCCCAAGGCATGATCCGCAGATGATGTAAGCCATTTTTCCGTTCATCCAGTACCAAGAAATCTTTGAACAGTTCTATGTTTTCTAGTAACACATCCGTTCTATGTGGAATCACCGTTTCCCAATTTTCTTTTGTTGTAGCAGCTTCGCTACACCGCATAAGGCAGAAGTTCTTGGCGTCAAGGTTGGTGTGGATGTAAAAATGGTCTCCTGCATGGTCTATGCTATATTCCAGCTCCCGCTCGCGCGGAGCAAATAGACGAAATTCGTCGTAAGGCTTGTCGGCCTCCAGGATATGGACCTCATCCGAAAGGGTACTGGCTGCCTGGATGACCAGATATTTGCGGGATTTGGTGCGGGTGACGTAACATCGATAGGTGTCATCGTCTTCCTGAAATACAAGCACATCATCGCTCGCATCGGCCCCCAACGTATGGCGGTAGATCTGGTAAGACCGCAGGGTCTGAGGATCTTGTTTAGAATAAAATAAGGTGCGGTTGTCCTTGGACCAGACGACATTGCCTGTGATCCTGGGAATCTGGTCGGCGAGGTCCTCGCCTGTGGTGAGGTCACGCACGTTGAGCGTGTAGATGCGGCGACTGACGTAGTCAGTCGAGTAGGCGAGGTAGCGATGGTCATCGCTGACATTGGTGCCACCAGCGACGGCACAATAGTCCTTGCCTTCGGCGAGGATATTTACATCCAGGATGATTTCCTCATCTGCCGTCAGCGCTCCTTTTTTCCTACAATAAATGGGGTATTCTTTGCCCGTCTCATACCTGCTATAATAAAAATAATCGTCCTTGCGATAGGGCACAGAACTGTCGTCCTGCTTGATACGTCCCTTCATCTCCTCAAACAGGATTTCCTGAAATTCCTTGGTGGGTGCAAGCACCGATTCCTTATAGGCATTCTCTGCCTTGAGGTAACCGATCACCTCGGGGTTTTCTCGCTCGTTGAGCCAGAAATAGGGGTCTTGACGCTGGTGGCCATGGGTTTCCAGTACTTTGGGCTGTTGCTTTGCAATGGGTGGTTTCATGGGGCGAAATTAGAATTAATTCCGCTAGTTAGAAAACATGTCTTCATCCCAGTTGCCTGGGTTATTTCGGATATATTGGCTGATCTGCTGGTATGCGGCCTCATCACGGATAATGACATCATGAAATCGCGCCTGCCACCCAAATTGCCGGTCGTAAAACCGTCGGCAAAATTTTGTCACCTCCGATTTATAGGATCGGATGATGGACGAAACGGACCCCGATTTTGGGGAAATAGATGCCATGAATTCGTTTTTGGGGGGTGTATCGGACGTTGGGGTCGGCGGGATTGTAGAGACGTTGGATTCCAACGTCTCTACAATTTCCGCCGACGGATCATTGGGGTGATTAATCACCAATATCCCATGAACATGGTTCGGCATGATCACAAATTCCCCCAATTCGACGAATGGGAAATGTTGGGGGATTCCTGCCCAGAATTCGTGGGCGACCTCTCCTACATGTGATAGATGCATTTCGCCATCTAAAATCCCACCAAAGAAATGGCGGCGGTTTTTGGTACAAATGGTAATGAAATATGCGCCATTGTTGGTGTAATCCCACCAAGACGCGCGAGCAGAGGGGATTCGGTATCTACCGTTAAATTTTTCTGACATGATAATGATATTAGGGTTTGTGGGTTGATATTCGGATGAAACAAAAAAATGTTTCAATTTTAGGTATATTTCCCTATATTAGGTTTTTGTTCATTCTATCATTCCCTCATTCTATCATTCTCTTCCCTCCCTCCCGCGCCATTTGGATTTTTGACAGGGCATATGCCTGCCTGACGTACTTGGCTGTGCGGTCATTTGTGGCGCAGGTGATGATGCCTGTGACGCTGATCTATTGTGAAAAGGATCTGGATGCAGACACGATTGCGCCATTTAGGGCATTGGATGTTCCAATGGAGGTTTTTACGTTTGACGAACTACGTGCTGATCAAGCCGTTTCTTCCTTCCTACCTGAACACTATCAGGGTGCCGTAGGCAATGACCTCACCAACCGCTTGGCGCGGTTTTATGTGTTGAAAAAATACGCTGACGAGCTGGTCTTTCTGCTGGACGCGGACATGGCATTCACCCCCTTGTTAGCCTCAAAAATAGAAGACATATCCCTTGCTTATTCCCGCGTACCGACCATTTGGGGCGTGGTGGAAAACGAAAGGGCTTTTGATGGGTATTTGTATTTTAATAAAAAAGACCCAAAAGGAGATGCCATCAAGGTCCCGCCAATGGTGAAGAGGGAAATCTTTGAGACGGTATTTGGGACAAATTGGGAACAACTGGCCGGAGGCTTCCAATTCAATAATGGCTTATTGGCTTGCTGGCAATGTGGGGACTTGGTGGATGCCTGGATGGCCTATTATCTCAAAGGCATAGAATCGCCTTATGTCAATCCCGCCGATGACCAACTACCGCTCGCCGCTGCTATCCAGGCCACTGGTATTCAGGTCGTTAAGCTTCCTGGCTATTGGAATTCCTTGGGGAAATCCAGCGGGGATTATGTGGCTTATCACGTCTGGGCAGGGTTTTGGAAAAATGCACTCTGGCGCTGTATGGAAGGGAAAAGCCCTCAAACAGATTATGGCAACATCGTTTCCACTTTTTGGAACGAATTGCCGCAAAGTTACCTCGATTGCCTTCAAGCGCAGCTCGATGTTTCCCCTTTTCGTTATCGGGAGATTCCCGGTTTTTTTGACTTTGGCGGCATCTACGAAGATGCGGTGCGGACATTGCCTGGCGGGCATCTAGTGGAGGTGGGAACCTACCTGGGACGGAGTGCATGTTTTATGGCTGAGATGCTTCAACAGAATGCAAAATCTTTTACATTTGATACCATAGATCACTTTGAACGCTCAGATACGACAAAGAAAGATGTAGAGCAGACATTTGCTGATGTAGGTGTATCCTCTTTCGTCCGTGTCATTCAAGCCCATTCCCTACAAGCAGTCAGCCTATATGCCGATGGTTCTCTGGCATTTGTCTTCCTCGATGGAGACAGCCAACTACCTTCCTTTGCCGATGAATTACGCCTTTGGTACCAAAAACTTCAACCCGATGGCATCCTTGCGGGGTATGATCTTTCTATCCATGATACGGTGAATAAGGGGTATCACTGCATCGTAGATGCATTTTGTAAAGAAAAACAAATACCCTTGAGAACCTATAAGCAGCGATTTGTGATCAAAAAGAGGACCGCTTCGCTGCCAGACCGTTCGGCCTAGCGGCCTCACTATCAGAGGTCAGATCGCTCACCCTACGGGTTCACTGTCAGACAAGAGACGAAGAGACATGCCTTTATCTGACAGCGAGTCTTCGAGCGATCTCGCAGCGAAGGCTGAGCTTGTCGAAGCCTGAGCGGTCCTATAATTCTTACACCATGATTCCTCGTCAGTTTCACTTTGTCAGTTTTGCAGCGCCGAGCGCCAGTGGCGGAAAGCCCTTTGCCTACGCCAATTACCTCTGCCTATGGTCCGTGATCAAGGCACATCCAGGAGCAACATGCTATTTTTATCACAACGCTCCGATTGAAAGTGAATGGTTTGATCGGCTGAAGCCTTTTCTGACCATGGTAGAAATGAAAGCACCGACAGACATTTTTGGAATTCCTATCCAACGGGTAGAACACCAGGCAGATATAGCCCGACTGAGGACGATGATCGCACACGGAGGGGTATATTTGGATACAGACATTTTCCTTGAAAAGCCGCTGGATGAATTGCTTCAGCATCGCTATGTCATGGGCATTGAGAATGGCATGGGCCTGTGCAATGGCGTCATCATGAGCGAGCCTGATTCGCCCTTTCTCAAAGAATGGCTTCAAGCCTATCACCCTGGTAGTCAGAGAGAAGGCGCGGGATTTGATCCAGAAGGATGGGGGGAAATGTCTGTAAAATTCCCTGAAATACTAGCAAGAGACTTTGCAGATTACGTGACGATCTTGCCACCCAGCGCATTCTATCAGCCTTCGGGTAGCGATCGCGGATTGGAAATCCTTTTTGATAGTTTGGAATACGACTGCGCAGAAAGTTATGGAAACCATCTCTGGGCATCTAGGGCGTGGGACGGATATTTAAGGAATATGACCCCTCAAGATGTACTGGAAAAGCCTGGGTATTTTTACAAATTGGTAAGGCGAACGCTGACAGAAGCCGAGATTCGGGGGAGAATTTTGAATGATTGAATGATCAATTTTGAATGAATTTTCCCAATCAATAATCCATCAATTAAGCATCAATAATTCCTCTCATGATAGACCTCAATATGCCTCCCCAGCTAGTAGATGCCAATCCCAATATGGCTTTTTCAGAAGGGCCGATTTTGCGGTCAGTAGATGAATTGATGCAGGGAGATGTACCCTCGGAGACGGTGCATGCGATCTCGGGGTGCGAGGTCGTCTTTGCCAATTATGCCTTGCTTCAGCATGATTTTCCATGCCTGCAGACGGAACGCCTAGAGCAGGCTCACCCCGAACTCACCCACCTTACAGGTCGCGCCAAGCAGCTCATGATCGAGCAGCGCATTGACGAATGGCTCATCCGCCATACGTGCTATGTGTCTGACAATCAGGCGCATCAAGACATTGTCAATACCGCTATTCCCCTCACAGGAGAGACCGTGGAAGCCTATCGGCCAGCCCTGTACGGACGCGCTTTGGTGTTTTCATTGAAAAATAATTACGAGGGACTGGGCCTCGATACGGCACTGCTAGCACCAGAAGGAGATGGGTTATTGGATGTGAAAGGCACAGGTCTGGAAGCGGGGAAGCAGCACCGCTATTACGACCATGGCAATGGTCTGCTGACCTTGGCAGAGGCATTTATCGAATACCTCAATCAGCAATTGATAGAGGCTATCTTTCGCCATAGCGGTTCTCATTTTGAGACCTTGCCCACCTATGCCTTGATCAAACTAGGATTTGATGTCAAGAATACGGGCGGGATTGCAGGCCCAGCAGGCTTGCTGGTTCGACGAGCGCAGCGTCGTCCTGAAAACCCTGGCGGATTGCCTGTTTACAAAAGTGATATGCAGTTGCTGCACCTAGAGGTAGAGCTACTCTTACGTCGCTATGGCGTGACCTCTACGACCTACGTCACTACAGTGAAGCTATGGGCGGACCCTGACAGCGGCCGCATGCGCTTGTCTTACGGGGACAAGGAAGTGCATAACCTTTCCGATGATCAAATCAAGAACCTCAAAGAGGTGAGCCATTTTGATGGGGACCCCATGACCTTTGAAGGGGTCAATATCCAGCATACGCGCGAATTTGGACGAGATCCGTGGCGAGCGGTCTTGATTGATTTTGGCACATTCAGGGTATTGGAAAAATTTACTAATCCCATTCTGAGTTTGGTGATGGATAAGCTCATGCGCTGGGGCGGTTCTATCTGGCCCGACTTTGATGCCTATCAACAGCCTGACCCGAGACTTAGTGTGCCGTTTGATGTGTGGGGGGATGAAACGGAGTTTTGGGGCTTCTCGACGCGCCTGCGTCATACCAAGCAAGGCATCCTCTGCGATGGCGTCGCCAGCGCCTTCCGCAAGGGCGAACTCAGCCGCCAGGATGTCATGAATATCTTGCACGCATTTTTGAGCACGGCGACGTCTCGATGGGGTTGAAGACCGCTCGCCCTGCGGGCTCGCTGCGGGACCGGTCGTCGCGAAGCTCCTCCCTGCGAGATCGTTCAGGGCTAAAGCCCTTCACTGCGAGATCGCTCGGCTCGAAGACTCGCCTCGCTATGAGACTAAAGGCAGACTTTTTTCTTGTCTCGCAGTGAGTCTTCGAGCGATCTCGCAGCGAAGGCCGTCTTCGGCCTGAGCGGTCCCGCAGTGAGTGCCGAAGGCGCGAACGGTCTCGCAGCGAGGGCGCAAGCCCGAGCGGTCTCAAAAGAAAAAACCGGCCTGTCTCGGGCCGGTCTTATACAAAAAGGAAAAATCTTTCCTTTACCTTTCTAGTCCTTCGATGAACTCCATGGCGCCATTGTGGATTTGGCCAGTTCCTGTCACAATGCTTTCCGCCCCATCCTCGAGGTAAGGAAGCTCCACATTGCCAGAGTTCAATTCTTCAGAGCCAAAGGCAGCCCATTGAGGCTCTAGCGTCTCAAAGGTCTCCCCTGTATTTTCAGCTTCAGCGATGAGCGAACCCGTCGTAGCCCAGTCAACCTCAATGCTTCCATAGGTCACCCATTCGGCGCCTTCTAGGGTCTCAATGGCTCCTAATTCTGCCTCAATTTGACGAGGATTAGGAATTGCTTCCATCATTTCCGCTCCCTCTGTCAATTCTGCTGCGGCGCCACTGAGATCTTGTACGCCCATTTCACCTGCCTCAAAATTGAGGTTCGTTGCTAGAAATTCTTGGGCCTCAGCTGCCATGAAGTAGTCTTCTGAAGCAGAAAGAAGCATCCCTGAATTCATCATAATGCTCATTTCTCCAGCCTCAGCGAGTCTAGCGTTTCCTTCAGCTAGTCCTTCGGCCAGGTGCTCGACCCCTTGGTAGAAGCGCTCAGAACTATGGGTATATTTTTCTGCCGCCTTGAAACTCATGGTGCCAGCGATAAATTTCTCCGCCCCTAATTCAAAGGTTTCTCCGCCATTGTAGATCTCCATCGCATCGGTCTCTGCATCCATTAAAATCTGTTCTGCACCTTCCAACATCGCTTCTGCGCCTATTTCAGCAGCTTTTCCTTTCGCCAGGTCCATGTATTCCATAGATTCTGAGACCAGGAATTCCGCAAAGGGGACCAGTTCTTCTGCCGTATTTTCTATCGAATTGCCAAGCAGTTCTGCGGTTCCTTCAAGATTATTGACGCCTTCGGCAAAATACTCTGCTGAAAGAGCAATATTTTCACTAGAAGCTAATAGCACCGCTGCACCAGGGCCTATTTCGCCAGCAGCTATTTCACTGGTAGCTTCATCAAAATTCTCTACGCCTAGGATAAATCCCGCTTCGCCAGAGAACGTCTCACATACACCGACGTATTGCTCCGAATACGCCAATAAGTGCTCAGAAGATTCGATCAGTTCAATTCCATCTTCTGCCGGATTTTCCCCTAACATAGAAGTGTAAAATGTCTCGGCAGCTTCAAACATATTCTCAGAAGCGATGGCACGCTCGGCATTATGTGGATCGGCGTCAGAAGCACTCCTAAGGATACTGGTAGCCTTGAGGACTTTCAGGAAAGCAAAATCTTCTGCAGCATCCTTAAATCCTCCATTTCGCATGACCAGCGTTTCAGGATTGGTTTCAGACTCGATCAATAATTCAGGCGCCGCCTGTGCGATTTCGGCAGAGGCGTCCAAGATTTCTGCGGCTGATTCTGCAAAGTCAACTGGTACTTCTGCCTGGACTTCGGCCTGATTGTAAATCTGTTCGGCAACACCTCCTAATGTAAACACCTCAGCCACAGCGGGACCTAGTTCTCCGTTACCTGAAGTCCGAAGCTCAGCAATAGAAATATCCATTAACTCTGCACCTTCGGCGAGAACCGTCAACCCTTCTGCCATTTCAGCTGTGAAAACAGGAGGCTTTTCAGTAACAATGTCTAAGATGGGTTTACAAGAAGTAAGCAGATAGGGAACGGCAACAAGCCCAGAGGCTGCCAGACTGCCTTGCTTCAAAAATAGTCGTCTCTTCATGATGATGTGAGTAAGGAATTGATCAAGCGAAAGTACACGCTAGTGTTATGATGCAATTTGGCGTTTTGGTGCTTGGCTAGGCAGAATGTTCACAATTCTAAATAAAGCCCATTCTCGTTGAATCCAATATCAGAAAAAATAGGGACTTAGGCAAAGTTTTCTTTCCTTATTTGAATTTTTTTTGGAGCTAAAGGAAATTTAGGTCGTTTATGGCTGTTGGCTGTTATATATGAGTCGTAGGGGCTTTGGCAAAGGTAAACCCAAACACACCTTTCTGGATTCAGGCTGTTTGTGGGAAAAAAACGCGTGTTGGTTGAAAAAAAAGGGGGAAGGCTACCTACTTGCCTAGTTTAGGCCAATCATTAGTCAATTACCCCATAAATCACCCAATCATGAAACCGCATTTTTCTCTTATCCTCCTCCTACTGCTTCCCCTTATTGGGTGGAGTCAGTCTCCTCCTACAGGCCCCATCTCAGTCTATTTTTTTCTATCTGAAAACTGTCCCATATGTCGCTATTACACCCCGGAACTCCAACAATTACACCAAGATTATGCGGAGCAGGGCATCACCTTTACGGGCGTTTTTCCGATGCTGTCGAGCGATGAGGAAAGTGTAAATACGTTTGGGGAAAGCTTTGGACTCCCCTTTGATCTTGTCAAAGACCATGGTCAACGCATGACCCAGCAGCTCCATGCCACCATCACACCAGAGGTGGTTGTAGTGGATACAAACGGTGAGATTCTATATCGTGGCCGCATCGACAATGCCTATGAACGGCCAGGTCAGCGACGGCGCGTCGTCACGACGTCTGAACTCCGCGATGCCCTAGACGCCATTCTAGCAGGGCTTCCCGTCGCAAATCCTATTTCTCAACCCATCGGATGTTTTATTACTAAATGAGCGTTCAAGCGTTCACTTGATATTTGAGTTTGAGTTTGAGTACAGTGTAACAGAAGTTTTGGGGCCTTCCTCACAACACAGTTGTCATTTCGACCAAAGGGAGAAATCTAACAGTCCCTTTTGAGTGGTTATTTCCAGGCTTCTAGACCACACTGTTAGATTTCTCCTCGATGACTCGTCGAAATGACAGCAGAGCTGTTATGCTAGAAACTTAATTTATAATGTATTGAACTTGTCCCTCTCTTCTTTATTTCATCATTTTCCTATGAAAACTTCCATTACCCTACTCCTATTGCTCTTGTTGAGTTTTTGGGTACAAGCCCAACCTCCTACCTACACCAAAGACATTGCGCCGATCATCTATCAGCATTGCACTTCCTGCCATCGGCCAGGGGAGATCGGCCCTATGCCTTTTACGAATTATACAGAAGTTTCTGCATGGGCGGGGATGGTGCAATATGTGACCGAAATTAGATACATGCCGCCATGGAAACCCGATCATACGTATTCCAATGTTTTGGGCGAAAATTACCTCAATACACAAGAAATAGACCTGATCCGCCAATGGGTCCTGGCAGGCGCGCCAGAAGGCGATCCCGCCGATGAACCGCCCCTTCCCGTCTTTCCGACAGGGTCTGTCCTGGGCCAGCCTGACCTCGTCTTGAGTATGGAGGAGACCTATACGCATATAGGGGGCAATGAAGACGAATATCGCATTTTTGTCATTCCGACAGGCCTGACGGCGGATCGAGACATCGCTGCGATAGAACTCCGACCTGGCAATCGACAGATCGTTCATCACGCCCTCTTTTCGTGGGATACCACAGGACAGGCCCAAGCCATGGACGCTAATGACCCTGGCTATGGATACGATGGCTTTGGGGGATTTGGCATTCAAGGCGCTGCCAACAATCAGTACCCGGGCTACGTTCCTGGCCAGATCCCTCGGTTTTATCCCCAAGGGATCGGGCAGAAAATGTATAAGGGTGCCGACTTATTGGTGCAAATGCATTATGCCCCTTGGCCCACCGTGACTACGGATTCCTCTACCATCAATATTTTTTTCAAAAAAGAGCCTGCCCAGCGCTATGTCGAGCGATTTCTCATGGTGCCTTTGCCGTCTATTTTGGTCAATGGGCCTTTTTTCCTATTGCCCGAAGAGCAGAAGACTTTTCATGGGGTGATCCAGGTACCTGCTGACGTGAGTTTATTAGGTCTTGCGCCTCATTGTCACCTGCTGGGGACAGATTGGGAGATCTATGCAGTTCAGCCAACAGGAGATACCGTGCCGCTCCTCCGTATCCCTGAATGGGATTTCAATTGGCAAGGCGGGTACCTCTTTGATCGCTTGATCAAACTAGAAGCGGGGGCAGAAATCCACGCTTTTTGCACCTATGACAACACCGCTGCCAATCCCAACAACCCCAACAATCCGCCTAAATTTGTCACTTGGGGCGAAAAGACTACGGACGAGATGTATTATTTGCCTATCAATTATGTTCCCTACCAAATGGGCGATGAGCTGATCGACCTCACGACAGATGCCCTGGATGACCTGGTCGTATGGCCAGAAGATAAGCTATACACAGTCTTTCCAAATCCTTCCACCGGAGAGATCAATGTGAGCTTCAGCGTCGGTGATAATCAGCGCATCAGTATCGCTCTATTTGACCTGGAAGGGAAAAAGCTGAAGGCGATTGCCCAGGACCGCTATTATGCGGTGGGGAACCACACCCTTACTTTTCAGGCCACTGACCTGGCAGATGGTGTCTACGTCGTGCATTTGCAAGGCAGTCGCTGGACCGCTTCGGAGAAGCTGGTGTTGAAGCGCTAGTGTTCTTTCAATTTAGTATTGTGGAGTTAACGGGTCGGATTACGCCAAGAGCCAACTCCTCGTCCGGAAATCCGCCCCAGCAAATTAAATTGCTTGCTATGCAAGCTGGCGTGGATTTCCGGATTAGAGACCTGCCTTGAGCGTTCGACTGAGCTCACGCCGAAGTCTTGTCGAAGGGGGCTGATTTGTGTGTAATCCGCGCCTCTGTCTTCTCCACATTTCAGTCTTGAATAAACACTAGTGCCTTCGGCGCAAAATGACAAAGGGCCGGATTACGCAAAGAGCCCAGCCACAATCCGGAAATCCGGCCCAGCGCAAATTTATGCGCTACTTTACTACTCACTCATGCAAACAGTAAGGGACTTCTCCGAGAAGATTCAAGTAAAAACCAAGTTCAACTTCAAAAGTGTCTTCTAGAATTTGACCCTTCGGTAGACTCAGGGCAAGACTTGAGCTTGAGTTTGCACTTCTCTTTCTCTCCCTTTTGGAGACAAAGTCCCTACTAGTAGCATGCAGTGAAACACACCGTTCCGTTAGGCCACATCAACGCGTAAAGACATAGCCATTCCTAAAAAAATAGGAATCTCCATCTTCGTACTTGACCTCTTTGGTGATTGTGAGGCGATTGGCATTGATGGTGTAAATGTATTTAAACGAAGCCTTTTTCCCATTGTCTTTTCCCTTCCCTGTACAGACGATCTCGATGGTTCCATCCTGTTTTTTGGTTCGGGAAATGATGGGCTTTTTGTTAATGGTTTGGTAGTCTTTACCGATGGTGATTTTGCCCTTACTATTCGCATTGGGTTCAAAGGGATAGGAATAAAATAAGGTAAATACCCTGTCCTTCTTCTTTGTGACGGCAAGGTTTACATCAATGGTTGAACGCTTTTCGGAAGTATAGTCCAGGTAGGTCAATTTCCCCTTCCAGTCGTCTCCCGCTAAGGCGGAGAAGTCTTCAGGAGATGTCGTAGTTTTTTGGCTGAGGGCGATGAATGAGCAGGAAAGGGCCAATAGAAAAAGGAAAAGGGATTTCATAAAATTTGAGATAAAAAGTTCAGAACTGCATGCAAACTGGCCTTTTACCCAAAATGTTCTTTTTACACCAAAATCTCCTCGATCTTGCCTGCCACTTCCAGCCCTGCGTGCCTGCCTGTATCGTGGAGCAGCATCGTCTTATTGCGCTTATCATATAGCTCCGCTTCTACCTCAGAGGTCATGCTTTCCTCGATCTTGCCTTGCATGGCGCCTTGGATGGGCGAAGCGAGTTCCGTCGCGGCATCGCGCTTCACCGAAAGCGACAAGCGGTGCGCCCTGTTTTCCATCACGACTTCCACCATGTCCGTTGTGATAGCACATTTCCTCAAGTGAGTCTGGTTGTAGGTAGTAAAGCGAATCAGACGATCGTGCAGCCATACGCCTGAGATGAACCCCACAAAACTGCTGCGCACCCACGGAATATTGGCGACAGACGCCTTGAGCGAGATTCCTGGTTCAGAGAAATGATTGCTCTGCATCCAGACATAGGCGCTGGGAAAGGAGCGCCCCCAATCCTTCTCGATATAGCCTTTTCCCCCTGCAAAATCGATCATTTCGCCCCCTATCTCCAACTTCCCTGTCAGGTCATGGTCCATGCTCACGATGCCGTGATAGCACTCCATAAACGGCACAAAGGCAAATGGTCCCATGATGCCTGGGCTGTACCAAGGCTTGGGCCACGGGATATTCCCAGTGAATTGCAGTTCCCCCTTGGCATCGGGCAGGTCAAGGCGTATCGAGGATTCGGAGAAATGATTCTGGTGAATCGCCACGGAAAAAGCACCTGGCTTAGGCTGAAAAGCCTTTGCTTCAAATGTGTGGTACTGTGAGGTCCGCTGCTTACCGTCCAGCAGTTGGATGAAAGCGTGGCACTTACCTGCCTCATCCATGGCGATGCCTGGGATGAAGGCAAATGCCCTGGAGGCGTCGGCATTCAATACCTTAAAGTACCACCCTTCAAAATAGTTGCGGGTTTTTCCCCAGCCTTGAAATTGCTCGGGGTTGAAGAAAGCGTTGATTTTGGTACGAAACATATTTGGAGGCTTATGGGAAAAAGGCATAATTTAAGGAATGGAACACGCTGAAAAAACCATTCATCAAAAAAACTCACGATTTAACAAGTTTGAAGATTATCTAGGAGAATTTGTCTATGGCGGTATAGACGGCTGCGTGACGACATTTGCGGTCGTGGCGGGCGCTGTTGGGGCGGGGCTAGACAGCTCTATCATCATCATCCTAGGCTTCGCCAATCTCTTTGCAGATGGGCTCTCCATGTCCATAGGAGCCTATTTATCCTCCAAATCCGAAAAGGCCAATTACCAAAAACATAAGAAAAAGGAGTACTGGGAGGTGGAACATATGCCAGAAGCTGAGACGGAAGAAATCCGCGTGATTTTCCGAGAAAAAGGCTTCAAGGGCGAATTGTTGGAGCAAATTGTAGCGGTGATCACCTCCGATAAGGACAAATGGGTAGATATGATGATGAAGGAGGAATTGGAGATGCATGAAGATCCAAAGTCGCCTTTTTTGATAGGATTGGTGACCTTTGTGTCTTTTTTGCTGATCGGCTTGATTCCGCTCTTGACCTATGTGTGGGATATGGTGAGCGCCGTTTCAGGAGACCTATTTGTCTGGGCTTCTGTGCTCACGGGACTGGGGTTCACCATTATTGGTGGACTGAAAGCTTATGTGACGCAGACACATATTGGCAAAGGGATCTTAGAGACCTTGGTTTTGGGCGCGATAGCGGCGTTCGTGGCGTATTATGTGGGAGATGTGCTGGAGCATTTGATCTCGGGGTAGAGAGGTAATTTTGAATGAGTGAATGAGTGAATTTTGAATGGGAAGACCTCTTCTGATTGATGAATATTGAACAAGGATTGAAAATCTGTGAAGTAAAACCTCTTCTATTTCTCCAATCCTTGTTCATCAATCATCAATCTGCAATCATTTCCCCTCAACCAGGGTTTTCTCCCAATTCGCGAAGCTTGGCCTTAAGGCGTTCTACTTCAGCGAGGGCTATTTTTTCAGCTTCCTCAGCAGCTGCTTTCTCTGCCATGATTTGGTCAAATGTCTTCATGGGCGTACCGTCAGCATAAAGTGCAGTAAGCACTCCTTCTATGACTTGAAAGCCAATGCCCAGCTTGGGGCTATGCCAAGCCTGACTGGACTGATTGGCGTGAATTAGCTTATGGTCTTTTGCTATAAAAGCTTTGAATTCATTCTTCTTGGGGTCTAAAAGGATAAATTCAGAAACGCCATACTCAGAATAAAATTTAAGCTTGTCGAGCATTTCCACCACTGTATTTGAAGGAGATATTACTTCAAATACAACCTGAGGAGCAATTCCTTCTTCTTCCCACTGCTTATATGATCCTCGATCTCCAGTAGGACGATCAAAGGCAACCATGACATCTGGGGCCACTTTGGTATTGGGGTCACCTTCTACAGGATACCAAAATAAATCTGCTGCTATAAAGACATCTTGGTCTCGAAAAAGGCCATGAAGATTATTATATAGCATAATAATCCATCGAGCTTGGAGCGTATTTTCAGCCATAGGTTTACCATCTGACTCAGGATAAACGATTTCCTGAGAGGGAGTTAGTATTTTGTTTCCTTGAATTACCATGACCGAATTTTATGTTTAAATATACTAACAAAAAAAGAGGCATGCAAATATTATTAGCTTATTGGGCTAAGCATGTTTAGGCTCAAAAAATGTCAGCCATGAACCCAAAAGACTGTTTGGAAAGAAACTTCCGCTATTGGTCTATAAAGCATCCCCTTTTGCCGAATCTTCTCTTTTCACTTAACGGCGTTTTCGTAAAAAAAAATGTATGTTCGTTGTATCTCGTTATTTCCAGTACAACACATTTTTTACCCAACCCCAATCCCCTCCCTTATGCAAAAATCTTTTGCCTGCCTCTTTCTGCTAGCCCTGCTCACCAGTTGTGACCTCGGTGGCGGCTCTACCCTCCTGGATGCTTTTGAGCAAAATTACCGACAGACGACACGTGTGAATCCCTCCTTGAAAGAGGTGAATATTGCGCTGAGTGGTAATATAGCAAGCCAATTATATAGTGATGTTTCTTCTGAAGGCCACCCTTTAGGAAGAACTTTTGATGCATTTCAAGAGGACCTTAAACCCATATTTCAAGCCATAAATAAGCATCAAGATGAACTCAGAGAATTTGCTGAGTACGATATGCAAACGGGTACTTTTGGCAACAAAGGAGAAGAACGACAAACCTCCAACTATTGGAAGGATGGAGGTATTTATAGATTGCTGACTACTTACAACTATTTTGAAGAAAGCATGAAAGCTATAGCAATAGATATTGATGGGCATCCACCCCTCCCGCTTCCAGAAGACTATTGGAAACAATTTGATCAGCGCCGTCCAGTTATCAGTTTTATCGCGACGCTTGAAGGCCTCAAAACACATGTCCTAAATGTGGAACGTCAGCTTTTGAAGGATTTTATGAACATTAGCGGGGACATTTCATTTTTTAGTCGGGATAAACTTACACCTTTAGTCATACCCGAATCAAAAATTGTCCCAGCAGGTCTTCAATTTAAGGCTCGGCTTTACCTTACCACTTCTTCTAGCGACCTTGAACCTATTTTCTCTGGAAATGGGGTAGAAATAGATCCTTCAGGCGAATTCGCCGAGCTCACACTTCCAGCTAGCGGAACGGTCATTCCCAAAGGTAAAAATGAAGGCTACCAGCGTTATTCAGCTACTATTGGGCTAAAAACCCTTTCAGGAACAGTAGAAAAATATCCCGTCGAAGGCACATTCACCGTCCGAAAACCCGAGATTCTCATTACATCCGCAGCTGTTCAGAATCTGTATCGTGCTTGTGGTAATACCGTCAATATCGACGTACCAGCCTTGGGAGATTACTATAACCCCGATGTAAAAGTCTCTAGTGGAAGCGTTCAGCAAAGCAAGAATAGCATCAAGAAATGGATGATCGCGCCAGAAGGCAGGAGTTGCTATGTCACGGTAAGTTCCGTCACAAATGGCCAATCTGTCAATATCGGCGCCGTCAAATACAAAGTCATCGAACCGCCCAAACCGAACATAGAAGTGCTCGTCAATGGACGCGTATACGATGGCTCTACGCCTATCCCTAAGACCAGTCGCGTCCTGGTTCGGATTGTCCCCGATGAAGAATTTAGGGCAGCCTTGCCCAATGATGCGCGCTATGGCATCTCCACGGTGGATGTCTTGATCCAGGATGATGGCAGTTCGCGGCCAAGACATGTTGGAACGATCGAAGGCGGTAGGGCAGAACAAGGGATCGCCATAGACCTATCATCTGAAGTCAGAAATGCGACTGGCAGTGTCAAAGTCTACCTTCGCGTCAATGAAGTCTATCGATTGAATTACCGCAATCAGAAGAAGCCTGACAAGCGCTTCTCGGAGATGGAGCGGACGCTCGGGGTGGCGATACGGTAAAGGGGAAAAAATTCAAGACCTCGGAGGATTTAGCCACAGTTCTGGTTAATCCTCCGAGGTCTTCTTTCTCCCCCTACTTCGTCCTTACATAAATATGCTTGATCGCGGGATTGTCCGTGGGGCGTTGATCGATTTGGAATTTGGAGATGGATTTGATCAAGGGGGTGAGCTTCTGGAAGCCGTAGTTTCGAGGATCGAAGTCTGGTTGCTTTTTGATCAAAAGGCTACCGACATCGCCTAGGAATGCCCATTCATCGTCTCCTGAGGCATCGGAGATGGAAGTCGCAATCAAGCGAATCACTTTAGCAGGAATACGCGGTTTGCGTGGTTTGGAGGCAGCCTTTTTGCCTTTCTTAGCAGGCGTCGCAGCGGTTTCGGCCTCTGGCTCAGCCGTGGCAGGAGGCGCGAGGATTTCGAGGTAAATAAATTTGTCACACGCCACGATAAAGGGCATAGGCGTCTTTTTCTCCCCAATGCCGATCACGCGCATACCCGCCTCGCGCAAGCGCGTAGCCAAACGCGTAAAGTCGCTGTCGCTGGACACCAGACAGAAGCCGTCGACTTTGCCCGAATACAAGATGTCCATGGCATCGATGATCATGGCAGAGTCCGTGGCGTTTTTGCCGCGGGTGTAGCCATACTGTTGGATGGGCGTGATCGCATTTTCGAGCAAAACGTTCTTCCAGCCGCCCAGATTGGGCTTGGTCCAGTCGCCGTAGATGCGCTTAAAGGTTGGTGTGCCATATTTGGCGATTTCTTCCATCATGCCAGATACATTGGCATAAGGGATATTGTCAGCGTCTATCAAGACGGCGAAGCGGAGGTCTATGGGGGAGTTGGTATTCATGGGTGATTATAAGAAAAGTTCAAATTCAAGTTCAAATTCAAGTTCAAGCATACTTGCCTATTGAGTTTGCGCTTGAGTTTGTGTTTGAACTTGCATAGAGCCATTAACGAAATTCAGTTGTCAGCTCGTGGGCAAGATACAAAGAAGAAAGAGGTAAATAGAACTGTCTTCCCATGCTTTTCATTTTAATTTCAATTTTCATTTTCATTTCTCCCCTTCCTCCCTAATTTCGCGGCCATGAAAATCGTCATCATCGGCGGAGGCAATATGGGCCTTACCTACGCCCATAGCTTCATCAACGCCAATATCATTCGAAGGAGCGACCTATACTTTGTAGATCGAGGACAGCGAAGAGAGGCAGAGATGCACCACTTGTCTGCACACCCGCTATTTGAGCGTGCAGATAGCTTTATCTCCAAAATGGACCTCATCGTCCTGGCTGTGAAGCCCCAGGACTTTCCGGACCTGGCAGAGCGCCTCAGTCAGTTTACCCGAAAGGAGCAGCTTGTGCTTTCGATCATGGCGGGGATCTCCATTGAAGGCCTTCAGCAAGCCCTGGGCACGCCCAAGGTCATCCGTGCCATGCCCAATTTGCCTGCCCAGGTAGGCCAAGGCATGACGGTGTTTACAACTACTAAAAAGGTCAGTCGTTCCGAACTCCTGTCAGTTCACAATCTGTTGAACACTACTGGGAAGACCCTGTATACCGACAATGAAATGATGATAGACGCAGCCACCGCCATTTCCGGAAGTGGACCGGCATATGTCTTCTTTTTCATGAACAGCATGATCGAGACCGCCCGTCAAATGGGCTTCTCGGACGCTGAGGCCCAGTTATTGGTCCGTCAGACCTTTCACGGCTCCATCGATTTACTCAATCAGGACGAGCTAGACTGTGAGGATTGGGTGAAACGGGTATCGTCAAAAGGAGGAACTACCGAGGCTGCGTTAAAGGCGTTTAAACAAGAGGCATTTGTGCCGGCGCTGGAAGCAGGCCTGACGGCCGCTTTTGAGCGGGCGAGGGAGCTGAGTGAGTGAGAAGAGGATTGATGATTGATGAACAAGGATTGATGATTGAAGAAGTAAGGATTTATCCTTACTTTTGCCCACGAAAATCAAGCCTCTTCTCTATTTTGATTTTCACTTTGACCCTTCGATAGACTCAGGGCAAGTTTTAATTTTCATTCTCCTGCTATGCCTACGGTAAATATAGACGGTAAAGATTACGAATTTGAAGGCCGCCCAGGCTTGCTGCAATTCTGCCTTGAAAACGGGATTGAAATCCCTTATTTCTGCTACCACCCTGCGATGAGTTCCCCTACGAATTGTCGGATGTGTCTCATTGACCTGGGGTTTCATGGCAGAGACCGCGCAACAGGCGAATTTCAATTCGACCCAGAAGGTAAACCCGTCATCAACTGGGGCCGCAAGCCTGCCACTTCCTGCAATACCACGCTGGGGCCTGGCATGTTTGTCAAAACCCACCGTAGCTCTCCACAGATCAAGACAGCCCAGCAAGGCGTGCTGGAATATATGCTCGCCAACCACCCGCTTGACTGCCCGATCTGCGATCAGGCAGGAGAGTGTCCGCTACAAATCTGGACCTATAAATACGGCCCCGAAGGCTCACGCTTCGAGGTCGAAAAGACCCATAAAGCCAAGCGTATCGACTTGGGACCCAATGTCGTCCTCGACGGCGAGCGCTGCATCAACTGCACCCGCTGTACGCGTTTCACCCGCGAAGTATCGAAATCTCACCAACTTACGATCATCAATCGCGGTGATAAGAACCTGCCGTCTACCGCTCCTGGCGAAGTCTTTGACGATCCCTACTCGATGAATACCATCGACCTGTGTCCGGTAGGTGCCTTGACCAGTCGTCAGCATCGCTTCCAAGCGCGTGTATGGGAAATGGCGCATGCCCCAGCCATCGACATGAACGATAGTACGGGTACCAACATCAGCGTATGGTTGCGTGACAACAAAGTCATGCGCATCACCCCAAGACACAAGGAAGGGATCAACGATTACTGGATGCCAGATGCCCACCGATTGAATATCGATTATTATAATGAAAATCGAGTGTCAGGGATAAAAACTAAAGGAGATATCCCTGTTGATTTTGCGAAAGGAATAGAAAAAGCAGGCAAATTATTGGCTGAGGCAAATGGGAAGACCTTGTTTGTAGGCTCCGCCTACGCCTCCCTCGAAAGCAATTATATGCTTCAGCAGGTAGCTGCAGAAAGTGGAGTGAAGGAGGTATACTACCTCCCACATGTAGAAGAAGGCTTTGGTGACGGATGGCTCATCCAAGATGACCGTACGCCCAACGCAGCAGCCTGTGAGTTGCTGGGATTCAAGGCATTGACTATCGATGAGCTGAAAGACAAGCTTTCAGGAGAGGGTATTTCCCTGTTGTATACATTGGAGAATGATCGTGCCTTGGCTTCCATGGAAGGCGCAATGGACGGCGTTCAAGTGATCGCCCATGCAGTCCAGTACCAAAATGGATTTGATCAAGTAGATGTCCTCCTCCCTGCTGCTACGGCCATCGAAGGGGAAGGTACCTTCATCAATCACAAAAATATGGCTCAGGTCAGTCAGCTCGCCAAGCAAGTGGCGCAGATGACGCCTGAGATGTGGATGCGTCTCCCCAAGAGCCGCCTCGACAAAGGGGCAGTGGTCAAAGACAACTGGCGCGACATTGACAATGTCTTTGATGCCTTGCCGTCCTGGGAGTTGCTCTCTCGTGTGGCCAGTGCTGCTGGGCTGGGCGCGGGTTATACCACGCATAAAGAAATTTTTACAGCGCTCAAAAGTGCTTTCCCCGATCTCCTCGGTGACATCACCGTCTCCTATAAGCCGCCGAAGGCAGCTTTCAAAGCGACGCAACTGGACTTTGCGACGAGCTGGTAGCTGATACACGGGGAAAACGATTGCTAGTTCCCCTTCAAAAAAGAAATGATTAAAGGAGGATATGACTAAATAAGAAAATGTGGCCAAAGCCCATCAGGAAACTTCTTCATTTTCTCCTCTATTCATTTTATCATCTTATCATTTCCTTCTACCATTCACTCATGAAGTATGGTCCTGCTGCGAATCCGCCTTTCGCCATACTTATCGCCACATGCAACGACAAGATATTCTAGGCAATCTCCCCTGAGTGACAGGGAGACTGTAAATGGGGCTTTCATCCTATTTTTAAGGGTAATTACGGAGAAAAGGGGGCTACCTTTTTCTTTCAAAAAAATCAACTGATATTGATGTCTCCAACCCCTTGATAACCAAGGATTTTGGAGACATCTTTTTGTTCTATCGCTACTTTTCCTTACCTTCATGTTACTGCTATATCGATTTAGTTGGTCGATTTGTACGTTTTTTTAGAAAAACTTGCTTACTTTTACCATTAGCCACGGGATTGTCCTACCAACTTGTTTTTTAATTCAGGGATAAATTTGCACTACTAATTTATACCACGAATTTTCTGTCTAAACCAATCAAACCTAATTTGTAACAATTATGAAACACCGTAAACTTTGCGGACTGATGTCTTGGTGTATTCCTAAGGCACAACTGCTGGCTTTTACCTTCCTGGTGTTGTTAGGTACTAGTCTACATGCACAATCTGTAAGCGGTAAAGTCACCTCTGAAGATGGGGAGACCCTCGCAGGTGCTACCGTTCAAGTACAAGGAACCAATATTGGGGTCATCACTGGCGACAATGGTTCTTACACCATTGACGCAGGGAACCCTAATGCAACCCTCGTTTTTTCTTTTGTTGGATTTGAAGACGTAGTTGAACCCATCAACGGTCGCTCCAACATCGATGTCACCATGAGTATCGGCGGCCTTGAAGTCGAAGAGCAGGTGATCACCGCCCTCGGTATCTCTCGTGACAAGAAGGCTCTGGCCTATTCCGTCACAGAAGTAGATGGTGGCGACTTCACCGAAGCACGTGAAATCAACGTGGGTAACTCCCTCGCTGGCAAAGTAGCAGGTGTGAACGTGAGTAGCCCAGCTACAGGTGCTGCTGGTTCTACGCGTATCATCATTCGCGGAAACAGCTTCCTCTCTGGTGACAACCAGCCCCTCTTTGTAGTAGATGGTATTCCCATCGACAACTCTAACTTAGGCTCTGCAGGTATGTGGGGTGGTAGTGACGGCGGTGATGGTATCTCCAGCCTCAACCCGGATGACATTGACAAAGTCAGTGTATTGAAAGGTAGTGCAGCTTCTGCACTCTATGGTTCACGTGGTGCCAATGGGGTGATCCTCATCACTACTAAGACAGGTGCTACCCGTAAAGGTGTAGGCGTTGAGTTTAACTCTAACTTGGTTTTTGCCAATGTCATGGATACCTATGACTGGCAGAATCAGTACGGATCTGGCCGTAACGGAATGGCCCCAACTTCCCAAACAGAAGCCAAAGATGCTGGCCTTTATTCTTGGGGAGGGCAACTCGACGGTTCTAATGTCGTGCAGTTTGACGGCGTAGCACGTCCTTACTCAGCCATTGACGACAACCTTTCTCGTTTTTACCAAAACGCTACTACCTTCACCAATAGCTTGGCTTTCACTGGTGGAAATGAGCAATTCAATTTCCGTGTCGGTGCTACCAACCTTGACAATGAAGGCGTACTACCTGGTAATACCCTCGATCGTAGAACCCTTACGACCAATACAACTGGTAAATTTGGAAAATTCACTGCACGTGTGAGCGGAAGCTACATCAATGAAGATGTAAATGGCCGTCCACGTCTTTCTGACTCGCCAGGTAATGCGAACTATACCGTAGGTTCTCTGCCTCCAAACGTCGATGTTGAAAGCCTTCTAGGCGATCCTGATAAGCCTGGTGCTGTGACCGAGGCACTTGCCATGGTCGATGGGCTAGGAGATGCTGGCACTGAGCTTCAGTTCAATGATAATGTCTTTGTAACCAACCCTTACTGGGCTGCCAACCAGTTCCAGGTAGATGATGTAAAGAACCGTATTTTGGGTTCTGCATCTCTGCGTTATGACATCACTGACTACTTGTACATCCAAGGTCGTTATGGTCTTGATACATACAATCGTCGTCGTACTTCTAACACGCCTTACGGTACAGCTTATTCTCCGCTAGGAAGTGTAGAAGAGTCTAGCCGTAACCTACGTGAGCGCAATGCTGACTTGTTTATTGGCTTTAACAAAACCTTTGATAAGATTGGGGTAAATGCCTTTGTCGGAGGTAACCAGATGCGTCGTGAGTATAGTGAAGTTCGTGTAAATGGTAGCAGAATGAGTGTACCATTTGCCAATAGTGTCAACCTTGCTGAAAATGTAAGCGCAGGGTATGACTACTGGCAGCGTGGTATCAACTCTCTCTTTGGTTCTGCTGAAGTTTCTTATGATAATTGGGTTTATTTAACCTTTACTGCACGTAATGACTACTTTACAGTCCTTACCCTTTCTGATCCAGACCTAGAGTCTGAGAACTCTGCACTGTATACCTCTGCTGGTTTGGGTGTCATCCTTTCTGATGTGGTGGATCTTCCTGATTTCTGGACCTTTGCGAAGCTGAGAGCTTCTTATGGCCAGGCTGCAAACGAAGGTGCCATTGGCCCTTATGCGATTGAGCCTGCTTATGCCCTTACTGGAAATGGACATGATGGAAATTCTATTGGTCGTATCAGTACCAATACCATCCCTCCTGTAAATGCTTCTCCCCCTGAAGTGACTGAAATTGAAGTAGGTGCTGACTTACGCTTCTTCAACAATCGTCTTGGCGTAGACTTCACCTGGTACAATAAGCAAACCAAAGGTGACCTCTTGAGTGCTTCTATCTCTGAAGCTTCTGGTTACGCAAGCTCCTTCACAAAAGTAGGACAAATGACCAATACAGGGATTGAATTATTGATCAATGTGGGTGCCGTTCGCAAGCGTGACTTTGCGTGGAACTTCTCCCTCAACTTAGCGAACAACAAAAACACCGTTGATAGCTTGGCTCCTGGATTATCTGATATCCGCGTAGAAGAAGCCCGTACGCGTAACGGTTACATTCACCACTTCTCTGGCATGCCTTACAGCCAGGTCTCTGGTAACATGTATGAGCGTGATGATGCTGGTAATATTGTTTATGTGGATGGACGTCCCGTACAAGGCGAATTTGGTGCCCTCGGAACAGGTGTACACCCTACGACTATTGGTCTTAATAATAACTTCCGCTACAAGAACTTCACGTTGAGTTTCTTGATTGACCTGAAAATGGGTGCGTATATCTACAACTCTACCAATGCCTTTGGTTACCTCCGTGGACTCCACCAAAACACCCTCGTAGGCCGTGCTGACGGTAATGTAGCTGATGGGGTAAACGTACCACTAGACGAAGTAGATGACTTCTATGGCTATATGTACAACCGTATCACTGAAGAATTTGTCGAAGAGGCAGATTTCTCTAAACTACGTCAATTGACATTTGGTTATTCTATCCCAAGTAGTGTATTGCAAAATACCTTCATCAGCCAAGCGACAGTTTCTATTGTTGGACGTAACCTGATGACCCTGTATACGACAACCACCAATATCGATCCTGAGTCTACCTATACCAACGGTAATGGCCAAGGTCTTGAAATGTTTGGTGTACCTGCAACACGCACACTTGGCTTCAACGTCAACCTGAAGTTTTAATTCTTTTTACTTCATTTAGTCTTAACAGAAAAAATCAATGAAAACATTATTTCATAAAGGCTTGGTTCTGTTGGTAGCATTGACCCTGATTTCTTTGACTTCCTGTGACAAGGATTTCAGCGAAATCAACACCAACCCCAATGCAGCTACCACCATTGACCCAGCATTCCAATTGACTTATGTCCAACTCCAGACTTCTGGAGAGCGCTACGAAAACTGGCGCGCTGCGCTGATCTACTCTTCTACGATGATTCAGCACCTCTCTGCCATGGCCACTTACTGGTCAGGTGATAAGTACCTGTACAACGCAGGCTACTCTTCTTCTCTCTGGGATCGCGCTTATCGCAATTACATCAGAGACCTGGTTGACTTAACCACACGCACGGCGGGTGACCCAGCTCAAGCGAACATGAATGCCGTAGCGAGAATATGGAAAGTAGTTGCTTTCCACCGCATAACTGACCTCTATGGAGACATTCCATATTCTGAGGCTGGCCAGGGCTACTTAGGTGGCATCACTGCTCCTAAGTATGACGCCCAGTCTGCTATCTATGCAGACATGCTCGCTGAGCTAGAAGCGGCTTGTGCTGCGCTTAATGCAGGTGGTGACGCTGTCGGAGGTGACCTCATCTATGGGGGCGATATCGCCCAGTGGAAGAAGTTTGGCTACTCTATGATGCTCCGCCTCGGTATGCGTCTGTCTAAAGTAGACGCTGCTGGTGCGCAGGCATGGGTACAAAAAGCGATCGCCGGTGGCGTTATGACTGACGTTGCTGACGCAGCTTATATTCAACATATTGATGATCAAGGAATCAACCGCAACGGTATCGGTGAAGTATTCCAGGCGGATGCTAACCAGCGCATGAGTGCTACTTTCATCAACTGGATGGCTGACCACGGCGATCCTCGCCTCGATATCCTCAGTACAGTCAACCAGCACGGTGTCCACAATGGCTTGCCAAACGGTAACGATGCACAGATGGCTGCTGCCAATCTTCCTGGTGGAGATACCCTTGATAACTATAGTGCTGTCAATGCAGCGATCGTAAATGTAGCATCTCCTATGGTTTTCCAAACCTACGGCGAAGTAGAGCTTCTGCTAGCAGAAGCTGCTGAGCGTGGTTGGGGTGCCAACGATGCTCCTGCACACTACAAAGAGGGTGTTCGCGCAGCCATTAAAGCTTGGGGAGCTATCTATGATGCTTCTCTTGATGTTGATGATGCGGCAATTGATGCCTACTTGGCAGCCAATCCATATGATGCCGCCAATGCTATGGAGCAGATTGGTGAACAATACTGGGCTGCTACCTTCCTGAACGAGTACGAGGCTTACGCCAACTACCGCCGGACAGGATATCCTGCCCTTACGCCTACTGACTATCCTGGCAATGAGTCTAATAGCCAGATTCCTCGCCGCTTGATCTACCCAACAGGCGAAGCTGGGGTAAATGCCGACAATTACAATGCCGTGCTTTCAGCCCAAGGTCCTGATGCCTTCACTACCCGTATCTGGTGGGATGCGAATTAAAATGATCGATTACTAGTTGATTGATTATTAACTGGTTAAGAAATGAGTGATTCAATCAATAATCATTAATCAGTCAATCAATAATTTTAAACGGAGCGGGTGTATACCTGCTCCGTTTTTTGTATTTTTGGTAAGCAATTAATGGCAAAAAGTGTTAATTTGAGGAAAAAATAAGCCCATGAGAATAGCTAACCCTATCTACGATGTAGTTTTCAAATACCTGCTCGAAGACATTGAGATTGCCCGCCGCTTTCTCTCTAAGATCATCGGAGAAGAAATCATCGAATTGACCTTTCAACCCCTTGAGAACATTACCCGTTCAGACAGGTTTGAAATTATTATCCTCCGTCTAGACTTCAAAGCCACGATAAAGACAGCCGATGGTAGCCTGAAAAAAATCTTGATTGAATTACAAAAAGGCAAGCAGCCTGGTGATATACTGCGATTCCGAAAGTATTTGGGAGATAATTATCGAAAAGAAGATTCCATTCAACAAGGCAATGAGGTGAGCAAATCTTCCCTTCCTATTACTACTATTTACTTTTTAGGATTTCCGTTAATAAATATTCCTACCACCGTAATGAAGGTAAATCGAGTTTATCATGACTTGATCACGGGAAAGACCATTGAGTCAAAGGAGGAATTCGTCGAGAAACTGACGCACGATAGCTTTATTATACAAATATCACGCTTAGGTAAGGAAGACCGAACAGAATTAGAGCGGTTATTGAAGGTATTTAACCAAATGTACATTTCGGATGATTCCAAAATACTGGAGATCAAAGAGTCAGAATTGACTGGAGATGAGTTGTTGGAGCTAATGGCAAATCGACTCCGGAAGGCTGCCACAGAGGAGGAACTGTTGGCCAAAGTGGAGCTAGAAGAGGAAGTGGAGCAGATGCTGGACGCCCATATCAGGGAAAAGCAGATCCTAGTTGAAGCCAAAAACAAATTGGAACAAGAAAGAAACCAATTAGCTGAGGAGAAGGATCAGATAACCCAAGAGAAGGACCAATTAGCTGAGGAGAAGGATCAGATAACCCAAGAGAAGGACCAATTAGCTGAGGAGAAGGATCAGATAACCCAAGAGAAGGACCAATTAGCTGAAAAGAACAACCAGTTGGAAGATGAATTATCAGAGATGAAAAAAATGATTGAAGAACTCAAAAAGGGAATTGACAAAAAAGAGGATAACTAAGCGGTAAACTAAAAAAATGAAACACATCGCCACTTTATGTGGGTTCCTTCTGCTCTCTACAATATGTATTCAAGCTCAGAAGAAAACCAACCCCCTATTCTCCCTCCTCTCTCCTTCCCAGACAGGCGTCGATTTTGAAAATACCCTTGTCGACCAGCAATCCGCCAATATCCTCATCTACTCCAATTTCTATGGAGGCGCAGGCGTAGGCGTGGGGGACTTTGATAAAGACGGCCTGCCCGACCTCTATTTTGCGGGGAATCAAGTTCCTGATCGCCTCTACCGCAACCTCGGCGAGATGAAATTTGAAGATCTCTCGGAGAAAGTAGGCCTTCGCCAAGACGGCGGCTGGTCTACCAGCGTAGTAGTCGCAGATGTGAACAATGATGGCTGGCAAGACATATATGTCACACGGGAGCTATACGATGATGCCCCTGAACTGAGAAGGAATTTGTTGTATATCAATAAAGGGAAAAGTGCTGCCGAAGGGGGCCCTGCCTTTATGGAAATGGCCAATGAATACGGCTTGGGAGACACCCATCGCACGCGCCATGCCACCTTCCTCGACTACGACCGAGACGGCGATTTGGACCTTTTTGTCCTCAACCAACCGCCCAACCCCGGCAATTATTCCCCATTGCTCGGCTCTAATCTCTTCGATTCTACCTTTACCCCAAGACTTTACCAAAACAATGGCCCAGACGGCCCATTCGTTGACGTAACGGGCCCTGCGGGCCTCGTGCGCCCGGGGTTTGCCAATAGCGTCGTCGCCGTAGACCTCAACCGCGATGGCTGGACCGACCTCTACGTCGCCAATGACTTTGACGCAGCCGACCGCCTCTGGCTCAACAATCAGGACGGCACCTTCACCAATGTCATTGATTCCGCTATGCGCCACATCTCCTTCTACAGCATGGGCGTAGACGCCGCCGACCTTAACCACGATGGTTGGCAAGACCTCATGGTGCTCGACATGGTCGCAGAAGACAATTATCGCCTCAAGGCGAATATGAGCGGAATGAATCCCCAGAGCTTCTGGAAGCTCGTAGACAAGGGCGAGCACTATCAATACATGTTCAATGCCCTGCATTTGAACCAGGGGATCAATGAAAATGGGACCCCTCAATTCAGTGAGATTTCTCAACTCTCAGGCATGCCCAGCACAGACTGGAGCTGGAGCAACCTGCTCGTAGATCTCGACAACGACGGCTGGCAAGACGCCTACGTCACCAACGGCCTCTTGCGCGACATCCGCAATACAGACGCTGCCAAGACTTTCCCCAAATACATCCACAAGACCATCACAGAATATGTCGAAGCCCATCCCAATGCAGGCGACGTGAGCATCTGGGACATTCTAGACCTCGATGAGGCATTGGCCCTGATTCCCTCCGTTCCTTTACCCAATTATGCATTTCGCAACAAAAACGGCCTTCAATTTGAAAAAATCGGCAAAGAATGGGGGCTCGACGACAAAGGCTTTTCCAATGGCTCAGCTTACGCCGACCTCGACCTCGACGGCGACCTCGACCTCATCGTCAACAATATCAACGCGCCTGCATTTATTTACCAAAATCACGCTGCCGAACGCCTCGACAACAACTGGCTGCGTGTGAAGCTCGAATCGCCCAAAGCGGTTTTGGGAACGAAATTGAAGGTAAAATATGGCGATCAGGTACAATACCATGAACTGACCAATGTGCGGGGGATGTATTCGACGAGCGAAGCAGTCTTCCACATCGGTTTGGGAAATGTCTCAAAAGTGGATATCGCACTGACGTGGCCAGATGGCCGCCAGCAAGAAATGTCGCAAATTGCTGTCAATCAATTGCTGACCCTTAATTGGGAATCATCCCTCCCATCCGCAGCTCCAATTCTCCCCACTAGATTTGATGGCACTTTTTCAAATAAAAAAAACGCCATCAACTTTACTCACCTCGAAAACGCCTTCGACGATTATGAAAAGCAGGTCCTCCTGCCCCATAAGCAATCCCAGTTTGGTCCAGCCCTAGCGACGGCCGATGTCAATGGCGACGGCCTGGAAGATGTCTTTGTAGGGGGGGCAATTGGGCAAATAGGCCAACTCTTTCTTCAGACCACTGAAGGCACATTCGAACCTGCAAAAACAGCTCCCTGGGCCAAGGACAAGTATTGTGACGATGTAGCTGCGGCATTCTTCGACTTGGAAGGAGATGGAGACCTGGACCTCTATGTGGTGAGTGGAGGTTACGAGTTTGAGCCAGGGTATAAGTATTACCAGGACCGCATGTACCTCAACCTCGGCGGCGGCAATTTCTTTAAATCAGACTTTGTCCTACCAGACATCAAAAGCAGCGGCGGCTGTGTGGTGCCGTGTGATTATGATGGAGATGGGGACATGGACGTGTTTGTAGGGGGAAGGTTAAAGCCTTGGGCGTATCCAGAGCCTGTCAGCAGTTATTTACTGGAAAATGAGGAAGGAAAATTTGTAGATGTGACAGCAGAAAAAGCAGCTTTTTTGCATGAAATAGGCATGGTGACGAGTGCTGTTTGGACAGATGTGGATGGGGACAAAAAGCCTGACTTGGCGCTTACTGGGGAGTGGATGGATGTAAAAATATTCCTCAATAATGGTCAAAGCCTGGAACCTATGACTACCGAAGGCCTCGATGATCACACGGGCTGGTGGTACAGTTTACATGCTGTCGACATCGATGGAGATGGCGACCAAGACCTGGTAGCGGGGAATTTGGGACTTAACTATAAATACAAAGCTTCGTCCAAAGAGCCTTTCAGCGTGCATTATGACGACTTCGACGACAATGGGTCACGAGACATCGTCTTGAGTTATTATAACTTCGGGGAGCAATACCCCTTGCGCGGGCGCTCCTGCTCCTCCCAGCAGGTACCAGACCTCAAAGAAAAGTTCCCCACCTACGATGGCTTCGCCAGCGCCAATCTCGCCGATGTCTACGGCATCAAAAGCCTCAAGCAAGCCCTTCATTATGAGGCAACTACGTTTGCCTCAGCCTGGTTCGAGAACCTCGGTGAAGGCCGTTTTGCGCGGCATGATCTGCCGCTGGAAGCGCAGCTTTCCAGCATAAATGGCATCGTCTCTACCGATGTCGACCAGGATGGTCACCTCGACCTCATTCTGGCAGGAAACCTCTTCCCGGCTGAGGTAGAAACGCCTCGCAACGACGCGGGCATGGGCTGTTGGCTCAAAGGAGATGGCAAAGGCCATTTTGAGGCGATTTCGCCTATGGAAAGCGGACTGCGCTTGCCTTATGATGTCAAGGCATTACGCCTGATCCAGATGCCTACAGGGGCGCTGTTGGTGGCAGCTTGCAATGATGGGCCATTGCAGGTGGTGGAGGTGAAGTTGAAATGAGGAGATGAGAAAATGAATAAATGATAAAATGAGGAGGAGGAAAGTTCAAGTTCAAAGAAGAGGGAAAATCGGTGATAATCTGTGTAATCCGTGGTTTCCTCTTGCATCACTAAAGCTTCATTGCCCCACATCATCCAACTCTTCCTGATATCGCTCAAAGAACCGCCCCACATGCAGCCCATCCATGAGGGCGTGGTGCACCTCTACTGACAAGGGCATTTTATACCGCCCATTTTCCTCAAAATACTTCCCAAAAGTGATCTTAGGCACAGAGTCGTTGTTGCCATATTTGCGGGCATGCTTGAAGCTGGAGAAGGAGACCCAAGGGATGGAGGAGTGATGAATGACATTCATCTGGTTGAGGCCAGGATCGAGTGGCGCACCTTGTTTGACCGCTTCAAAGGCAGTCCTGCCATTTTCCAAAAATGCCGCCCGGTCGGGCGAGTATTCTATATAGCAAAAGCGAAAGCTTTCGTCATCCAGAAGGATCGTAGATCCTGTATGGATGGTATCGAAGATGAGAACCTTCTCCTCTTTCATGCGCAAGCGAAAGGCTTGTATTTCATTGCAGATTTTAGTGGAAATAAAAAGGGTATGGAGCAAAAAGGACTCGCCTGTGGCCTTGCAGTGGCTCCGTAGGTCCGTTACATCCACATATCCCACCAGATTAAAAAACGGATCATCATAGGTACGAAAGAGGTCGTACAATTCTTTTCGATGCCAGGTGGCGAGGTTCAGTTCAGTGTACATGGGGAGAGGATGAATGATAGGATGATAGAATGACAGAATGATAGAATGGAATGAGAAAATGCTTGTCCTGAGTTTATCGAAGGGAGTAGATGAATAAATGATAAAATAGGTAAAAACACATCTTTCGATAAAAAAGCTGCTAACAACTTTAGTTCATATAGGAATGAAGAAAAAATAACTTTTCAGTTATTCATTTATAACTCACTGAAAATCAATTCATACTTTGATTTTAACTTTCATTTTAATTTTTATTCATTCCATAAAGGATGCCCATTTTTAATTTTTAATTCTCCATTTCCCCTTATCTTTGCGCTTTCGAAGATAAAATGAAATTTTTCTAGTTCATTCTTAATTTTTCATTCTCCATTCAACATTTTCCCATGAAATTCGGCGTCATTACTTTTCCAGGTAGCAATTGCGATCAAGACCTCATTTATAGTCTAACACATAATCTTGGTCAAGACGTCGTCCATTTGTGGCATAAAGATACCGATCTTCATGGGTGTGATTTCGTCTTCTTGCCGGGCGGATTTTCCTATGGAGACTACTTGCGCGCTGGTGCGATTGCGCGCTTTTCTCCGATCATGGATGCCGTGATCGCTCACGCGAAAAAAGGTGGCTACGTCATGGGCATCTGCAATGGCTTCCAGATGTTATGTGAAGCTGGTCTGTTGGAAGGCGCTTTACTCCACAATGCTTCTACTAAATTCGTCTGTAAAAATGTCTATATCCGCCCAGAATGTGGCAGCGCCATCCTCACCCAGGATATGCGCCGTAAGCCCCTAAAAGTGCCGATAGCGCACGCAGAAGGCAATTATTTCTGTAGCGATGATGCATTCAAAAAGCTGCAAGACAACGACCAGGTCCTCTTCCGCTACTGTGATGCCAATGGCCGCATCACAGACGAAGCCAACCCCAATGGCAGCTTCGATAATATTGCCGGTGTCACCAATATCGCCAAGAATGTATTTGGGATGATGCCGCATCCAGAACGCGCAGCCGATTCCATGCTAGGGAATCTGGATGGGAAAAAGATCCTATCGCAATTGGTGTAGGGGGAAGAAGAAAAAGTTCTAAGTTCTAGGTTCGGGGTTCTAGGTTCTGGGTGGAGATCAAAAGAGACAACATAGAACCTAGAACCTAAAACCTAGAACTTGTCTTTATACAACTTGTCTTTATGCCAACATTTGCCGATCTTATGCCATAAAAAAGGGCATGAGAAACTGTTACCTCTGGTTATTGTCGCTTCTTTTCCTATTGGCATGTGATGAGCAAATTCACCTCAATGCGCCTTATCAGGATATTTGGGTCGTATATGGGATACTCGATCCAGCTGATACCGTCCAGTATGTCCGGGTTTCAAAAGCTTTTTTGCCAGAAGAAAATGCGCTTGAATTTGCGGCACAACATGACCCCACCCTAAGCGGCCTCAATGTTACGATTACAGGCAATGGGCAAGTCTATCAGGGCATCGCTACTGATGATTTTGATCGAGAGGAGGGACTTTTCCCCGAATCGATGACGGTATATCGTTTTTCTACCCGAGGTACTCAACGACTCTTGCCCGACCAGCGATACGATATCACGGTCACGGCTGACAGCTTAGAAGGATTCAAACTAGCAGCGTATACGCGCATTCCGCCTATTCCCAGCATTTCTCGCCCCATCGTCCAAGGACGGTTTAACCATTATTGTCTGCCTACGGCACGGTTTGAAGATAGCGTCGAAGTCGTATTCCGCAAGCGAAAACAAGGCCCTTTGTCCAATGAGGCGATGTTTTATGAATTGCGTGTCGCATTTGACTATCAGGAAAATGGCGTATCAAAGCAATACCAATACGGCCCTACCCGAATTTTTGATAGTAACCGTGGCTGTAGCGCAAATCATCCCGACGCGATTTGTTATCTCCTGAACAATGGAGTTGTCATGAATTCTATGCGCAGTCATTTCGTTGATTCGACTCAGTATTATACCTATCTCGCCTCTCCAAGCTGTGCTGATGCGCCGTTTTTTGTGAGCAAAGAAGTACGCATATCCGTTACAGCCATGGACTCCGCCCTGGGCCGCTACATGCTCAGTACCATTCCGAATTTTCGCAATTTCAATACCGTCCAACCTGAAGTCACCAACTTCACTGGTACGGACAAGGTCTTTGGCGTCTTTGGCGCTATCACAGAAGACGACACCCCTGTAGCACTGACCGAATGCGCCAGGGCCCTTCTGCGCCTAAATGGGTCGAGAACACTGCCGGATGATTGTAAGTGAGATCGCTCGGGCCGAAGACGGCCCTCGCTGCGAGATCGGTCGTCGCTCCGCTCCTCCTTTTGGGACCGTTCGCGTCTTCGACACTCACTGTGAGATCGCTCGGGCTTCGAAGACTCAGCCCTCGCTGTGAGACTAAAGCAAATGAAAGTAAAAACATTGAACAAGAATTTTAAAAGTGAAAAGGAAGAGAAATCTTCGACTTTTAACCCTTTTTACTTCCTTGTTCCTTGTTAGTTATTTTTACTTCTCCAGGCCCTCGAGCGGTCTCACTTATTCGTCAACTGCACCCCTGTCACATACTTGGAGTACTTGACCTGACGCAGTGGAAGGCGCTGGGTGATGTGATTGGCTTCTTCGTCCCAGTCCTGCTCATACTTGATCTCAATGATAATACTGGGGTCCTGCACCATATATTGGCGGAAGGAAGGGCCCATGATAAGGGAATGATAGCGCAAGTGATGGTCGATCGTCAGGCGAAAGTTGCCATCCATGGAGATGTAATAGCTGCGCTTATAGGAATTGAGCAAAACAGGCCTGAGGGCGATGTAATGCTTATTATGGTTATTGACTGCTTGAGTGAGCGGAGCGAGGTCTTGTAGGGAAAAAGGCGTTAGGTTTTGGATTTCTTTACGACCTAGTTCATTGTGCTTGATCTTGACTTCGAGTTGGGGGGCTTGCACCTTCCTGACGTCGTCGCCATACCAGCGGACGCGGTATTTCTTGCGCTGGTTGATACCGAAGCCATTCTGATTAAAGGCCTGCATGGCAGGCGTATCGAAGTAGATATTGTTGACCTGACGGTCGGGGTACAGCGTCCTGAACGATGCGGGATGGAACCGCAACAATTGCTTTACTTCTGCCAGCGAGAAGCCTTCGACTTTGTATTTTCGCTCAAATCGCATGTGAAGAATTATTGATTGACTGATTATTAATTATTGATTCTTCGCATTACCCAATCAACAATCTATCAATTAGTAATAAACAATCTTTTTTTACTCCGATATTTCTACCCCTTTTAACCAAAGCTTAGACCCTAATTCTATCTTATGCATGGTCTGGATACCTTCGGCCTCATAATTCTTGACCACAATGGTAGCTCCGCCGTATTCAGGCTTTTTCTGGTAGGCAGCAAAGGCTGTTTGGCAGTTCTTCATGGAGATTTGCTCTATGGTGAGCTTCGATAAATCCTTGGAAGCCACGCCCAAGACGCCGCCCTCAATGGATGCCGATTTCACCGTCACAAAGCTCTCTTCCCCCACACTGATGCCCTTGTCCCCAGGCGATACGATCTCACAATCAATGATCGTAATGCGGCTACCCGAGAAATCAATGCAGTCATTTCCAGTCTCTACAAACCGACATTCTTTCACGGTTCCTTTACAGAAGTCGGCGTCAAAGCCGTCCGAAAAGGTATTGCTGATCAGGGTTTTCTCCACTGAAAAGTCTGTTCGGATGGTGTTTAATGCATCTTCGCAATGGTTGTCGATAAGGACACAGTGACTCATATTGAGTGGCGACTCATAGAAGGTAACAGCCCCTGTCAGGCGCCAGCCTTTTTCGATCAAGGTATTGAAGTGTTCCACCCGTACATGCTGCATCTCCGAAGGGCCGTCGGCCTGAAGCACGGTGAAGCCACGGGCTGTATGGTCTGAAGAAAAGAGGCGAATCAATTGCTGGGGGTTACCCAGCATTTTGACAGGAGATCGGCTCAGGAAGAAAGCTTTTTTTACAAAATCAATCTCCACGCCTGGCTCAAATTGCACCTCATACCCTGCTGAGATGACAATGGCGGTATCTACGACATATTGCCCAGGCATAAAAGTGATGCGCTTTCCTGTGACATCGTACAGGGGATTGCTATGCGGTATCACGCCAGCAAACATCTCTTGAGCCGGAACACTTGGAAGGGCGAGTGGCCAGTTGGAGATATTGGAATAAAATAATGAATCAATGCCAGGCATTTTACAAAAAATCACCTTCGCCGCTGTGGGGGCTACCAGGTCTTGATAATCAGGGAGGAAATCGTGGTGATAAGCCAGTAAATGGTGAGAATGATCCAGGGGCATATCTACCTTCTCCGTGGTTTTCCCAAACCCAACTACTTCCAAGGGCAACATATGGAAATTGGCGATTTTGAGGAGTACACTGTCGCCTCGCCCTTCTTGCCGATGAGCGCGAATGGAATTATCGTTGAGGGGATAGAGGATGGTGAAGATATCATTCGCATTTTTCACCAACTGATCTTCATAGACATAATTGGGCTCCTCTTCTTGGATAAAAGCCTCACGCAATTTGAGGTCTTCCGCGATTTCCAGGTTAAAGGTCTCTATAAAGGCCTTGCTGCTATATTTCTGGAGGTAATATATATATTTCTCCATCACTTCCTTGTCGAGAAAGGGAGTTCTATCTCGGTCCAGGTCATATATCCCCGTAAGCCGATTGACCTTAGATCCTCTCAAGAGCTTGCGGTGCGGTTCAAATACTCCTGACATCGTGAAGCCATCATAAGCGATGGGTTCCAAGCGGCTGATAACAGGGTTATAGTAAAAGCGCATGTTGTGCCATACCAGGCCATGGCGTGCCTTGCACAGGTCAGCAATGGCGTAGAACTTCGCCAATTTGTCTACATCAAATACTTCCGAAACGGCCTTCTGGCCAAAACGAAACTGCTGGAGCAGGGTTCGCGCCAACACAAACTGCTGACTCAGCACAGAATCCTTGGCTGTACGTCCTTCTTTGAAAGGCGTGATTTCTGCTGACTCGAAGGTGTTGAACTTCGTTTCTATACGGATTTTTTTGTTATCAAAATCCAACTCTCGCTTGCGCGCATTCCATACGCCATCTTCGCTGAAGCGAATGATCGGCCCTTCGCGGCGCTCCTTATATTCTACTAATTGCTTCTCAAAATGCTCCTCATAGACATAGATGCCCCTGGATTCGCCGTTGAGTTTGAAACGGATAAAGTCGTAGCGATTGGTGAGGATGTCCTCCCGCTCGCAGAGGCGGTGATACACCCATTCGCTGAGGTAATGACGTACTTGAGGGTTCTGCACCGAAAAGGTGATCATTCGATTCCAACTCGTCGCCTTGCGCGTAGAGATCCGAAATGACCATTTTTTTCCTGAAAGATGATCCATCCAGTCCCCTTTGAGGCGCGCTTTGACAGGCAATACTTCACCATCTGCCACCAGGTCTCCTTTTACCCAATCATCATCCTCCGAAAACAAAACCCCTCGCTTAAAGGCTTCTTGTCGCTTATCCTTGATCTTGGCGAGTTGCTTGGCGCCCAACTGTAGGTCAAGGGTCGGGAAACTATCCGCCTGCCCCGCACGATTCATCATCCCCTGATTGGAGACTTTTTCTATTTTAAAATCGTCAAAAAAGACTTCACCTCCACTAGATTTATGGACATAGACCTTGACTTCTGTGGCACCGTAGGGCACTTTGAAGAATATTTCTAATTGCTCCCAATCGTCTCTTTCAACCACAGATGGGTCCTTGGCATCTTTGTAAAAAGAAGTCTCGCCCTTACCACTAGCTACGAGGTAGCTATAATTCAATTTATTGCCTCGCCGCCAGACAGAGGCGCGGTAGACGGTATTGGGTTGAGCTTCTTCCGTAAAATCATAAAGTAGACCATACTTCTGGTCGCCATCCAACCTACAGGAATAGCTACCTGAACGAGCATCTTTGGCGCTTCTGAGATCCCCATTTTCAAACATCCGCCCATCGCTATAAAAAAAGGTTTTCCCGTCGACGATCTTTATGTCTTCCAAGTCACAGGTCACCACTTCTGATGAAGTGCCTCCCAACCCCAGGGGTACAAAATATTTCACCCCCAAAGCGATAGCAGCGACTACCAGCAGTCCAACCACCACCAAGGTGCTCTTGCTATTGGGACGCAATGCAGGTCCAGATGTAGCTTGTTTGATTAACATAACAGAGACTGTTTTACCTCTTCATTCTATCATTCTATCATCTACTCATGCTATCATTTCCTCCTACACCCCTAGGTCGGGTTGATCAATCAGGGAGAGCGTTGTATTCGATGATAGTGCAGAAAGCGCTTGTCGTACATCTTCCAATTTCGCTACGGAGTCAGCTTTGACAACATAGGACAGGTCCAGACTATCTGCGGCCTGGTCCATACGTTTCAGCTCGATATGAGAGAAATGCGGGGAAATTAGGTCCGTCACTTGCTGTAGATTCTGAATGTCAGTTCGGATATTGAGGTACATATTGTCCTGCTTCTTGAAGGACCGTACATCGCCCAGGCGATTGTTGAGCAAGACCAGCCCTAGGATGGTCACAAAGGCGATCACAGCCATCAAAGGCTGATTGGCACCTGTCGCCAAGCCAATGGCAATCACAAAAAAGAGGTAGGTCAACTCTTCAGGATCCTTGATCGCAGCGCGATAGCGAACGATAGAAAGCGCCCCAACTAGTCCGAGGGACAGGGCAAAAGAAGACTTTACGATCGTGATGATGAGCATGGTCGTAAGTCCCAACGGCAAAAAATTACTGGCAAAACGACTGCGATTGGAAACGGCATTTCCATATTTGACATAAAACAGGCGCAGCAGAATCAGCAGCGGGGCACCGACGGCCAAGCCAATCAAAAACTCATCCAGCTTGACTGCTAGGGTAAACTGCTCTAAGTATGCTTCAAAATTCATATGCTTCTTTTTTGGTCCTTAAAGCTTAATATTGGCTTTATGATAAGGACACCTTTGCGTAATAATCTGGCAAATATAGAGATCGCGATATTTGGGAGCAAACGGAAGGACAATTTCACAGGATAAGTTCAAGTGCAAACTCAAGTTCAAATTCAAAAAGGAAAAAACATTGAACTTGATACTTGCACTTGAGATTGAGCTTTTCTTATATCTGCCATTCTGGCAGAGCACGGATGGGAATTACCCTTTTTGGCTGAAAAGACTTTAATGGAACAGCCCTTGCGCACCCTAGGCAATAATTTCTTACCCCATATATTTCTCTAGATGACCATTTCTCTCCCCACATTACTCAATCAGACAGAATTAGCTGTAAAGGAAGCGGGTGAATTTGCGCGGAACGCCTTTCAGAATTTTTCGCGTCAGCAGGTGGAGTATAAGGGGAAAAATGATTTATTTTCCTATGTAGATGTCCAGACGGAGCAATTATTGAAAGAGAAATTAGGGACGCTGCTTCCTGGAGCGGGGTTTATTGGGGAAGAGACGGCAGATGCCCAGGCCATCAATGACTATACCTGGATCGTAGATCCCATCGATGGGACCACCAATTTTGTCCACGGGATCCCCATGTTTGCGATCAGTGTAGCCCTTCGACAAGGGACGGAAGTTGTTTTAGGAATTGTGTATGAAGTCATCGGCGACGAGTTGTTCGCAGCATATAAAGGAGGCGGTGCGACCTTGAATGGCGAAGCCATTCAGGTAAGTGAATGCAAGGTTCTCGCTGAATCCCTGATAGGCACAGGTTTCCCCAAAAAGGGCCTTAGCTCCCTGGACGAATACCTCAAGCTAGTAGCCTATATGTTAGCGGCTTCTCACGGCATAAGACGCATGGGCAGTGCCGCCATAGATTTGGTATATGTAGCCTGTGGACGACTAGAAGGCTTTTTTGAGTGGGGGCTCAACCCCTGGGATGTCGCCGCAGGCGCGCTTATTGTTCAAGAGGCAGGGGGCATAGTGAGTGATTTCAAAGGAGGAAATGATTATTTATTTGGTAAACAAATCATCGCCAGCAATGGTCATATACAGGAGGATTTGGAGGAGGTAATAAAGGCGAATGAGAGAATGATAGGATGAGGGAATGAGGGAATGGAATGAGTAAATGATTAGATGAGTAAATGATAAAATAATTTGTAAGTCTCTTGTCTCACAGCGAGGCGAGTCTTCGAGCCGAGCGGTCTGGCGGAGAAATGATAGAATGAGGGAAGGAGAGAAGGGGGGGAGAAAATGAGTAAATGATTAGATGAGTAAATGATAAAATAATTTGTAAGTCTCTTGTCTCACAGCGAGGCGAGTCTTCGAGCCGAGCGGTCTGACAGTGAGCGCCAGCGAACGATCTCGCAGCGAGCCCGAAGGGCGAGCGGTCTCGCAGTGAGGAGCGATAGCGACGAACGGTCTATTATGGTAACTAAAGCAATTGTATGGGGACTTTCTATTCCGTGGGTGCTGATGCTCCAGCCTGGCGCACCGCAGACGGACTGGGCTTCCCATATGCGCTTTCACCGCGCCATTCAGTTGATCTCTAGCCAGCAGATCGTCCAGACTCAAGAAGATGCCATAGACTTTCGGCTCGCGTTTCCCTTTGACTTCTACAGCCCTATAGCCCTCACGACAAGCTTTACAAAAGGCTACTCTCGCCTATTAGAAGCACCATTTGTCCCCCATCCCCTCCCTCCACAAATTGTCCCTAGAGCAGGTCCTGCCTTTTTGAATTAAATCCCACCCATTTTTTCCCTAAATTTGCCTCGCATTTTCGGCAATCATAGGTTTCGAAATGTATTATTCTTTTTAATGGGCGAAAAAGCCGTGTTAATTAAACCATATAAGGAATATAAGAACATATAAGAAAATAGACTTTTAACCCCTTATATGCCCTTAAATGTCTTATATGGTTCATGAAATACCGCTTGGTCTACATAGACAACCCATCAGGTAATAAGAATAATTGCCTCAATTTCCATTATTTATCTATAGAGATTCAGAAAAAAAGACCATGCTAAATATTATCAAGAAAATTTTTCCTTCAAAAAAGGACAAGGATATAAAAGACTTGCAGCCCATTGTAGATGCCGTGAACGAGGCCTATGAGCGATTTCATGACCTCTCAGATGATGAGCTTCGCGGCAAAACTGCTGAGTTCAAAGAGCAAATCAAGATCTATACCACCGATATTCGGACAGAAATTGAGAATATCAAAAAAGAAGCTGAGACGACCACCGATATAGATGCTAAAGATCAGCTCTATATCGAGCTGGATAAGCTCAAAAAGCAGCACTTTGAGCAGCTTGATGAGATTATGCGGGACCTTGCTCCTGAAGCATTTGCAGTGATCAAAGAGACAGCCCGCCGCCTTACCGAGAATGGAGGATTGAGGGTCGTCGCCAATGATTATGACCGCGAATTGGCAGAAACCAAGCCGCACATCCAAATAGATGGCCATTCCGCTTTTTACAAAAACGAATGGGAAGCTGCTGGTGCTAAGATCAAATGGAGTATGATCCACTATGATGTCCAGATCATGGGAGGGTTTGTACTTCATTCTGGCCGGATCGCGGAGATGGCGACCGGGGAAGGAAAAACGCTGGTGGCAACATTCCCCGTTTATCTCAATGCCCTCGCAGGCATGGGTGTCCACGTCGTGACAGTCAACAACTACCTCGCCCGTCGTGACGCCGAGTGGAATGCGCCGATCTTCCAGTTTCACGGATTGGTCGTCGATTGCATCGATCTCCACCAGCCAAACTCTGAAGAGCGTCGCAAAGCTTACAACGCTGACATTACCTACGGCACCAATAATGAGTTTGGCTTTGACTACTTGCGGGACAATATGACCACGCATCCAGAGTTTCTCGTGCAACAGGAGCATTTCTATGCCATTATTGATGAGATCGACTCTGTCTTGATCGATGAGGCGCGTACGCCGCTGATCATCTCAGGGCCGACGGACCGCGACGATGAGCAAGACAGCAAGCTGTATTATGAGCTGAAGCCACGTATCTCACGCCTGGTCAACGAGCAGAAGAAGCTCGTGAATGGCTACCTGATAGAAGCCAAAAAATACTTTGGTGTGGAAGGAAAGCGCGACGAAGTAGGGCTTAATCTCTTCCGTGCTTTTCGCGGATTGCCCAAAGACAATAAGCTGATTGAATACTTGTCTGAGCAAGGAACTACCACGACCATGCGTCGGACGGAAGCATTTTACCTACAAGACAATGCAAAAAATATGTGGCAGGCTGATGAGCCGCTGTTTTTCACCATTGACCAAAAAAATAACCAGGTAGAACTCACCGACAAAGGCCGTGAATTGATCACCCGTGCAGGAGAAGATTCTGACCTATTTGTCTTGCCAGATGTAGCGACGCGGTTTGGAGAGATTGAGAAATCAGAAGAACTGTCAGAAGAGGATAAGGTGAAGCAAAAAGAGTTGTTGGCAAAAGAGTATGAACAAAAGTCTGAATTGCTCCACGCCATCAATCAGTTGTTGAAAGCTTATACCCTATTTGACCTAGATATTGAATACATCATCGATGATAAGGATGGCACCAAGAAAGTCATGATTGTCGATGAGCAAACGGGGCGTGTATTGGCCGGAAGACGGTATTCAGATGGCCTACACCAGGCAATCGAGGCCAAGGAAAATGTGAAGGTAGAAGCAGCTACCCAGACGCACGCTACAGTGACTTTGCAGAACTTCTTCCGAATGTACCACAAGCTTTCAGGCATGACCGGTACGGCAGAGACGGAGGAAGGTGAATTTTTTGAAATTTACAAACTGGATGTGGTAGTGATTCCTACCAATCGTCCGATTGCACGAGACGACAGAGAAGATTTGGTCTTCAAGACTGAGAAGGAAAAGTTCCATGCGGTCATCGATGAGATAGAAGAATTGCAGGAGGCTGGCAGGCCTGTTTTGGTAGGTACAACCTCTGTAGATGTCTCTGAACGCCTGAGTCGCACCATGCGAGCGCGGAAGATCGACCATGATGTCCTCAACGCCAAACAGCACCAGCGAGAGGCGGATATCGTCGCCAAGGCTGGCCAGCCAGGGGCTGTCACCGTCGCCACCAACATGGCGGGACGGGGTACGGACATTAAGCTAGGCCCAGGGGTCATAGAAGCTGGTGGCTTGGCCATTATCGGTACGGAACGCCACGAGTCACGGCGGATCGACCGTCAGTTGCGCGGACGTGCAGGTCGTCAGGGAGACCCTGGTAGTTCACAGTTCTATGTGTCACTAGAAGACAACCTGATGCGCCTTTTTGGGTCTGAACGGATCGCCAAAGTGATGGACCGCATGGGCCTAAAAGAAGGGGAAGTCATTCAACATTCGCTTATCTCCAAGTCTATAGGAAATGCGCAAAAGAAAGTGGAAGAAAACCACTTTGCCATGCGGAAGCGTCTCTTGGAATATGACGATGTCATGAACAACCAGCGCGAAGTCGTCTACCGACGTCGCCGCAATGCGCTTTACGGAGATCGGATCAAGATCGACCTCGACAATATGCTCTATGACTTGTCAGAGAACCTGATCAAGCGCCACATAGACTTCACCGATGCCGAAGGCTTGCGGATGGACTGTATTCGCTTTTTGTCTATCGACCCCAAAATATCCGAACAAAACCTCAACGATGAGACGAAGGAGCAGTTGACAAACCGCGTATACGATGCGGCCAAGGCATATTACGCCCAAAAAACGCGCGTATTGGCAGTTGAGCTTCATAGAGGCATCACCAATATCAAGCGCAATAGCCCACAGGTCAATCGCATCTTGATTCCATTTTCCGATGGCAAACACGACGTCAAGATCATTGTAAATGTCGAAGATGCCCTCGAATCAGAAGGCAGAGCGATCATCAATGAATTGGAAAAGGTGATCACGCTTCAGATCATCGATGAGAAGTGGAGACGTCACTTGCGGGAGATGGATGAACTGCGCCAATCGGTCCAAAATGCCGTCTTTGAGCAGAAAGACCCTATATTGATCTACAAATTTGAATCCTTTGAGCTGTTCCAACAAATGCTCAATACCATCAATATTGAGGTTCTTTCTACTATCTACAAGGCAGACTTGCAAATTGAGGGGCGTGCCCAGCAGGACAATACCCAGGCGCGTCGCGACGACTTCAGCAAGTTCAATACGCGACATGACCAAATAGAGAAGCAGCGCCGCCAGCAGATGGACAAGGAGCGTCGTGTCATGGCTGGTGCCAGCGAGCAGCCAGAGCGGCAACTCAGCCGTGCTGAGCGTCGCGCCCAAGCGCGCAAAGGCGGAAAGAAACGGACTTTCCCAAGGAGGTAAGGAAGAAGGTTCAAGTGGTTCAAAGTTCAAGGCGTTCAAGGAATTTCCTAAGAAATAGCGGCATCCTTCATAAGTAGTTAACACTTGAGGAGTGTCAACCACTTTTGTCAGGAATGAAGGATGCCGAAATAGTAAATATTGAACGATTTGAACCTTATTGAACCTTTGAACGGCTCCCTTGGAGCGCCCTATACCGCCAGGCTACTGCCTTGGCAGAGACCAGACACACCCGCCATCCGGCGATGCCGTCCAGGACGCCCAACTGTAGGATATACATGCGAATAAAGCGCGCTAAGGGACTCAGCCAAAGCTTAAGGTAAGAAAATCGCTTGCCGCGGGCATGCATGCCTTCGGCCGCCAGGGCCGCGTAGGTCTGGGCGCGGGCCACGTGATCCGCTTGCGAAGCAATGGAGTCATGAAGCAAATCGCCCAGCAAGCGATGAACAGTCACCTCCTTGTCCAATACCAACTGCTCGTGGACATAAGCCCCTTCCCAGTTAGCCTTTTCTTTGGGATATAAGCGGACTTTGAGATCAGGGTACCAACCACAAAAGCGAATCCACTTTCCACAATAGTAATTCTTTCGCGCCATCTGATAGGCCCCTGTAAGGTGAGGTTTTTGGGAAAGAATCGCTGTCCGTAACGTTTCAGATAAGGCTTCATCCGCATCGATGGAGAGGACATAGGGATGCTGGACGAGGGTGTGGCCGTAGTTTTTGGTGGCGGCATAGCCTTGCCAAGCGGTGCGGTGGACAGTAGCCCCTGCTTTTTGCCCCAACACTACCGTTTCATCTTCACTTCCTGTATCCAGAAGCAAAATTTCATCTGCGACGCCTACCAAAGAAGCGACACATCGCTCGATGTGGCTGGCTTCGTTTTTCGCAATGATCAGTGCTGAAATCATGAAGAATGTTCTAGGTTCTAGGTTCTAGGTTCTAAGTTTTATGTTCTATGTTCTATGTTCTATGTTCTATGTCGTTTTTCTGCCTAGAACTTAGAGCCTAGAACATAAAACTTCCTCCTCCCCCCTATTTCCACGTCCCTGCATACGCCACATCCTGCCCAGAAATGGCACTGGCATAATCATACTTGATCCGTATTAGTTGACGGATGTGGAGGTAGTCATGTGCGACCCAGTTGGTGAGGTAAAAATGGCCGGAGAGCGGACCACGTGTGGCATGCTGATAGGCATTGTCCCACTGTGGATGTTTCAAGGATTGGAGCCATTCGAGGGAGGCTGTTCGTTCTTTCATCCATTTTGACAGCATTTCTTCAAAATCCTGACCGATATAATTGCGATCCTTTACCCAAGCAGGCGGATCGATGGGAGGTGGATCTTGGGTAGGAGACTCCAGCACCAGTTTTAGGCGTATACGGAAGTCTTCGACTTCTTCATCATGTAAATGGCAAAGGACTTCCAACGGGCACCAGTGATCAGGGGACGCCTTCCAAAGGCGTTCTGCTGCGGTCAGCCCTTCAAATAAGTGAAGAAAGGTTTTCTGATTGGCTTGGAGTTGTTGGATAAAATAAGCGGAATCCATGGAGGGAATGAATAATGAAAAATTGAGAATGGAAAATGGAGGATGGAAAATTAGGATAAATCTTGATCTAGGATGAAGGTCGCATAAGCTGTATAAATAGCTTCTTTTGAAAATTGCTTCACCGCAAATTCTTTGATCCGATGTCGTGTTTCATCAGTTCTATTAGCTTCTACTTCCGCTAATTTACCCAAAAAATCTTCCCAATCCGCACATACTCCGCCCAACTTATTAGTTAGCAACAAAGCTTCCAATTCTCCTCCCCGAATATTCGTGATTAGGGAAAGGCCTGCACGCATGTAGCTAAAGGCTTTGTTGGGAAAGCGACTTTGCAAGGTCGGATCAGTGATCAATAGCCCCACATCTGCTTGGGCGAGCAACGCTTGTTTTTCCCCTTCTTCCACCTCATAGTGATAAAAGATCCGCCGATCTGGCTCCGATGGTTTTCCTTTAAATAAGGGCGAACGCCCGACCAGTACCAGCCGATAATGCTTCGGCAGTTCATCCCACCTTCGAATCAACTCTTCGAGAAAGGGAATTTGGGAGGAAGCACCAAGAAATACTAAGGTAAAGAATTCACTAGGCGCGGAGTTTTGCTCCATTTCGTCAACTGTCGGGCTCAGACCGAGAGGGAAAGATCGCTGGAGGTCCGAGGTGATTTCACTTTCGAGGGCCACAAGATAGTCCCAAGACACGGCTATGACGCCGCGCGCATATTGCAGAGCGTAGCGACGCTTGCGAAAGAAGGAGCGGAGGAGCCACCGAGGCAAGCCTTTTTTTACAAAAGCATCCGGCCACAAGTCTTGTATGTCCACGAAATAGGGAATTCCATTCCTTTTAGCCCATTTTGCCAATAAATAATTCACGTGAATAGGCGGAAAAGCGCTGAGGATCAAGTCATAATTTGCCCCATTTTCCCGCAAAAAACGAAGCACTTCTCGCCCAAATCGGTAGTGGTGGTACAGACGAAAAAAGCCAATATTTCGCCTATAGGGCGGACAGGGCAAGTAGTGTACATCCATGCCCCAGGCATCAATTTCCCCTTCCAGATCAGGTTCACGGTAGCGTTTGGTATAATGAAAAAAATCTGCGGTCAGGTAGGTTACCTTAACCCCTGCATCAGTCAAGGCTTTTGCCAAATAAGGATATCGGATGACCTCTACGCCATCGGAAGGTAATGGATCAAAGGCCGAGATGAGGAGGAGACTGGTCAATGATAGAATGAGTGAATGATAGAATGGGAGAAGGGGGAATGATTAAATGGCAGGAAGTACCTTGAGTTTGCGCTTGAATTTGTATTTGAACTTGCCTTTACTGCCTTCCAGCCGCCATTTCTTCTCGTTTAGCCAATAAGTCCTTCATTTTGCCGATGCGTTCTCCTCTTTTGTATAGGATAAAAAAGGCCAAGACAAGGCCTAGCAGATAGGTTCCAAATATGATATTGTATACAGGACTCCATTCCGGAATCAGCAAGAAAGCATAGATCGCCATACCGCCAGAGATGACGGAAACCATCCCCAAAGTCACGGGGATGAGGCTTTCGGGAATTCCGATGTGGGTCAGGTGATGGGTCAGATGGTCTTTTCCCCCTACAAAAGGCGAAGATCCCCGTGCGAGTCGGGCATAGGTCACGAAAGTCGTATCCATGATCGGCACGATAAAAACCATGACGGGAATGATGCCACGGCGGAGGTAGGAGATGTTGTCAGGAGATGTCTCAATGTTCCAAAAGTATTCGATGCCCATAAAGGCGGCAGTCAGGCCGATGAACATGCTGCCAGTGTCGCCCATATAGACTTTGGCAGGGTTCCAATTCATAAACAAGAAGCCTACAAATCCTCCCACGATGACTGTGAGCATGTAGAACATATTGCTCACGCCTTCGGCCAGGATGGCTTGTGCCATGACTACAGCGAGGATCGTGATGGCGATGGTACAGGTCACGGCATCCATATTATCGAGCATGTTGAGGCTATTCATCAGCCCTACGACCCAGAAGACGGTAAGGAGGGCATCCAATGCCCATATATCGAAGAAGTGGATGTGGATGTCAAACGCCACGAGAATCAGGCCACAGACAACTTGGCCCCCAAACTTGAGCGTTGGATTGGTGCTGAAGGCATCGTCGGCAAAGCCGATGAGGAAAGCGAGCGTTGCGCTCAGCAGCAGCGCCAGGTAATGATTGCCCGAGGTGAGGAGTTCCGGTCGTGTGACCATTACGAAGATGGCCCCCAACAAGAAGGTGATGTAAAAGGAAATCCCCCCAGTGGTTGGCTTAGAAGTACTCGCCCAGCGAATGATATTCTGAGATTGGCGACTGTGCACCCCAAAATTTTTGGAGAACTTGAGTAATATAATGTTGAGGATGTACGAAAAGGCACACGCTCCTAGAAGAATAATCGCACTTTGCATGCTGAGCCATATTTTGTGCCAAATATAAGAATATATGTGAGACCGATCTCTCTAGGAAATGATAGAATGATAGGATGAGAAAATGATAGAATGGCAAGAGCACTTTTTTTGATCTTATATGCCCTTAAATGCCTTATATGGTTCAAAAAATGCCCTTTAGTCTGAAGGAAACTTGAACTTGACACTTGAATTTGCGCTTGAATTTGAGTTTTCCCTTTCTTCCCCTTGTAACGCATTCACCTATTTGTCTATCGAATCAACTCCATAAAAACCCTACCTTTTCACTTTGATTATTCAAACCTGATAGCTTATTATTTTGATCATGAGACGACTCCATACATTATCCCTCTTCTTAGCCCTCCTTATTCCCCTGAGCCTCTCTCTTCACGCCCAGCGCAATCCAGGCTCGCTCATCGTCCAGCTAGCGCCTACGGCGTCAGTGGAGTCATTTCTCCGAAACAGCCCGAATCAACTCCTGCAATATCAGCGAACGCTCGTTCCGGGCATGAATATTCACTTGCTGCATTTTGAGGAATCAGAGATAGGGGCCGAAGTCATGTTGGAATGGGCAAAAGGCCAACCAACGGTACAAGTAGTGCAGTACGACCACCAACTTACGCTCAGAAAGTCGCAAGCGACTTTCCCAGATGACCCTAGCTTTGGGGCGCAATGGCACCTGCACAATACAGGCCAAGGGACTGGCGTAGTGGATGCCGACATCGACGCCCCAGAAGCTTGGGACCTCGCTACGGGAGGTATGGGGCCATTGGGCGATACCCTAGTCTTGGCAGTAATAGATGAAGGGGCAGACCTGACACATGAGGATCTGTATTTTTGGAAAAATCATCAGGAAATTGCGGGAAATGGGATAGATGACGACCAAAACGGCTATGTAGATGACTATGAGGGGTGGAATGCCTATACGGGAACAGGCACTCTGCCCGCAGCCCGCCACGCGACCCATGTCGCAGGCATCGCCGCGGGTCGTGGCAACAATACGACCGGCATCACAGGCGTGAATTGGAACTTGCAAGTCATGAACATCGCGGGCTCCAGCACCAGCGAAGCCACAGTCATAGAAGCCTACGGCTATGTCTGGGCGCAGCGCAAGCGCTACGAGTTGACGAAAGGCGCCGAAGGCGCTTATGTCATCGCCACCAATTCGTCCTTTGGCGTAGACAATGGAGATGTCGCGGACTTCCCCATCTGGTGCGCCATGTACGACTCACTTGGTGCCTATGGCATCCTCAATGCCGCCTCCACCGCCAATAGCGGGGTCAATGTAGACCGTGTCGGCGACATGCCTTCGACCTGTGCTTCCGAGTTTCTCATCGTTGTCACCAATACCAATGACCAAGATGCCCGCAACAACGGCGCAGCCTACGGCCCTACCCATGTAGACCTGGGCGCACCAGGCACCTGGATCACCAGCACCATCCCCGACAACAAATACTCCATCCAAAGTGGCACCTCCATGGCCACGCCGCTAGTAGCTGGCGCCATTGCCCTCATGCACGCCGATGCCAGCAACACCTTTGCGGCCCGCTTCAAAAACTACCCCGATAGCATGGCTGCGGTCATCAAAAGTTGTATCCTTCAGTCAGTCGATTCTTTGCCTACCCTCGATAGTACCGCTTCTGCTGGGCGGTTAAATTTGTACCAAAGCCTGCTGCACCTGCGCGCCTATTCGTCAAACTTGGCCCCTTGTAGCCCGCCTTATGACCTTACTGTGGATCAAGTCACAGACACTTCTGTTCTTGCAACATGGAATGCCTTAAGCAATTCCCAATCCTACTTCTTACGCTATCGACAACAAGGCCAAAGCGCTTGGCAGCATATACCTTCCAACAATATGAGCCTGACAATCAGAGGGTTGTCCGCATGCCGAGCTTATGAATACCAAGTGGCCAGTATCTGTGGAATGGACACGAGCGACTGGTCGGCGATTTTTGCTTTTGCCTCGGAAGGCTGCTGCCGTCCGCCTGCCAATGGCCAAGCCATCATGGTGACGGATAGCTCTGCTGTCTTGACATGGGATGCTGTATATGCGGCTCTAGGCGGTTATGTGGTGAATTTCCAAGAGATTGGAACGGCGGTGTGGATCAGGGATACGGTGACTACCACAAGCTTTGCTGTGGGCAACCTGCAGTCCTGCACCGTGCATGGCTTTTTCATAGAAGTATTATGTGATACAGGGGCTAGCCCCATTTCGACTATTTGGCGGTTCACAACCAAAGGATGCGGATTCTGTGTAGAAGGTACTTTCTGCGCGTCCATCTCTCAAGATGCGACAGAAGACTGGATAGATACCGTTTCGATCGCTGGCCTAACCAACGGTACAGGCAAGGACGGAGGCTATGGCGATTACACCACTTTCTCAGTAGACCTAGATCCGGGTCAATCCTATCCATATCGCTTGGTTCCAGGCTTTCTCAATATGCCTTTTGGGGAATATTGGCGAGTATGGATCGACTACAATCGCGATGGCGACTTTGAAGATGCCAATGAATTGGTCATAGACCCAGGCATGACCCAGGCTACGCCACTGGAGGGGACATTCACCGTTCCTGACACGATCAACTCAGGCCCTACCCGCATGCGCATCAGCATGCGCTTTAGCATAGGGCCGTCACCTTGTGAGAACTTCCTTTTTGGTGAGGTGGAAGACTATTGTGTCAATATCATAGGTACCCGTTCTCTTAATTCCTCCCACTCACACTCAACCTCACTCTCTCTTTACCCCAACCCCGCCCAAACTGTCCTGTATGGCCGTTCGGATCGCCCTATTCAGCAAATCCAGTTGTATGATGTTATGGGAAAATTAATTCTTGGAGAAAAAATACAAGGCACTGACTTTCAGCTTGATGTCACGACATTGCCAAGAGGGATGTATCTTATCAGCCTTCAATTAGCTGAAGGTAAGGTAACAAGACGAGTCGTACTGAGGGAGAAATGAGAGAATGATAGGATGAGGGAATGATAGAATGCCTTGAGCTTCCTTCCATTCACTCATGCACTCATTCTATCATTGTTATTCGCTTCACTGCACTTCTCTCCCCTATCTGGAGCCGCACCCAGTACAGGCCTTTGGGATGGCCGCTGAGGTCCAGGATGAACTCCTGCTGACCGACGAGCGACTGCTCGAAGAGGCGCTGACCGAGGGCATTATGGACGGTGATGGTCGCATTCGTAGGTACCATTTCCCAATTGAGTTGAAAAATACCATCACTGGGGTTGGGTGCTACCTGAAAGGGCAATCGATTGAGTTCAGGATCAATCGTGGTGGAGAAGAAGGCATCTGGATCAATTGTCCCCAGAGTGTCTCCATTTCTAACATGCCCCATCAATCCTCCTTCAAAATTTTCCTCAAATACAATAAAACGAAAATGAGTCCTGCCCAGATGGGGGTGGAATGTCTGCGTATCATCTCCAAAACCAAGCGGGTAATAAAAACCGGGTTCGCCAACAAGCTCTTCTAGCAGGGTTCTTTCTTGAATATTTTTGGTCCAAAAATCCTTTCCCCTTCCGTAAGTCTTTCCAATTCCCCAAAGAGAGTCCTCTTCCAAGCGTAGGACATGAATCACAATATGATGCTGATTTCGCATAATGAGTTCTCCTGGATAGCTATTCTCAGGAAGTCCATCGTCAAAAATAAATCTCCAAGTAATAGCTCCTTGATCGAAACTGAGTAATACTGGCGGGGAACCTGAGCCATGAGATTCTTCTCTTCGAAACCTGTAACAGTCATATTCTAGGGTATCTCCATGCCGTCTTTTGGCCAAAATTTCCGTTTTTTCAAAAACCAATTCATCTACAAATAGTCCTGCATGTTTATGACTCCAATGCTGAAACACATCCCCCACCTCAAAGTCATAAATCTCCCAAAACGAAGGCACTTGTGTTCCTGCAGAATTGGTCCCTTCCAGGCCATCGAGGACATATTTCCCTACGCTGCCTCTATTCGGGAAGCTCAAAAGCCCGTGGTTTTGGGACAATTCAATCTGCTGGCCATTGCTAAGGCTAATCGTCTTGACAGAGTCCATCACCTGAAAAACCATTTTCGCCTGGACAGCCGTGACGGTGGCCGTGACATTGTTTACCGAGTCAAATAACCAGCTTTGGTTAAGGCCAGCAGTAGGGCGAAGCACCAGTGTACCAGGCCTTTCAAACAACCACGAACCGTCCGCCCGCAGGGTCATTTTTTGCTGGAGAAACATGTGTTTTTGGGGAAGATAAATACAGGGAGCAGGATAGTTGGGATCTGTGCAATGCGTTGAATTCAAGGAGCAGGTATCACAAGGTCCCACCGTACGGTTCAGGTAAGAGACTGAATTTCCATTCACTACATCTGTGGAGTCCACCCACAAGGTATGGGTGATCAGGCTCGAAGTGTCTATCCGAAAATGCGCTTTATGCCCATTTGGAAGCGGGGCCCAATTCTGGGCGAAGGCGGTGCTCAATAGCATGAATAGGAAGGCGAAAGAGGAGAAATTTTTCATAATGGCTTAGGATTAATTGTGAAAAAAAGCATACCATTTCCATGGCCAAAAGCAGCAAAAAACCTGCTTAGATGGCCGCCATTTTACCTGTAATGTTGAATGGTGGTCTTTTCCCTCTAACGGGATAGTTGAGAAAAGGGAAGCTTTTGTACTTTTACCCAATCATTATGAAACTCAACCTGATCGTCATCCGCTCTACAAATTGACAGATTCCGGCCATGTAGCTGTCGTTAAGGACCCAGAGGGGCGGAAGATTGAATTGAAATCGGAAGAAAAGTTGCAGAAGTAAAAAGCCTTCTACCTTCAATCAATATTCTCTTTTCGATTTGATCCAAACTCCAATTTAAATTTATTATCCTAATTCCCTCACCCCTCCGCCAACAACTCCCGATAAGGCATCTCCTGCCATTCAGCTACAGACTTCGTCTCAGAAGAGAAACTGATACCCAAAGCGACGATTTCCTTTTCTTGGGACAAATAGGGGCTTCCATATCTTTTTTCCCGAATCTGTGCCAAAGCAGTTTCTGATGACTCGTCTAGTTTAAACTCCATGACATAAATCCGCTCTTCAGTATGGACGATGGTGTCCACCCTGCCGTGGGCGGTGCTTACTTCTGATTGGGTAAGGAGGCCAAGGCCTGAGAAGCTCAGATGGAGAATCGCGTGGAAGAAGGCTTCCTTATTGGAGATGAAAATCTGGTAGGGAATGGTGGAAAAAAGGACGTTTACCACTTCGATAAAAGCTTTTGTATCTCCTGCCTCCAGTGCTTCTACAAGCTGTACAAATAGCGTGTAGCTTTGTGAGGGGCCTGTCTCCCGATAGGCGGCCAGTAGGTGTTGGAGAAATGCCTCTTTTACTTCCAAATTGGGGTATCCCAAGGTGTAGACGCGGTATTTTTGCTTATAATGGTGAATAGTCAGGTAGCCTGTCTGGAAGAGCAACGGCAGCCAGTCGAGGTTGTCGAGGGTGTAGCTCTCGAAGGTAGCTGAACCTCCGCGCATCGCGCTGATGTCATATTGAAAGTCCTTGCGCAGCAGCTTCATCAAGAAAGTAGGTGTACCACTTTCCCACCAAAAATTGGCAAATCGGCTAGTCGCCAAGAAACTCAGCAAGGAAAAAGGGTTATAGACCTTTTCGATCCCCCAAAAGTACCCATTGTACCAAGCTTTGACTTGGTCGCGCATGGCTTCCTTGCCCGTGTCGTATTTGACAGCCAAGGCTTCCAGCTCTTCATCAAAATGCGCATCCAATTCTCTCTGCGTGATCCCTGTCATCGTACCAAATCGCTCATCTAGGGTAATGTCAAGTAGGTGATTAAGATCAGAGAAAAGAGATACTTTGCTGAATTTGGAAACACCCGTGATCAGGAAAAACTGTAGGAAGGGGTCGCTGTCTTTGATGACTGAAAAGAAGTTTTTCAGAATGCCTCGATTGGTCTCTGCCTGCTCATACTGATCGATATAATCGATCAGGGGCTTGTCGTATTCATCGATCAGCAAGACAAGCTTCCGAGGCCCCTCGCCTAAGCGGTGGATCAACTCGCGGAAGCGAGAGGCCATACTAGTAGCTTCCAACTCGATCTGATGGTTTTTTGCAGCGTGCTGAACCTCATGGTCTAATGCCACGAGTAAGCCTTTTCCTTTATAGTCCATACTGCTAAAAGACAGATGCACCACGGGATATTCCTCCCAATTATGCCCCACCTGCTCCACCCACAACCCTTCAAAAAGTTCCTTTTTCCCCTGAAAAAAATACTTCAGCGTAGACAATAGCAACGACTTCCCAAATCGGCGCGGACGGGATAGGAAATAATATTTCCCTAACTGAGAAAGCTTATAAATAGACTCTGTTTTGTCTATGTAATGAAACCCTCCGTTTCTCAATTCTCGAAAGTCCTGTATGCCAATAGGGAATTTTTTCATAAGGCTAAGATAAGGAGAAATGGCTAAAAGGCTATGGTTTATGAGTTTGTTCTCAACGCTCCCACCGCTTGCTCCATTTTCCCCTTCGACAGGTTAAGGGCATTCATTTTCAATTCAATCCATTTTCAATTCTCATTCTATCATTTCTTCCTCTTCCCCCAACTCCACCTGCGTTTCGTCACCGTCTTTGCAGCGTCACTTTCATTATACAAGCGGTCTAGCGTCGTAAAAACATAGGAATACCGCTTCAAAAACCGCGTATCAGGGTCAATGATCTCTCCTTGGTTTTTGCCTACCACGGCGATCATATTGGCGGGGTTCTCCCGGGAACCAACTTCTTTTTTTGGAAATTTGTAGATAGCAATGTAGGCGGCATCTTCGCTGAGGGCCGCGGTATCCCATCGGACGATTAGCCCTTGTTTAGACGATTTGACTTTGGGGCGAATAGGTCTTTCAGGCGGCTCCCTGTCCAGCCAGCGCATCTGAGGGGGGAAGGCAAGGTGGCGGTACGCGCCTTTTTGGAGGGAATCACTCACCCCCAAGGGATTCATCTTGAACCATTTCCCACTAAAAAACATACTGCCTCTGATCTCACGATATTGGCGGTTGAGGGAAATCTGATAGGGAATCTGGTTGGGATCTGCCCAGTTGGGATCGCGGTTGTTGTCAATTTTGTATAAAGAATGCCCAAAGTACAGGTGTCGACCGTAGCTATTTCTGCTCCACCAATCCACCAGTTCCTGGTAGTCCACTGGCCCAAAGCCGATGCTGAAGTAAGCCTGCGGTGCCAGGTAGTCCATCCAGCCTTCGGCAGCCCATTTGCGGACATCCGCAAATAAGTCGTCGTAGGACGTCTGTCCCGCCTGCGTCGCAGAACCTGTCATATCTTTGTCAAAGTTTCGCCACACCCCAAACGGACTGATCCCAAACTTCACCCATGGTTTCACCACCTTGATTTCCCGATGCATACGCTCCACAAACTGGTCTACATTGCTCCGTCGCCAGACATCACGTGGCAACAGACCCCCATAATTGTAATAGCTGAGGCTATCGGGAAACACTTCATTGGGGATGCGATAGGGATAAAAATAATCGTCAAAATGCACCGCATCTATGTCGTAACGCCGCACCACATCGAGGATCACTTGCGTGACAAACTCCTGAACCTCAGGGATTCCAGGGTCAAAATACGTTCGGTCCCCATATTCCCTCATCCACTCGGGATGATTAGTACTCGCATGCTTATAATCCTGTGGGATTTGGCTTGTTCTTACCAGTGCAGCCCGAAACGGATTGAACCATGCATGCAACTCCATGGCGCGGTCATGACACGCTTCTATAATAAACGCTAGCGGATCGTAATAAGGAGCAGGTGCTTTCCCCTGCTTGCCCGTCAGCCATTCCGACCAGGGTTCGATGGGCGAATCATAAAAGGCATCTCCTGCTGGACGGACTTGGAATACAACAGCATTGAGGCCATTGGCCTTGAAGGTGTCGAGCATCTCAAGCAGTTCTGCTTGCTGCTGGGCAGTGCTCAAATTGGGGCTGGATGGCCAGTCGATGTTCTTGACGGTGGCTATCCATGCCGCACGCATTTCACGCTTGGGAGCGAGATCTTGGGCAGGAAGAGAAAAGTAAAGTAAGGTAAATAGGAACAGAAACGTAGGGAAGCGCATAAGATGGGGAAAGTTATTAATGGTCATTGGGCCTAATAGCGGCATCTAATCCTTGCAATTTATAGCATACTCTCAATAATGCTACCTATCTTCACTTTCTAATTTAATAAGTGATGCCGAATATTTCTATTGAAGTCTCCTATAAGGAGTTATTGAAAGATGTTAAAGAGAAAGTGAGAAAGGCACAAGTGAAAGCGTTGGTGACAGTCAATCAGCACCTATTGATAATGTATTGGGAAATAGGAAAGCTGATCCTTGAACGCCAAGAACAGCATGCTTGGGGATCAAAAGTGTTAGAACAATTGGCGATTGATTTGAAAAAGACATTTCCTGATATGCAAGGGTTCTCTAGGAGAAATCTTCTGTATATGCGGAAATTTGCAGCAGAATATCCTGATCTTCTAATTGTGCAACAGGTGGTTGCACAAATTAGCTGGTCTCATAATATAAGGCTCTTAGACAAATGCTCAAATAAAGAAGAGCGTCTTTGGTATGCTAATAAAGCCCTTGAACATGGTTGGTCAAGGAATGTAATGGTTATGCAAATCGAGACGAGTCTCTATGAAAGATCAGGTAAGGCTATTACCAATTTCCAAGAAAAACTACCTTCCGCCCAATCAGATATGGCACAGCAGATGATGAAAGACCCCTATATCTTCCTTTAACCTCACAAAAGCTATTCCCCAAGAATTCAAATCTGAACTTCCTACTATTGAAGAGCTAGAGCGAGAGTTAAAAGATGCTGATGAGCAATTTGAAGGAACAGATACCTGACATTCGTGGATTACAATTTCCGAAACTTCTTCCCTGGCAATTGCTGAATAAGCCCACGAAACTCCATGGTGAGGAGGAGGGGATTGAGTAAAGGCATGGCTAGGCCAGTCATCATAGCGATGCTATCGATCTGAGCATCGCCTCGTTGCAAAAAGGTCAAGACCTTTTCTTCATTCTCTGTGAGGGCAGGCATAGGCGCTTGATCAGCAATTTCCAATTGCTTTCCATCAGCTTCGGTGATCCACTCGATGTCTAGCTCATCTAGTACTTCCTGAGGATCTGTGATCAAACGGGCGACTTGGTCGCGAATCAGGCGATTGCAGCCTGCTGAATAAGCGTCCCCTACCCTACCCGGCAAGGCAAAAACCTCTCTGTTTTGGTCAAAGGCAAAGCGCGCTGTGATCAGTGCGCCTCCGCTAGCTGCTGCTTCTATGACAATGACCGCCTTGCAAAGGCCCGACACGATGCGGTTCCGCGCAGGGAAATTGCCCGGATCTATGGCAGTGCCGCTAGGGTATTCGGTCAACAAGGCACCTGTTTGGGCGATTTCGGCGGCTTTGCTGCGGTGGTGCGCAGGATAGAGCTGGTCGAGGCCATGGCCTAAGACCGCCGTGGTGGGCCCACCCGCCTTGAGGGCAGCCTTGTGGGCGGCGATATCAATCCCATAGGCCAAGCCGCTAATGACGTTGATACCTTTAGAAGCAAAAAAAGTAGCAAATTCTGTTGCTTGGGCCTTGCCGTATGCGGTTGCCTTTCGGGTCCCTACAATGGCGATTCCCAGTTGTGCATTGAGGTCCAGTGGGCCTTTTTGGAACAAAACCAAGGGGCTGTCATGGATATAAGCGAGGGCTTGCGGATAAGCTGGGTCAAGATAGGAAACTGCCTGGATGCCATTAGCTTCGCAATAGGCTAGTTCTTGTTCGGCGGCCAAAAGGCTTTCTCTGGCAAGAATAGAAGATGCAATTTTAGGGCCGATGCCTGGCACACGGACCAACTTATGCTTGGGGCTATCAAATACGCCTTGGGGACTCCCACAGTAGGTGATCAGACTTCGGGCACTCACAGGTCCCAACTTGGGAATCATCGCAAGTGCTAACAATGGCAGGGTTTGGTCGTTCATCCAATTGAATTTCTAACAAATTTAGGTATTTTAGAGAACTTTTAGCTCGTATAACGCCTCCACATGCAGAAGACTTTATGGTTGTTTCTCATCTTTCTCGCTGCTACCCCTGCTTTCTCCCAACTCAGGGAGGATCAGGCGCATTTTGACCGCGAGGGAGAAGCTCCTCCCCCTCGCAAGGCGACTGATATTCCCGAGCTTTCCTTACTGGCGTATAGTTCTATTGAAAATCCTTATTATTGGCAAAATAGGCTCCCTTTTGAAGGGTATTGGCAGCAGGATGTCCACTATCAGATCAATGCAGTGATGGACTCCAAAGGCCATGCCTTACACGCCAAATCCCACCTCACCTACCGCAACAATTCGCCCGATACCCTCAGAGTTGTCTATTTTTTTCTCTACCAAAATACCTTTAAAAATGGTGGCAGAGCCTCTCAACAGCTCGATAAAGGTCAGCGACTCGTCAGTCATGGCACCACCATTGAAGCGCTGATCCACAATGGAACCGCAGCACGCTATGAAATAACTGATGACCTCATGAAGGTCTACCTGAATAAACCTTTGGCCCCAGGCTATCATGCTACTTTCGACATCGATTTTGTGACCAGCTTTGCAGAAGGCATGGCAGAGGGATTGGCTGCTATCCATTTTGAATCCATCAAAACAGACAAAGACTCCATCTACGAAGCCGCCCATTATGCTGGCGTACGCTGGTATCCGCGCATAGCCGTGTATAGCAGGCAGCGAACTTGGCAGATTGAGCCAGGGGCTCAGCAAGCGTACCAAGGAGACTATGGTTCCTTTGACGTCCGCATAGGATTTCCCGCACATTATATTGCAGAAGGGACAGGGTTATTGGTCAATGAAGCCGAAGTCTTGCCCACAAACCTCCAAGAGGCCATTTCCCTGAAACGGTTTGCAAGCAAACCCTGGGAATCAGTCGCCAAGGAAATCATTCCACCTAGTTCCCAGTTCAAAACGTGGGTCTTTCAAGCCCTTAACGTGAGGGACTTCGCCTTTGTCGCTGGGCCTACCTTTCGGCGGGGTATCGCCGTGACAGACAACAAAATCGCCTGCGTGGCGATGGTCCGTGCACGCCACGCTGCGCGTTGGCAAGGAGCAGCCACCTACAGCATGCGCTTGCTCCGTCAATACGAAGACGCCATCGGCAATTACCCCTACCAAAAGCTTATCCTGGCTGACATGCCCAACGACGGGGCTTATTCCATGCTGTTTTTGGCACACGGGACTTCTACTGATTACCGCACAGCCTTGGCCAAAAACCTCTCTGGCAATTGGTATCCCTCAACGGGAGTCGCACTGGACAAGGCATTTGGGGAAATATTTGCAGCAGAGGCCATGGCACGCTCGGCTCCCTTACGCGATGCCGCCTATCAAGGGGCCTACCATCAGCGGTGGAAAGAATATTATTTTCCCTATCTCCTTCAGCATCGCTTAGGGGCAGGCGACCCTATCTCCCAGCCCTATCTCGTCACGATGCTTTTCAACCTACGCTATACGCTGGGCAACCAGAACTTCAAGCGCTTATTGCGCTTTTATACAGGGAAATGGCAACTGATGCAGCCCACCGAGCGAGATTTCCGCCAAGCAGCTTTGGAGTGCCTCGCCGTAGATTTAGGGTGGTTTTTTGATCAATGGGCATTTGGCAATAAACACATCGATTACGCAGTCAAAGGGGTCAAGCGAAAAAAAGGGGGAAAGCAAATACGGCTGAGCCTCGTCCGCAAAGGCAGCATGCACATGCCTGTAGACCTCTCCGTCATCACCCAAGACGGCGATAGCCTTCGCTACACCATTCCAAATGGCGATTATGCCAAACGCGATTTTGGTCTGACGGTGCTGCCAACCTGGAACAGTACGGGGGATAAGCAGCTCCATTATTCCGCCACCATAGACCTGCCAGCCCGTGCCAAGAAGGTCGTCATAGACCCCTCGCACCAATTAGCAGATATTAACCTCCTCAACAATCAGTCAGGCCTTCGTCCTGTCAAGCTGACGCTTTCCTTTTTGCCCAAAAAACCGCAAGTGCCTTCCTGGGAGAAGTACGAATTACACTTGCGCCCTCATCTGTGGTGGAATGGGTATTCAGGTCTGCAAACAGGCTTACGCATGGAAGGCAGTTACCTGGGATTGGGCAATCATTTCTCTGCTGGGATCTGGTACAGCACTGGCTGGGGAGTGACCTCCTCCCCTACGCCCTATCTTCGCTCCTTTGCGGGAGAATACCATCGCTGGTCTTATCGCGCCGATTATGAAACGCCTTTGGCGTTTTGGGGGCCTGCCTATCGCCTGGCGATCCGATCCGCCTTCCAAGACGGGCTACACCGACATGAGGTGTCTTTTCGCCGTCATTTGGCGCAAAAAGGACAAACCAAACACCATTTTTATACCACCTACAAATACCTCTATCGCAAAGAATTTGCTTGGCGAGATTACCTGATCACGCCTGAGCAATGGGAGGTAGACGAGGCCAATGCAAGCCTTATTTTGGGGTACCAAAATGTCCATGTAGGTTCCACCAGTCACGGTCAACTGACCCTGGAAGCCCGGACCAGTTTTTTAGGCTCAGCCAATGACTACGGCTACCTTCAGATGGAGTTAACAGAAACCCATGAGCTTTGGCGAAAGCTGAAGCTGAAGTGGCGGGCAACTGCGCGGTATGGACTGGGAGATACGCCCCTGGAAAGCAAGCTATATATTGCTGGAGGCAGCCCAGAAGAAGCATTTGAGCTTGACTTTTACCGCGCGCGCGGATTTTTCCCAGACCCTTTATTTGAAAATCGTCGGGGCCGGGAGCCTCACAATGTCCATCAAGGGGGTGGCCTTAACCTGCGTGGTTATTCAGGGTACTTAGCCCAATGGCCTGATGGATCAGATGCCTGGTTTGGCGATACGGGATTTGGGGTAAATGCGGAACTAGAGTTGGACGGATTGGTTCATGTAAAGCCTCCTTTTCTTCACCGCTACTTGAAGTTGCGGACATATCTGTTCTATGATGCAGGCATCATCGGTCGTACCCGACGCGGCCTCACCTTTGAGCCGCAGTTCCAGACCTTGCGTCAGGACTTGGGAGCGGGCCTGGCGCTGGAAGTGCGCGATGGCTACTTCTTCCCCCAAGACAAGCCCCTTGTCTTACGGGTGGACTTTCCGCTGGTGCTTTCCAAGCCGCCTGCGTCGCAGGACTATGTGCAGTTTCGGTGGGTTGTGGGGGTTGGAAGGGCGTTTTGAGGGGAATGGGAGAATTGGTTTACGGAGACTTTTAGTGGAGTGCCCACTTTGGCCTTACACATCTCCTGAACCCCGCAGGCCCTCCTTCGGCAAGCTCAGGACAGGCTCCTCTTCAAAGAGGACTTCCCACAAGCCTCCCGGATGCGCGACAACCTCTTTTAAGAGGTTATCCCGATTCATCGGGATGCGAGCGAAGATATTTTTATCGAAAGCGACAAGCTTACCACAGAATTTGTCAGAGAATCATCCTGATTCCTTCCATACCTGCTCCTGCCAAGAGCGGAGCAGATTGGCTTCGCAAATTCGGGGTGAGTTCAGCTCACAGAAAAGCCTATTGGACGACCTCCTGACTGGGGGACAAGGCTAGGCGAAAGCCAAGGTCTTCAATGGGGTCATATGGTGGTCCAAAATCACGATTTGAAGAACGGCAGTCCTGAGGAAGATTGTTCCAGCCACCGCCACGAATAACTGTTTCACCGCCTGTGTTTGACACCTTGGGATCAGTTAGTTTTTCGGTAGAATAAAAAGCGAACCAATCCTCACACCACTCCCGTACATTCCCACTCATATCATACAGGCCTAATTCATTGGCAGCCTTTTGGCCTACAGGGTGTGTTTTTTTGCCTGCATTTCCCTTAAACCATCCTACATCCTCCAGTAGGTTGCTTCCCGCATAAATATATCCTTTGCTCAAATTTCCTCCACGTGCAGCAAACTCCCATTCTGCCTCTGTGGGCATGCGATAGACCTTTCCTGTTTGTTGATTTAATTTTAGGATAAATTCCTGGACGTCATACCAAGAAACTTGCTCAACAGGCCAATCATCTCCCCCCTTAAAATAACTAGGGTTTTCCCCCATTACCTCATTCCACTCTTTTTGCGTAACAGGATATTTTCCTATTGCAAATGAGCTGACAGTCACTTCATGCTGTATCTCGATATTATATCTCCCCTCTTCTCCCTCTGGGCTTCCCATCATAAATGTCCCTCCCTCTATCCATACCATCTCGATGGGACCTTCAGTGATTTTTTTTGCAAGAACTACCTTGGGAGGTGACGCCTGTTGGGTTTTTGCTTGAGACTTTGCGACAGCAGATGCCTTTTCACTGGCAAGTAATACCCTTATCCGAGCCTCAGCCTCCACAACATAGCCGCTCTCTGGGTAGTCTACTAAAAACTCCTTATAGGTCGTCACATTATCTCTCTGCTTAGCCTTCCACCAATCAGCGGTCTCTTCGATCGTCAGCATTTGCTGGTGTGCTTCCTCATGGTGGATTCCTTCTGGAAAATCGCGGAGATAAACCCGATATGCAGTGAGGTTATTTGTTTTTTGCGCCTGTTGCCATGCCGTTTCGTCTTTTAGAATGGCAAGTTTCTCCTCAGCTAAGGCAGCATCTCTTCCTTCAGGATCAGCTTTTGGGTATTGTTCTACGCCATCAAAGGTTCCTATCACTTCGGCCATCTGCCATTCGTTTTCTTCATCCTGTTTAGGATGAAATACAAATTCGCCTCCTTGATCGCCTAGACCATAGATATAAGCGCTGTCAGGTGACTGGGAGGCAGATCTAGAGGTATTCTTTTTTACGTGAAGTTCAAGTTCAGAAGCAGGAAGACTGCCTTGGTGCGTTCTCAAATAGGTAATCAAGCAATTTGCAAAAGGGCTATGCTTTCCTGGTTTTCCATCGGAAACGACTTCATTTCTACCAGAGGTCAACACGCGGCGAGAAGGCAACGTCTCTACCCGTTCTGAAAACGCTGAAGACCTGTTAACGATACTCCCTGAAAAACATGAATCTACGATCAGGTAGATATGATGCGCTTCTACCTCGTCAAGATGATCTTTGATACGAGAGTTGGCGATATACTCATCCTGGTGCGATTCAGCATCCACAGGTATCCAAAAGCCTTTGGTCTTGCGTTTATTCATGGTCCCATGGCCCGCAAAATAGACGATCAAATTATCTTCTGTCGTAATCTGATCTTCTAAGCTCCTCAGTCCGCGCAGAATATTCTTTCTGGTTGCTTGCTGATCATACAGCTCCATGACATCTTCTTCCTGAAACTGATATCGCGCTACCAGCAATTCCTTAATAGCTTTTGCGTCACCTACGGCATTGTTGAGCGGAGTGAAATGCTGATAGGCATTGATGCCAATGACCATTAGGTAATTGCGGCCTTTGGGGGCCTTCTTTGCTGGTTTTTGGGGGATTTTGAGTCCGCGTTTGGATTCTTGGGCCATGGATTGATAGGCGTTACATGATTTTCAGGATGAATAGGATATAGCAAATTTGATACAAATTTCGCAAAATTCAAGAGGCTTCTTGAAAAAGCAGTTGACTTTTGCCTATTTTACTTCGGCAAAGGGAATAATAATACCATTCATCCAAACCTCACCTCCTCATGAAGAAACACTACGCTTTTCTAACTATATGGCTATTCACTTTGCCTCTTGCTAGTAATGCCCAGCTGGCTGTCCAGGATGCATTGACCCTCCGAAGCATGATGATCAAGGGACCCACTGGGGCCTACGAGTTCAACCCCGACGCCATAAACTCGGTCTATGGAATTCTGGGCAAGTATACCCCGGTCGGCAACCAAACCGATGACCATCAAATCCATCAAGGGTATGACGAAAACCCTTTCCTGGGGGGAGATTCCCTCCAAGGAGCCATTCAACTCCCGCCCAAAAATGAACGATCTGTCCCCTTCAGTGTGGCGCCCGCCATCGCCAGTTCTTCAGGCATCTTGAGCCTCAATGTCACCAATATCGTAGACGGAACCGCCCAGTTTTTGGTGGAGCGAGCTGAGCAAGAGCTCAACATTGCCTTCTTCTCCAAATTTCAAAACCAGCTCGATAAACACCCCGCTTTCAAGAAACTGTTCCCCCAAACCGCGCAAACCCTGTCCACCATCGGCACCAATATTTACCGCTATCAGCAGTTTATCAGTGCTTTGCAAGGGAGTTTCCAGCGAGACCTCAAGAGTCTGCCCATGCACCTCGCCAATCTACTGGAAGACCCTACCTATAATGCCTGGATCAAAAATGATGTGCTTAAAGTCCTTTTGCCTGACCTCCTCATTTCAGCGAATATGACCATGAACGGTGACCACCCAGGCCAGATTTTGGACTTCTGGGGACAAAAGGCCCAGTTTCCCGACAGCCTGCTGAAAAAGCATCATGTCTTGCAAAATTTCCTTTCTAGCATGCAGGTCACCGATGTGATTTCCAATGCCCTGCGTGCAGATTCCAGCCAGGTAAACTACTGGGTGACCTCCCTCGAATCACGAGACATTTTTGCAGATACGGTGACATTTAAACTTTTTTTGGGGTTGGTGTACCAAAAGGCTCAGAATATCCCTTTTGTAGGTGCCAAAGGCGACACGGTGACTTTTGGGACGATGTTACATACGGCAGAGAATTATGCGGAAAAAGTCGCTTTGATTTCCAAGACCCTACGTGGGTTGATTTTACGTGCCAATCAGATTGATTTTTTGCTACAGGGCTATGCACATGGAGATACCATCACCGCCAATGAGTTCTACCAAGTCACCAACAACCTCTTGCATATGATGCGAAGCGGTTATTCCATGATCAGTGAGTTGAAAACCCTGACAGGAGGCGAAGCCCTTTCTTCCGAAAGCAAGTTCCTATCCAGTCTTTCCATGCTCAACAGCATCAACCTGGACATTCGTCAATCGCAATACGCCCAGGGAGTAGTCACCCTTACCGCCTTGCTAGACACCTTGATGGGTCCCAAATTCACCTTTGGTCCAGAAATCCTCAAGTACGGCACGTTCATGGCCAATGTCGCCACCGCCGATAGCGCCTCAGAAGTCAAGGCAGCCTTGCAGTCTGCGGCATTGCCCGTAGGGAGTTCTGCCGTGAAGAAAAACAGCGCCTTCAACATCGCATTTCAAGCCTACCTAGGAGGCACTTTTGGGCGGGAGACCCTTTTCTATCCTGTCGGAAACAATAGCCATCGGGACACGGTCCACAATATCTTTGCCGTCTCCGCCCCGATCGGCATCTCTGTCAGTTGGGGGCTGGGGAAAGCAGGGTCCATCAGCCTCTTTGGCTCGATCGTCGACATCGGTGCCGTCACGGCCTTCCGTTTTCAGGATGATTCCACCAAAAATTTGCCTCAGATCAGTTTGCGTAATATTATTGCCCCTGGCGGCTACCTCGTCTACGGCGTGCCCAACCTACCTGTCGCCATCGGCGCAGGCGTCCAGCACGGGCCCGAACTGCGGAAGGTGACCAGCACGACGCTAGGTGTGGAAGCCCTTAGCGGCTGGCGATGGGGGATTTTCGCTTCAGTGGATATTCCGCTGTTCAATCTGGCTACTGTGCCTCGGAAGTAGAGACCGCTCGGGCTTCGCAGACTCAGCCCTCGCTGTGAGACCGGTCGCCCTTTGGGCTCCCTGCGAGACCGTTCGCGCCTGCGGCACTCACTGCGAGACCGCTCGGCTCGAAGACTCGCCTCGCTCCGAGACAAGAGAGAAGTCTTTGTCTTTAGTCTCGCAGCGAGCGTCAGCGAGCGATCTCGCAGTGAGGAGCTCCGCGACGAGCGATCTCGCAGTGAGGAGCTCCGCGACGAACGATCTCGCAGTGAGGAGCTCCGCGACGAACGGTCTCGCAGTGAGCGCCAGCGAACGATCTCTTATGAATGCTTTTCCCAAATACCTCCTCATCGTAATAGCCTCCTTGGGTCTAGCTTATCTCCTTGTGTCTCTCTCGGGACCTGCTTATACTACCGCCACCTTTTACCACAAACACTACGGGCAGGCATTCCCTGTGGACAGCCTATTTGCAGCGGCTGATCGCAACGCGGCAGTGAAAGCCACCCTCATGCGGGCAGGGCAACGCTATGTCGACAGTGCCTATGAGGCGGCACTCGTTGAGGTAAGGTCCGCTAAAGCGGCCGCTCCTCAGGTGCCCGCCATCCATTTTTATGAGGGGCTGTGCCTCCTTTACCTCAAGCAAGGCCCACCTGCACGGGAGGCGTTTGAGCGAGTCATGACCTATGACCATCCACTAGCTGCGCCCGCCGCCTGGTATCGTGCCTTGAGCTACGTCCAGCACAATGAGCGGCTAGCAGCGCTTGAGGCCCTGGAGAAGATTCATGGGGCGTATGAGGCGCGCGCGAAGGCGCTCAAGGCGGATTTGGAATAAGCAATAAAGCCTACGAGACGCAACAGATTTTCTTCAATCTGTTGCGTCTCTATGCGTGCGTAAATTTGGGTAAAAGACTGATGATCAGGAGGTTGTAGCGGATAAATATCTAACAGATTGAGTCAACTCTGTTAGGTATTTTTAGGGGCTGAACGCTCAGCCTTTCGGACATTCAGACGCTTCCTGCCCCACACATACCCCATCACCACCAAACTCAAAATCACACTGATCCAGCCCAGATAATCGCCATGGCGGACGTAGAACGTCTCGGTGGAGTAAAGCTTACAGGTACGGTCGGTGAAGGTAGGCACCCAGTATTCGGTGGGTTGGAGGATGTGGCCTCGGTTATCGATGAAGAGGGAGATGCCGGTGTTGGCGGAGCGGGCGACTTCGCGGCGGGTCTCGATGGCGCGGAGGACGGAGAGGTGGGCGTGCTGGATGTGGCCGGAGGAGCCGGAACGCTGGCCTTCCTTATTGCTGAAGTTCCACCAGCCGTCGTTGGTGACGACGGTGATGAGGTCGGCACCTTTTTGTATGAGTGGGCGGATGTAATCCCCGTATTCGCTTTCATAACAGACGAGGGACGCGATATCAGCGCCTTCCTTCACCTCCATCGGATGCATGGTTGGGGGTTTGCCGTAGTTGCCGAAGCTGCCGCCGAGGTCGATGGAGAAATTTTTGAGGAAGGCGAGGTATTCGAGGTAAGGCATGCGCTCTACGAGGGGGACCAGTTTGCCTTTTTGGAAGGTTTGGGGTTCGGCTCCATTGCGCAGCAAGGCTGCTGCATTATAATAATCATAGTAGAAGCCATACCGCTGGTTGAAACGCGCGGAATTAGGGATTTTGTCCGTGGCAGGGTCCAATCGCTGCACCTCCGTAAGGCCCGTCAGCAGGGACAATTTCTCTTCCCTCAGCAAGACCGCCCACAGCGGCTGCAAGAGCGCATCACTCCGCAATTCATGGTTCCAGATAGCTCTTGGAATCGCCGTTTCGGGCAACATCGCCAAGTCAATGCTGTCCAGCCCAGGGCTTTCCAGCAACTCCACAAAACGGGAGACCTGCTCTTTGGCCGTCATCCCCCCAAATTTGTCATAAGGATCGATATTGGGCTGGAGCAGACGGACATTCAACGTCCCTGAGGCTTGAAAGACAGGTCGTTCAGGGTTAAGGATAACTGTGTTGAGGGCAAAAGGAGCAATAAGCAAAGCAGCCATTCCTCCAAAACAAAGGACAATCAAGGGCCTATGTTTTGCCACCAAGGCGCGTACGCCTTGATAAATGAGGATATTGACGAGCAAAATATGGGCGGAAATGCCCAAGGTGCCTGTGTATTCGGTGTACTGTATCCAGTCGGGATAGAAGGTCTGGCTATGGCCCAGGGTCAGCCAGGACCAGGATAGCTCCCAGTGGAAGTGCATCCACTCAAAGGCCAGCCAGAAGACCATAAAACTCAAGCTCATAAGGAAGGAGCGCGAGGTACTGCGCAGCCGCGCAAAGAGGTAGATGGGGATGGCCATCAGGAAGGGGTTGAGCGTGTTGGCAAGGATGGCGGCGGTGAGGGCCTCAATGGCCTCAGAAGTGGTGCTCACCCCCAATGCCGTCAGCATCATCCAATAGCAGCAACCGAGGTTCCAGATGATAAAGGCCGTATAGGCATAGCGAAATATCTGCTCATAACGCGTGATCGTCCGCCGTTTGTACAGCCAATTTTTACCCCGAAATCGCCACAAAATCTGTAGCGTCAGAATACGCCAAAAATTGATCAGGCCTGCCTTGAAAAACCCCCAAAATCGGTCTTCAAATACACGCTCGGGCGTATGGTCCATCACGAGTAGCAATGGCACAAATGCGAAGTATGCGAGAAATGAAAAGGGAAAGGGAGGAAAGGACAACACCAGCATCACCCCAGACAGGATGACCATGGGATAGGGCTTAGTCCTGGCCAGCCAGTATAAGGACCAATTCTCCTTTGACTTTTTTGCCATGTTCAAATTCATTCAATAGATCTTCCAAACTCCCTCGATGATGCTCCTCATGCAGTTTGCTGATTTCTCTACTCAGACATACCCCTCGGTCAGGACCAAAGGTAGCAATAAAATCTTTTAATGTCCTGAGCAGCCTGTGGGGAGATTCGTAAAAAACCATCGTCCTTTTTTCCTCAGTCAATTCCTTCAACCGCGTCTGCCTGCCTTTTTTTATGGGTAAAAATCCTTCAAAAATAAAGCGGTCACAAGGCAATCCACTGCTTACTAGGGCTGGCACAAAAGCAGTTGCCCCTGGCAAAGTTTCCACTTTGATCCCACGCTTCACCGCTTCCCTCACCAGCAAAAAACCTGGATCAGAGATTCCAGGCGTCCCTGCATCTGAGATCACGGCCAGTTTCAAGCCTTCTTGCTCTACCTGGTCCAGCAGGCTGTGGACGCGCTTATGCTCATTGTGCTGGTGCAGCGAGGTCTGCTTGGTGCTGATCTCGTGGTGCTTCAGCAAGATCCCCGAGGTACGAGTGTCCTCCGCAGCGATGAGGTCCGCCTCGCGGAGTAGGCGCAAAGCGCGCAGCGTGATGTCTTCGAGGTTGCCGATAGGCGTGGGGATGAGGGAGATCATGAAGAGAATTTTGAATGGAGAATTTTGAATGAAGGATTGGGCATGTGTGCACTGAACTGACGGAAAGAGGCGATGAAGCGATTGAGGGGATAAATTAACAAAAAGCCCATGATAGTGGTGATTTTTGTGTATTTTGGGGTAGAAATCCATTTAGGGAAAACCATACTATTGAACATGACCCAATTAGATATTAGACAACATGTCATTCAAGCATTAGAAAAACTACCAATGATCCAACAATTAAAACTGCTGGAGTTCATTAATTCAATGCTTGCTTTTCAACAAACCGCTCACCCTAAAGCCATTCTTCAGTTCGCTGGTATATTTGATGAGCAAGATAGAAAGGATTTTTCATCGGCATTAGAAGATTGTGAACAAATAGATTGGCAATGAAAATAAACATATCGGTTATATTATGAACCCCTTTCGAAAGCCCTTATTATCGCTACTTCCTTTATTCCTACTAATCAGTTGCAACCAAACCCCTACCCCATCGACTGAGCAATCCATTGATCCCCCAACCTTCACAAAACCCTATTCCACCAGTATTCCAGACACAACGCATGACGAGGAAGCAGAAGCTTTCTTTGGGTATGATACCCTGCTTATTCGCGAATATACATCCGCCTATGGGCACCACATTCGACTAGAGGGAAGCCAATCAAGGGATCTTTATCGGATTACTGTCACCACAAAAAAGGGCCTAAAAAAGAAGTTTCAGATAGCAGAAAAGGACGACTGGTATGGAGCGGCGCATGCTTATATCCGTTGGGACAGTGAAGATTACATTTTTGTATTTCACGGGTGTGGATCTCCTTGTTGGTGGGGAGAAGTGTTGCCGTTGAAAGAGGAGGGATCAGTGAAATCCTATAATTTTTTTGTCTATGAAAACAGGGAAGACAATGTGGTCATTTATCCAGATACTACTTTCGATTCTGACAGTTGGATTATAGAGAACTTTGATACAGGGATAAAGCATAATGTACAGCTTGACATTTGCCCCAAAACAACTGTTCCTGTGATGGCAATCGACACCATCTATGAGAAGCGAGAAGATGTCTATCTGGTTCGGTATAGAAATGCCAGCTGTGACCAATTCAGCGAAAAAGAACTTAAATTGTAATTCCCCCCAATTAGTTTTTTCTTTGCTCTGCCAAGGACGCCATCATCTTTAAAATTATTGATTGATAGATTATTGATTGATTAATTTGACATAACCAATTGATAATCAACAAGTAGTCTAATTTTCTATTCATTAATCAATCAATTTATAATTAATAATCTCCCCAACCGTGATCAAAGACAAGAAGATCATTGTGGTTATGCCTGCTTATAATGCGGAAAAAACCCTTGAAGCGACTTATAAAGAAATCCCTTTCGACATTGTAGATGAAGTCATCCTGGTAGATGATGTCAGTAGTGATGACACCGTGGCCAAGGCCAAAGAGCTGGGCATCAACCGAGTGATCAAGCACCCCAAGAACCGTGGCTACGGCGGCAATCAAAAGACTTGTTACCAAGAAGCCTTACGTGCTGGAGGCGATGTCGTCATCATGCTGCATCCCGACTACCAGTATACGCCCATGCTCATCGAAGCCATGGCCTACCCGATCGCCAATGGGCTTTTTCATGTCATGCTCGGATCGCGTATCCTTGGCACAGGTGCTTTGAAGGGCGGCATGCCCATCTACAAGTACATTGCCAACCGCCTGCTGACATTTTTTCAAAACCTCATGATGGGCCAGAAATTGGCGGAATATCACACGGGCTATCGCGCTTTTTCGCGGGCGACGCTTACGTCTCTTCCGCTGGAAGAGAACAGCGACGACTTTGTCTTCGACAATGAAATGCTGGGCCAGATCGCCTATGCAGGCCATATCATCGGTGAGGTCACTTGCCCCACCAAGTATTTTGAGGAAGCTTCTTCCATCAACTTTAGCAGAAGTGTCAAATACGGCCTCGGCGTATTGCGCGTCTCTATGCTTTTTCCGCTCAATAAACTAGGCATTGTGAAGTCCCGCATTTTCAATTTGAAGGGTGGGAAGAAACTGGAGTTTTAGGGAGGGGATTTAAGGGTCATTTCGACGACTGGAGGCTTTGCGGAAGGAGGAGAAATCCAACAACGCCTTTTGCCATGGATTTACATACTCGGATACACTGGCTTCGAATAGCCAACTAGACCAGGAGGGTTAGATTTCTCCTCGGTCCTTCGCAAAGCCTCAGGCCTCGTCGAAATGACAGCAAGGCTGTAAGCATATTGCGCTTCTCAAGCGCAAATTATCTATGAAGGTTGGCAATTTTTCCCTAATTTTCACCATTGACAATTCACCATTTTCATCACACACTCACCTCTTATGAAACGAATTCTCAAAATCCTCCTGTTTCTGATCATCTTAGCTATCGCAGCATTTGCGGGGTATCTGTTTTTGGGGGAAGAGGAAAATCGCGATATCTACACGTTCATCCCCGATGACTTCATCTATGTCATCGAGTCCGATCGCCCGGTCGACGACTGGAAGGACCTCAGTCGAAGCGAGGTATGGAAATTTCTCAAGACCAATGAGTTTTTCGGAGACATTGCATCTTCTACCAATATGTTGGATACCATGCTCCTAGAAAATGAACTGTTTACGAAGTTCATCAAATTGGGGGACCTTGTTATCTCAGCTCATATGATCGGAAGCTCCGAATATGAGTTTGTCATTCTGGTAGACATGAAAGGTCTAAGCAAACTTTCCAAGGTCGGCGCAGGTCTCAATGCCTTTTTCCAAAGTTTAGAATACGAAGTATCCCAAGACGACTACTTCGGCCATACCGTCTGGGACCTGAAGGACCCTACCACAGGTGATGTCATCTCCATCAGCCAGCTTTCCAATGTCTTGGTTGTCTCCTATGACAAGAGCCTGCTCAAGAGCGCCATCAACCAAACGGAAAAATCTCCCATCCTCAGCAACTCAGACTTCGCGAAGGTGCATGATGATTTGGGGAAAAATGACATTTACTCCATTTTCCTCAACTACAATCTACTGGAAAAATACATGGCCATCTACACGGATGAGCTACCTGAATCCCTGAATGGCATCAATGAGATTCTCTCCTTTTCTTCTTTTGACCTAAACCTCGGCGACGATCACACCTTTCTCAAGGGCTTTACCAAACAGGTCGACACGGTCCCCTCTTTTCTAAATGTCTTCAAAGAAGTAGGGCGCGGCAAGATGCTCGCCAAAGAAGTCCTCCCAGCCAGTACCGCCTTCTATTCCAGCCTGGGATTTGACGACTTTGATGATTTGTTCAAAAAATTCGAGGCGTTTTATGAGGAACAAACACCAGAGGAATACGCCGATTTTGCCAAAAATAAGAACAAGATTGAAGGCTTCCTGAAATTTGATTTTGAAGAAGATTTTTTCAAATGGATGACGGAGGAAGTGGTGACGGCCGTGGTACCAATCGATGAAGCAAAGTCAAAGTATGCCTATTTTGGCATGTTCCACTTTGATGATTATGATTTGGCAAAAGAAAAGATGGATTTCTTCGCTGAGCGCATCCGAAAGCGTTCCCCAGCCAAGTTTTTAGAGGTGGAGTATAAAGGCGTGCCCATCCGCTATTTAGAGTTGAAGGGCTTTTTTAAGATTTTCCTGAAGAAGATGTTCGCTAACATCGAGAAACCTCACTATGCCTTTGTAGGCGACTATGTGGTCTTCAGCAACGATACCGTTTCCTTACAATACCTGATCGACGCCAACATCTCCAATCCGCCGATGACGCTGGATAGAGACCTTGTTTATAAGGACTTCGAGGACAATTTTGAATCCAAGTCTAATGTTTTTGCCTACATCAACAACATCAACCTCTATAATTACCTCCTCTCCTCGATGGACGCGTCTTACCGCGCCGATCTCGCCAAGAACAAGGAGTACTTGTTGGCCTTTCCCCAGATAGGCTTCCAGCTCTACCCTGGCAATGGCATGTACAAGACATTGTTGTATGCGGAGTTTCAGCCGCCGGAGGCGGTGGAGTGAGGCTGAACCCACCCTTTCGTCTATCGGCCCTCCCTTCGCCTTCGCCCCCTTCGACAAGCTCAGGGGCCTTAGGCTACGAGAGGGCCTGACGAGCCACAGAGAAATCATGATTTCTCAAAAAGCCCCTCTCTTAGCGTAGGCATAAGCGCGGCCAAGAGGGGGGCAGCGAAGGCCGAAGGCTGAGCGGGGTGAGTTTCAGAACGCCTACACTTCTGGGCTACTAGTTCACAGGAAAATCAGACAGTCTGCCCCTAACTAAGAGTCATCGCTAGGCGAAAACCAAGATCGCGGTAATAGTAGCCTGGCGGATTGTAGTTACGAAGAGAGAGGGTACATCTCTCCCAATCAGCACGCCAACTGCCTCCACGAATAACGCGGTTAGAACCTGTATTTGGGCCCTTGGGATCATGCATTTTTTCCTTGGGATAATCAGCATGCCAGTCTTCACACCACTCCCATACATTGCCGATCATATCGTAAATCCCCAATTCGTTGGGAAGTTTCTGGCCTACAGCATGTGTTTGGTCGTCTGCATTTTCTTGATACCAAGCTATCTCTTCCAGTCGATTGCTGCCTGGATACCTATATCCTTTGCTCATATTTCCCCCACGTGCCGCAAATTCCCATTCTGCCTCTGTAGGTAGGCGATAATTCAGGCCTGATTGTGTGTTTAGGTTCTGGATATATTGCTGAATATCATGCCATGATACGCGCTCTACCGGACGACCAGCACTGCCCTTAAAGTGACTGGGATTGTTACCCATTACTTCTTCCCACTCTTTTTGCGTAACCGGGTATTTCCCTATTCCAAAAGTACTGACCGTCACTTCATGCGGACGCTCATTTTTCGATCTTCCCCCTTCCGCCTCAGGGCTTCCCATGATAAACGTCCCGCCTTCCACCAATAACATCTCGATGGGGCCTTTGAGGAGTGTTTGTTGGGGAATGATAATATGTGGGGCTTTTCCCTTTGGGTCACTTTCCTCAGCTTGTTTAGGATGAAACACAAATTCGCCCCCTTGGTCGCCAAGGCCATGAATATAGGCGCTGTAAGGCGTCTGAGCGGCAGACCTAGGGGTATGCTTTTTTACATGAAGCTCCAATTCAGAAGCAGGCAGGCTGCTGGAGTGTGTTTTCAAATAAGTAATCAAGCAATTGGCAAAAGGGCTGTGCGAACCTACCTTTCCATCAGAAACAACTTCATTCCTACCTGAGGTCAGCACACGACGAGAAGGCAAGGTCTCTACCCGTTCAGAAAACGCGGTAGACCTACTGATGATACTTCCTGAAAAACACGAATCTACGATCAGGTAGATATGATGCGCGTCTATCTCGTCAAGGTGATCCTTGATGCGGGAGTTGGCAATATATTCATGCTGACGCTTCTCTGCATCAACTGGTATCCAAAAGCCTTTAGTCTTCCGGGCATTCATGGTACCGTGACCAGCAAAGAACAGAATCAGGTTATCATTTTGCGTGATTTGGCTTTCCAATCCCTCCAACCTCTCCAGAATATTTGCCCTAGTCGCCTGCTCATCATACAACTCTCTAACATCTTCTTCTTGAAACTGGTACCGGTCTACCAGCAATTCTTTAATCGCTTTCGCGTCCCCTACGGCGTTATTGAGCTTGGCAAAATGCTCATAGGCATTGATCCCAATGACCAATAGATAATTGCGGCCACTAGGCGGTTGTTCCTTTCCTTTTTTGTTGAACTTGAGTCCTCGTTGGGAATCTTGGGCCATGGATGAATTATGAATTAATTGATTGACTGATTATTAATTCGCATGATTAACAGGATATAGCATATTTGACACTAATTTCGCAAAATTCAAGAAGCTTCTTCAGAAAAATAGGCTATCCGCCCTTAGCTCATTTTGCACCAAATTGATGCTATGTGGATTCTCTTTTAGCCCGTAGAGGGTTACGAAGGTGAGAAAAATGCTTTTGCTTGTTTTTGTCTCTTCTCGGAAGGAAGTTATCTTTTGCTTCAAGGTTTCACCGTAGCTTTTAGTTATTGAATATACTTTCTCTGAAAATTTAATTTCGCACAGGTGTATCACGCGATCACGTCGATCTATCACTAAATCCACCTGTGCTCCAGAAGCGGATTGGTTACTTCTCCAAGAAGATATTTCTGTATACACCCCACTGATTCCTAATCCCTGCTTGATCTCATCAATATGATATAGACATATATTTTCAAACGCATACCCGCTCCAAGCCCTCCATTTAGGATGATCTACTTGCGCCAACCATGCTCCTTTTCCACTCGCTCTTGTACCTTCAACAAATTTCAGGTAAAACAAGGAGTAAAAGTCTACCAATTGGTAAAGGCTGTTTCTATATTTTTTACCAAATGGCAAGTATTGTTTGATGAATCCACACTGTTCCAATTCCTGCAAAATCCTTGTCATCGTTCCTCCGGGAGAAACCTTTGCCTTTTTGGCTATCTCAGCCCTGGTCAACCCTTTGCCTTTCTGGGCCAAAGAACGGATAATGGAAACATGTCTTTCATGTCCTTTGAACAAAGAACTGTACAAGTTGCCAAACTCCGTTCTTAATAATCCACTCTCGCTAAAAAATAAATCATCGATACTTTGCGCTACACTTTGGCCTTTTACGAGTTGTTCTAAATAAAAAGGAATACCTCCCATGGCCATATATAGCTGTATCGTTTGATGAGGATCATAAATTATTCCTCTTGACTTCAAGTACTGATCTGTTTCTTTTAGGGTGAAAGGGTGCAAATGGACCCTACTAGTAACTCGGTTATGTAGTCCTCCTCGATTGTTAATCAGATTATTGATGATCCAAGAAGTTGCAGACCCGCAAACCACCAGAAAAATATCCTCACGATGAAAAGCCCAGCTATTCCAGAAGTGCTCCAAAGCAGAAATGAATCCAGACTGGCGGGTATCCAACCATGGCAATTCATCGATAAAAACCACTTTTCGTTTTTGTGTATTCCGTTCTAAAATTTTGATCAATAATTGAAAGGCATCAAACCAATTATTTGGCATCTCTTCATCTTCCAATTCATTGTCAAATCGATTCAATGCCAGGAAAAAATTGCTCAACTGACGTTTGGTGTTAACATTAGAAAGGCCAGTTACCTGAAAAGCATACTGGTCCCCAAATAAATGCTTGACCAAAAAAGTCTTTCCGACTCTCCTACGGCCATAAATTGCAATAAATTCTGACTTATCACTCGACTTTTGCATTAGGTTCTAAGGTACTGAAAATGAGGGATTAAACCTCTGGTTCTTTGAAAGATGGAATAAGATATTGCTTGGGAGGCTTATGAGCCACCCACGCCATGGAGAAAGCTAG
>JAUIKF010000104.1 GCA_030430575.1 Bacteroidia bacterium | reverse complement strand
AGTAGGTTTTTTCTGAAGATTTTTTCTTGAGAAAAAATCTGTAGGGGCGGGTGAGTGAGTCATCCGCCCCTATTTTTTTTCAGAATTTCCTCATCAAATACCACCACCATCCAATCCTGCCCGTAAGGAAGGCCATTCAATTGAGGCAAATGATAAGGATCCGGCTCTTCTGTTGCACAAATCACTACCCGCTTCTTCCCAAAGGTTAAGTCCAGTTCTGATAGGTAGGTTTCTTCATTAGCACTGTGATGAAGATTAGCTGATAAGTAAGAAAGCGGTTTTCCCATAAAAGGCTTCCAAGCATCTGTCTCCCCTACTTCCACAATCTCTGTAAGATCATCGGATATTGCCTCCCGCATATCCTCAAAGGATAATTGCATTTCTGGTTGCCCATAGGCTCCTTCTTCCTCCCACACCCAATTGAGCCATTTTCCATCCGTAAACTCAATCAAAATTCCCTTATCACAGGTATGAAAGCCGCGATAGGCATAAGGCCGGTCTTGGTAGTTCACAATGGCATAATAGACGCTTTGGATCTTCTTTTGGATGAAAGGAGGAAGTCGCTGCTTCCAAACAGTTCTGTCTCCACAGGGGGTAGGAGGGGCTTGTTTTGAAAGAATTTGGGTAGGTAAATCTTCTTTTTGGGGAATGAATAGGTAAATGAGGATTAGGACTAAAAGGAGGCAGATGACGGCTATTTTCATAGGGGATTGTTTTTCATTTACCTTTTATACGCATCATAAACCCGTTTTTCTTCCGGTGTCATCTTTATTTGTACTAAACCAAATTCCGCTAGATCGCTATTTTCCAGATTTTGGGGAAATCCAGTCGCTTTTCCATAAGTGTTTATGATACGCATTTTCTTGAGGCAAGGCATTTGTTGAAAGTCAATATCTGACAGGTCGAAATGCTTATTTATGTTGCCTTCGATTTCCAATTCTTGAAGACATGTTGCCTGGTCAAGCGAAAGGGTATCATCCCCTATCGCTGCATAATAGATCACTAGATTTTTAATCCCATTCAAAAAGGATGGAGGCACTTCTCCCGATAAATGCCCTTTCCTTATTTCGAGAACTTCAAGGTATTTCAATTCCTCCAATTCAGGCACATAATCTACAGAGGTAAGCCGTAAATCAAGATGCCTTAAATGCGGAAACATGGAAATGCCTTCAAGTGCATTCCCATGGGCCATTTGAATGGTGAGTTTATCCAGATTTTTAAATGGGCGAAAGTCTTCCAGGTTTGCGTCTTGGTGGTCAAAATATATCTCTTTCACCTTTAAAGGGTCATTTCCCTGGGCTAGCCACAATTGAATGGAATCCACCGTATTGGGCTTTCTAAAGACCCCAAACTTCAGTTTTTCGCCTTTTGCTTCCTCCCAATAGCCACGGGCATTGGGGGTAGATTTTTCTTCGCAATCACAGCTTGACTTTTCTTCCCCTACTGACTGAGATGAAAAGGAAGTAAGAAGAATAAGGGCTAAAAAGACCTTGTACATGAGGTAGGTTTTAGGAGTAATGGATTGGGTTTTGCTTTATGGGTAATAACGTTTAATTAATGAAGTAATGCTAAAAAATAGTCCATCGATTATTGATATTTGATTTTTCCACTATTGCGACGGGTTTAAACCCGTCGCAATAGTGGAAAAATCAATCCCATCATTCCGACCGCAAATTCTTCATCGGATTGGCCACTGCCGCCTTGATTGACTCCGCACTGATGGTCAATAAAGCAATCACCAAAGCCATAAATCCAGCAATGACAAAGACGGTCCAGGAGATCTCTATCCGGTAGGCATAGTCCTCCAGCCACCAATCCATCAGGTACCAACTGACGGGCACGGAGAGGACAAAGGCGATCATGATCAGCTTGACAAAGTCGTAGACGAGCAGATTAAAAATGCTGCCAAAGCTGGCGCCGAGGACCTTGCGTATGCTGATCTCTTTGCCCCTTTGCTCTACCATAAATGCAGAGAGCGCAAATAACCCTAAACACGCTACTAAGATCGCCAAGGCTGCGAAGATGGAAAAGATATTTCCCGTCCGTTTGACATCGTCATACATGTGGGCATAACTCTCGTCGAGAAAGGAATAGCGAAACGGCTGGCTTGGCTTAAATTCATCCCAAACGCCTGTGATAGACGCTAAGGTCTGTTCCATATCTTGGGTATTTACTTTTACCGAAACGATCGATCCCCACGTACCCAATACCATGGCTAGGGGCGAAATCTCACTTTGCATCACGTCAAAATGGAAGTCCTCCACAACCCCAATAATGGTCCATTTGCCCCAATTCTCGATACGCTCCCCTACGGGATTGTCCAGTCCTAACTTGTCCGCCATCTTCTGGTTGATGATGACTGCGGCAGAGTCGGAAGCCATTTCCAGGGAGAATGTTCTGCCGTCAAGTATGTTCATTCCTAACGCATCAAAATAATCTGGATCCACCCACCAAATCTGACCACCGACGCCAGACTCAAGCTCTTTATAGCCTTCTTTCCACCACGAATTGCCATTGCGTTGAGTACCTAAAATGGGCAAAGAATTGCTGGCAGCCACATATTCCACTTCAGGCAAACGAAGTAGCTCCTCTTTGAATTCAGGAATCTTTTCTTGTAATGTCCCAGTCCCTTGGATCATGATTACCTGCTCCTTATTGAAGCCCAGTTTTTTGTTCAAAATGAAATCCATTTGCTGAGAGACAATTACCGCTCCCACAATCAATACGATAGAGGTAGTGAACTGGAATACCACCAAGCCACTGCGCAGTCCTGAACTTTTACTCCCCCTACTGACATTACCCCGCAACACCGTAATCGGCATAAAAGAGGACAGATAAAAGGAGGGATATAAGCCTGACACCAAGCCAATCACTAGGGTAAGGCCGATTAGTGAGGGTACAAACCACCATTCAAAGAAGGGAATCGCCAACTGCTTATCTGCCAGGTCATTGAAAAATGGCAGGGCTAAATTGGCCAAGGCTACGCCCATAAGGACGGAAACAGCACAGAAGAAGACGGATTCACTCAAAAACTGATGAATCAAATTGCTTCTATAGGAGCCAACCACCTTGCGCAAGCCTACTTCTCGGGCACGATTACTAGATTTTGCGGTGGAGAGGTTGATAAAATTGATGCAAGCGAGGAGAAGGATAAAGACGCCAATAGTTGCAAATAACCAGACGATACGAATGTCACTTACGGCGAGAAAATCGGAAACATCCTGGGATTTGAGGTAAATATCTTTCACGGGTTGCACGTCAAAACCAAAATAGGTTTCAGTTTCCTTGATCCGCTGGGTGTCGTGCTTTTTCTGCCAACCGATGATGTACTCATCGCGGATATGCAAAAGCTTTTCTTCGAATACTGCTGGATCAGTTCCTTCTTTGAGGATCACATATGGACTATAATTCCAACAACACCAATTTTCTTGCTCTCCTTGCCAGAATTCTACGCCACTTAATGTCATAAAAAAGTCAAATCCCTCCAGATGAGTATGTTGGAGGTTTTCCATCACCCCGCCGATCACAAAAGGCTTCTCCTCATCATCATTCAAAATGACCGTTTTTCCCACTGGGTTTTCATTCGGAAAATACTTATCAGCTTTTCGTTTAGAGATCAATATCGACTGGGGTTTAGCCAAGGCATCGGTTAGCTTTCCATAGCGCATCGGGATATTGAACATCTCAATAAAGGACTGATCTGCATAAGCAAATCGCTCTTCGTAGACATTGGTGGGATCGTCTGCGGGGCGGAAGAGGTTGCTGCCCGCATCATACCAGCCGTCAAACGAGATCAGGCGGCCTGTCTTTTCCACCTCGGGATAATGCTCTAGTAAAACGCCAGTGAAAGGCGCAGGGAAGCAGGACCCCCTAGACCAGGTGTCATTCGGCTTATTATTTTGTCCCAAAATCCGATACATATTCTCCCCATTTTCATGCTGCTGATCTACATTCAGCTCGTCCTGCACAAATAAAGCGATAAGCAAACAAAGGGCGATACCTACGGAAAAACCGCCGATTTTGATGGCAGAATACATCCTTTGTCGGTTGAGGCTTCTCCAAGAGATTTTGAAATAATGCTTGAACATAGCGGTATAATTAAAAGTGGTTGTAGGGCCAATTCTTTTGAAGGCAAAGGGGCGAAAAAACAGCAAGACATTCCACACAAACAGCCAATCGGCTTTTGTCTTTCCCAGACGGTCCAGCCGTCTGTAATAGAGTTCTTCCAGATCACCGAGGATGGCCTCAGCCAGGTCCTCTCGGCAAAACCATTCCAGGAATTTCCTGGCTCTTTTGGGCGGTTGAGGAGAATTCATGTCAAGAAATTAAAGAATAAACTATTGGGAATGATTAGCCATCAGCCTTGGAAAGTTCAAGTTCAAACTCAAGTTCAAGTTCAAAAAGAAGTAAAGTTGAGTTTGAGGTTGAGGTTGAGGTTGAATTTGAGGTTGAGCTTTTCTTCTCTTCCTCACCCACTTTCCCACACAATCTTCGGCACCCGTCCCCACATCGCATTGCGAACCTCTCGGGTATCGCTTAGCACCTTGACGCCTGCGGCGGTCAAGGTATAGAGGCGCTTCTTCCGCCCGCCACGGGATTCTGTCTCTCCGCCCATATGCGACTTCAGGTAGCCCTTGTCTTCCAAGCGCACGAGCACCTTATGCACCGAGCTGATCGAGCTTCTGCGCCCCGTTTGTTTTTCCAATTCATCTGTGATCGCTAGTCCATAGGCATCCTCGTACAAGATGCCCACCGTGAGCAGCACCAGCTCCTCAAATTCGCCTAAATTTGTACCTTTCATGCTATTTGTTTCACCTTTGTCTAGCAAGTATACAAAAAAATAATTGATTTGTTTCACCTTTGTCTAGTTTGGGGGATATAAAAATGAAATTTTAGCTACTCCAAGGCAAATCAACTATCATAATATTCTCTCAAAAATCACTAACCCAGGATTAAGCACAATACTCAGCCACTTTCGTTCCTTTTCGATATATTAAGGAGAGTAATCATTTACTATTCCATCCTTTATGAAAAGGGTGTCTTTTTCCCTAGGTTACAAACCTTTTATTAGCAGGAAATTATATAGAGATTGATCCATCATTTATATTCAATGAACCTGTCTAATTTTGCATGATATAATATAAAGTTACGAATTATTGATTTTTTGAAATTACTTCAAACACTTTATCATATTCGAAACATATTTCAAAAAAATTAACATCTCCTTCTATATTTTCAATTATTCCTTCCAAATAATCTGATAATTCTTCGGTCTTGATTACAAAACCTTTCATACTTTCTCCTTTTTTAACTTGGGAAATAATATCAACAACTGAATCTAAAGCCTCAATGTAAAGCTGTCTTTGCTTTTTGCTTACCCCTTTTTTCTTAACAAGATTTTTTAATTCCAACAACTCATCCTTTAATTCATGAAATATGTCACTTTTTTTCCACAGATTCAGTGGGTCCCCTTCCAAAGGAATAAGATAATATTTTAGGTATTTAGTGTAATTTTTATTGAGTATTTTTACATGTTTCGATATTTCATTCTTTATGAATTTGGGTAAAGTTTTCCCATCATCATCTCTTTTGCTTCTTACCGAAGCAATTATTTTCTCTTGAAACTCTGGTATTTTTTCCTTTATTGAATTTTCCTTATTCAATACAAACTATTTATTCCTCATTAAACACATTTAACATAATAATGGCTGTCCTTCAGCTTTAAACTCATCAATTAACGTTTTTAAATTTCTAATGGCAGATTGCAACCTATACATCATTTGTAATAATTCCCTATTAATTGATTGGATATCACCCTTTTGTCCAATAAAGTCCGCCTTATGATCTGAATAATATTTTTTTACTTGGTCTGTCGATACCTCAGCGTTATTGAGTTCAATTACCAAACGATAAAATTTTGTGTTTTCTAAATCACCTTTTAAAATGAATTTTTTAAAGTGGTACAAGGAATTAGCCATATTTCCAAATAAGCTTTCCAAGTTTTTACGCGATTTTGAATTGTAACTATCAAAAGATCCATTATAAATTTTATCTGAAAAAGACCTCAATTGATGTGAATAATTTTCGATTTCTTTTGATCTTATAGTCAAGTATATCACAAGATGAGAGTTTTCCTTGGTAATTTTAATCTTCTTATCCAACAAATAAATAGGGATATCTTTTTTGATCTCACCAAGGATCGTAGTACTGAATTTTTTCATTATCAAATAATGGTTATTGTTTCTAAGTTCTTTTTCTAATCTAACAAAAATTGAGTTTCCTTTCACCCAATATATGGAGATTGAAAATTGATTCGTGCTTCTAACTGAGCTAGGTTTATTAAGAATATGGAAGTGCTCAAGTGGCCTTTTTACATCTTTTTTTTTTCATTTTGAATTATATAAAAGAAGAGGGTTGCAGAATTCGCTACATTTTTAACCCCTGCTCTATGAATCCCTATTACTTTTAAGTCATTATTAAAAACAGGTGAACCGCTTGACCCCCCTTCGGTACTCGCATCATATTCAATGGAGTGATTCCGTTTAAAATAAGTTGCTCCTTTTTTTCCAACCACATTTCCTAATAAAGAAATGTGTTTAACTTTTCCTTGAGGGTGATGGATAATAGTTAGCTTTTCATTTGAAGAAAAAGATTTTCGACCGTCAATTTCTAGGTAACCCCAATTTTTCAAGGGAAAATCATCTCGATCAATAATCTTTACTTTAGCATAATCCAACAACTCATCTTTCACAAGTGAGTCGGGATCTAAGTTATAATAATATGGTTGCATCAGTTGATTATTAGCATTCTCTTCAAAATTAAACTCTATCACAGAATTTCTTGCTACAGTCTCACTGCTAATAACATGACAACAAGTGTACAGATAATTACCTGATACAATAAATCCAGATCCTACTTTTTTAGGGTCTTTAGATTTTTTGTTGATATGAACTTTACAAATACTTCGGGAATTCTCTAGTGCTTTTTTTAACCACGATAAGTTCCTGCAATTATCTTCTACAAATGCCTCTAAAAATTCTTCATTGTGAAAAGAAATCTGAGAAAAGTATTTAGCAAAATCGCTTATATTTCTTTTCGCTTCTAAATATTTAGGAATCTCATCAATTAGTCCCCTTGCTTTCATTCTGATTTTAGATGCTTTTCTTTCATCAGGATGAATTTCTCTTCGGTGTTCATTAAAAAGTGAAATGAGCTCCTCTGCTTTATTATTGATATCCCCCATTTCATTTGTGAAATCACAAAGAAATTCCAATCCATCCAACATAATATCAGGGTTTCCATTTCTTAGCAAATCCCTAATTTTCTCAAGCATTAACTCATAATAATATTTATTTTCATGCATATTTAATTGTTTGTAATAGTATTATTCCAAAATAACTCCCGTATTTATTTTTATCAAAAAAACAAATAGAAGCCACTTACAAGTTTTTTTGCCTAAAGAACAAAAATCCATTTCTGAAAATTTGCAAATATCAGCAAGAAAAACAACTCCAAACTATAAAAATGCAACCAGTTTTAAATATTTCCTTCCCATCTCACCAAATAATAATGCTATAATGTGCGAATTATCGTGATATAGTATCCTATGTTCAAGAACTAGAAACTCCTACAAAAATAATTCTTTCTGACGACCATAATCGTAGCTTATATTATTAAATTGATGTGTTTAATCTCATTTACAATTAACCCATCACTGTTTACCCATTCCCCCCTACTCCACCACCAACTTCTCCACCCGTTCCACAACCCCCACTTTCCACTCCAAGAAGTAATACCCCTTCGCCAATTCCTTGACATCCAGTGGGATACGGTGCTCGCCATACCCTAACCTAAACCGCTGCACTAGCACATTCCGCCCATGAAGGTCTTTGACCTTCACCTCAATCACCGCCTCCTCGGGCAGCAATAACTCCAGCGTCAGCAACGCCTTCTGTGCCACAGGATTGGGGTAGAATTTGAGCTGGGCTTGGTTGTCAGGCGTGACCAAGACAGAGACGATATTGGAATAGGTGTAGGCACCGTCGATGTCGGTTTGGCGGAGGCGGTAGTGGTTCAGGCCCGTGAGGGGCGTTTTGTCAAAAAATTGATAAGAGCGGATGGCTGCGCCTTCGCCTTGGCTGGGAAGCTCGCCCAGCGGCTGGAAAAACTCCGCGTCGGCAGACCGCTCTAGGGTGAAGAAGGCATTGCCGTCTTCTACGCTCGTCTGCCAGTCCAGCTGGACACTGCCCGCCTCAGTGAGGGTAGCGGCGAAGTCTACCAAGGTGACGGGCAAGCTAGGGCTGGCCTTAAGGAAAGTGGGGGTACCCGTAAGGGTGAGGTTGCTAGGAGAAACAGAAGTGCTAGTTCCTGTGGTAAAATAATCCCAACTGTACTGCGTCACAGAAGAAAGCCCCAAAGCGCCTGGAAAGCTATACGCGACACTTGCTGCTTCGCTTTCATCAATTGTGGTCTCTGCCCATAAGACATAGCTATAGCTGCCATCCCCATGGCGAAAAGCGCCGCCTCTTGCCCCAGCGGGCAGGTTGAGGGAAGCCGTCTGGACGGGATCGATTCTGGTTTGATGCAGAAGCATCTGCATGGTTTTGTTGGCGACGCCAGCAGAAGTGAGGGGCTGCGTGTAGGCATTGAGGTTGCGAATAGCGGAGTACAGCCCCATCAAGTGAAAGGTACTCGTCGCACTCGCCAGTGGCTCTTCCTCAGCCAAGCCATACACATAGCTTTGCTCTATGCCGTTGAGCTGCTGGAGGACCATACTCTTGATCTGGTAGTTTCGTTGAATGTCTTCTCCCCCAATGGAGGTTCCATAAGCCCGCCGACCCACATTGTGTTCTGTCACGATCCAGCGTTTTTCTGGATAAGTGGTGCCGTCATAGCCCCTATTGAACAATACCTGTTCAAAACGGTCTTTTTTGCCAATCACCCCATCAGCACCTCCATCCGAATGACGGTTGTTCACCCATTGTCCCAAGGCCAAGCTATAATGCCGCACCTCTGGCTCAAACTGCGGATAGACGTGGTAACTCAGCACATCAAAATAGGCACCGCCCGTTTTGGGGTATTGGGGGGTGATGCTCCCGTCCACAGGGTTATCCGTGTTGCGGAGGATGGCATCCAGAAATGCTTCATAGCCAATCCCGCCCGTGGTGATATAGGCATCGGGATCGATGTATTTAACTACCTCCCAGGTCACCCGTAGCAAGCGAATATAGTCGTAAATGGTTCCGTTAAACCGCACCAGTTCGCAGCCAAAATTGTCTCGGTTCCACCACGACTGGGGGTCAGATGGTCCACGCCAGCCATAAGAGCCATTGTCAAAGTCTGGTTCATTCCATACCTCCCAATAGCGGACGTAGGGTTTGTACATGTTCACCGTCTGCCAGAGGTATACAGCATAGGTATTATTGTCATTAATGGGGGTTCCATTTAGGCCTCCATCCCAGATGTCAAGGTACATCCCTTGGAACATGCCCGACTGAGCGCCTCGGGCGGGGCAGTAGATCGCTGTCTCTCGGTGACTCGAATGCGGATACCCGATAAAGGCCACATTGTCTTTCATGCCCAAATTGTCATAATGTTGCCAATTCCCAAAGTCCACGTTAGTGCCCCAGTTGGTGAGGTGGTCGTCAGGCAAGGCCGATCGATAGGATCGGCAGCCCGCGCCCGGCACACCTGCGCTGGTGTTGCCAGCGGCCAGATTGGACGTCGTGTAGTTATTGTGTGGAGGAAACCAGCCCGAATTGGTGCCATACCCAAAATAGCCATTGTATGGCTGGACTGTGTCTTGTGCGGTGTACGTGACCTGCGCGTACCCTAAAGAATTGAACAATAGGATAGCCAGGAAGATGCCTAGGTGTTTCATCTTTTATAAGCGTCGATTCTGATACAATAAAGGAACCCCTACAAGTTCCTGCGAATAATTTTCACAGATAAAACTAAACAGGCGGCCGAAATATTCCCGTTGAATAAAGGAATTAATCTTACAGGTTTAAATTTGTTCGCAAAGCCTCACAAATTTAAAGTGAAAAGCAGAGGGAGGAAGGGAAACATACAGAGTTTAGGGGAAGGCTGTTCAATTTGTAAGTCATGAAGCGTGTCGCTTTTTTATAAGGGCTGGATTTATAGGAATCTATCAAAAATCGCATCTATAGACACTAAGTCCATATTTTCAATAATTGCTTGAGACACAATTATTCTATCAAAAGGATCTCTATGGTGGAAAGGTAATTTGTTTTGTTCAGAAGTATGAACAAAAGTTATTGGCAGGATTTCGATCCCATTATTTGTCACATCATCAATTATTGAATCATACCCACCAAGAATTTGAAGCTTACCAATAGACGTTTTTATTGAAATCTCCCAAAGGCTTGCAATGCTAAGATAAGGCTTATTTGAGGGATCAAGGATCGCATTAATAGCATTTTGGCTTAATTCTGAGTTTCCTGAGACAAACCAAAGAAAAGCATGAGTATCTAGCAGTATTTCCACTACATATAGTCTTTAAAATCATCTAAAGGCTCATCAAAATCTGGGGCAAGTACATATTTCCCCTTGGCACTCCCAAATACGGGTCGCCTAGGCTTAGGCTTATGAGGAGTGGACTGATATTTTTTTAACAAAAACTCAATAAAGTCCAAAACTTCCCTCTTTACCGCTTCGGGCATTTGATGTAATTGACTAAGAATGAATTGATCTGTCATGATCTGTTAATCTTTATCCTAAAGTACGTAAATAGATTTATCCTTATCAAACCTTTTATTCTCCATTGACCATTTACCCTTAACAATTAACCATTCTCCCCTACCCAATCCCCGTCCCGCCACGGATCACTTCCTGGCGAACGATAGGCGGAAGCAAGTCCGCCAATTGATTGATACAAATGCGTAGCTTGTCCCACTGCTCTTCGCGGATCGCGTCTTGGCCTTCGGCAATATACTGCTCGCCTCGGTCTGCGTCGCTGAAGTCATCGCGGCGCATGACAAGCCAGAAGAAGATGGCCTTGAGGTATTCGGGATTGCGCTGGCGGATGCGCCAGCCGAGGGATTGAAAAGCTTCGATGACTTCGCGGATGCGGAGCTTGCTATTGGTGGCGAGAAATTCTTTCTCTTTCTCCATCCAGCGGTCGTACTCGCGCTGTTCGCTCTCGGTAGGAGAATGATTTTCTAGATCGTATTCAAGGTTTCGCTTTGCCTCAAAATACTCCATCTTGATCTTGATGATATGCTTATCACGTGTCAAGCCGTCGATCTGCTGGGCGATCTTGCGCTTCCGATCTTCGATCTGAAATTTATCGTCTGTGACGTCGTCTTCAGACATGGCCTTGACCTGATCGGTCAGTTCCAGCAATTCCTGCTGGATGTCCAGCAGTTGACGTGCCGTCTCATAATTCTCCAGGTCCTGGGCTTCGTTTACTTCAGCCTCCAATTTTTCCACCAACACCTCCATGTCCTGAACCAGGCGAAATACGCTCACATGACGTTCTGAAGGCGTAAATACGTCCTCAAATTCCTGGTCAGTCATCATCAGGTAAGCCGTGATTTTGAGGTCACGCGACTGGGACATTTCGAGGATGACCTCTATGTCCGATCCCTTGATCAGGTCTCGGTGGAGCTGCTTGCCTGAGACGCTGATAAAGCCAATCGGCTGATTGGCCGCTGGCAAGGCAGAGGCGGGGCCTTCCAATACGTGGATGGTCACACAGTCATCTGAACCTTTGGCGATGGTGCGGGTGATGGTTTTGGTTAAGGTCTTTTTTAGGGGTAAAATGGCATTTTTTAGGAAAACGGGTTCCAGTACCGTTTCGCCACTTTCGAAGTCGTCGACTTCGAGGCAGATGTCATTGGGCAGGGGCTGGCCTGCCACGCTGTAGCGCCCTTGGGCGATGCCGATTTGGGCGGCACCCGTTTCCACGACATTGCCCAGCACATCATATACCTTCAGGTCAAAAAAGTTGAACGTATCCTTCACCAACGGCAGGTACTCTGAGATTTGTTCCTTGACGGGCTTGATCCCGCTATCGTAACCCCCGTCTTGACGGGTGATGCGGTAGGAGAGTGTCTGCCATTCACCAGTGAATTTGGCAGTGAAGTATTCTTCAATATCTTGAGTGGCCTTTTGGAAGGCCATTTTGACGGAAAGATTTACATCTTGAGGCTTCTGCTCCACTGCAGGCTGCTCCACTGTCAGTGGCTGGGAACCCGCAAAATAAGCCGCGCCAATCGCCACGGCAGTCGTTGGGTCAATGTTGGTATTAACAGCAATGCCCAATTGTTTTTCCACTTCTGATCGCACATAGGGAATGTAGGTCGATCCACCCACCATCAGTACATAGCTGAGGTCATCGGATTTGATGGAATTGCGCGCCAAGATATCCCGACTCATGTCGATGGTCTTTTGCACAAATCCTTCCAGCAATCCCTCAAAGTCTTCTCTTTTGACCACCAAATAGCCGTCTATTTCATTGCCTTGATCGTCGATTGTTTCAAATTCGATTTCAGCTGTAGGCGAATTGGTCAATTGCATTTTGGCTTCTTCTGCCAAGTACAACAACCTGATATACAGCTTATTGTATTTTCCAGACGCCCGCTTCATGTTTTGCAGGAGGTTCTCAAATTTGCCTTCTTCCTCCAAATATGGCACCACCAATTTCTCTACAATTTCTTTGTCAAAATCACTGCCTCCCAGGAAGTTGTCTCCCTCGTGATCCAGCACTTTCATCTCCCCTTCGTGAATCCGCACCAGCGCCACGTCAAAGGTCCCGCCCCCCAAATCATAGACCAGCCACTGGCCTTCCTTGAGGAGGTCTTCCTCATCTTTATTGGCGTAGGCAAGGCTCGCCGCAATGGGTTCTTGCAGCAGCACTACCTGTTGGAATCCCGCCATCTCGCCTGCCTTCTTGGTGGCGTTGGACTGGATGGTATCAAAACTAGCGGGAATCGTAATCACAGCTGCTTCCAGCGTTTCCCCACTGTGCACAAAGTTCTTCAGTTCCTTCAGTACCAAGGACGACAGCTCAATCGGTGTTTTGCTCTCTCCTATCGAAGCTATTTCATAACTCTCCGTTGTTCCCATTTTTCGCTTAAATCCGCCCGCAACGTCTTCTGGGGCCTTGAGCAGGTACTCTCGCGCCTTGTCTCCCACCAAAATCCGCCCTTTGCGAAAGGCCACCACCGAGGCCAAAGACTCTTTGAGGCCCAAAGGGTTTTTGAAGACTTCCACACGGCCTTTATCAAAGCGTGCGATGGTTGAGTTGGTGGTTCCGAGGTCTATACCGAAGTTTATCATGGGGAAAGATATGTTCTATGTTTTAGGTTCTAGGTTTTAGGTTCTAGGTTCTAAGTTTGGGGTACTATTAGTGAGGGAGTCAGGGGATTTCTTACGAATCCAAAAAGTGTCATTTCAAACAAAGAATAAAGAAAAAGAAGCCCCCTCATTTTATCATTTACTCATCTTATCATTTTATCATTCTCTTCCCATTCTATCATTTCTTCCCTTCCACAATCACCACCGCCCGCTGCACGATCTGGCTCACGCCTCCCTCGTGCAACCGAATGATCGGTTTGATGGTTTCGACAATCTTCAGATTTTCAAGGGAAGTGCCTGAGATGGTCGCTTCGCAGTCCGTCCGTGTCTCCTGATACGCTTCTCCCGTAGGGTCTTGAATCGTCACGTGCATCTCTTCCAGCGCACTTTCCATGCGGCGGATATTGCGCTTGATGCCGCCAGGGGCGTCTGCACCTAGCTTTTTCTTCAAATCGAAGAGCTGATTGGCGAGGGTGAGGAGAGGGCGTGGGATCATGGGGAAATAGATGAGTTATAATTTTGGGAGAAAATTAAGCATTTGGGGGGGTATTTCATACTAGGCGAAATTTATAATAACAGGGAATCTTTAAATCAGGCTTGCTTCTCTTGCCGATTTTTGCAATTTTTAGGAAATGGAAATCTGTAGTTTAAGAGAAAATTTACCTTTGCAATTTAAAACTATCAATAGAAAAGACATTTCAGGTTTTCCTCAAAAAACATCGTTTATTTAATGGTTGAATAGACAAGCAACCAAAAGTTAACGTATCCAGCCTCTATTCCTATTTAAATGATTGAAATATAATGAAATATTTAAGGAATTAAATTTTTTCGATAAAAAACAAAATCAATGAACCATAACTATAAAAAAAATGAAAGGAAAAACTTCTCAATCTTAGTTGATGAAAGGGAATTACTTGATTTTAATACCTTCCTACTCAAATACTTCAATACCATAGAATTTGCAGGAAAAACAAATGATAATACTGAACTAAAATTTGATAGTATTAACGATGTATTAGACTATCCTAATCATAAAGAAAGAAAACTGGAATCAATAGAAGTAAGCTGCAAAGAATGTATTGATGATGAAAAGGCCCGTCTTACAATTTCTTTAGGAAGTCAATATACAAGTTTCCCAGAGTCGATTCAATACTACTTCAGGTATAATAATATAGATTGGGGGTTTCGTTTTGATGATGAGTTGACTAAACATTTAAGGGAGTTTAAAACATGGTATGCACTGCCCTTACCCCCAAAATTTGGACCAAAGTTTAAGGTGGAAATTTCGTAAATTTTCACTCTAAACGATTGATCAAAGATGTCAAAAAGCAGACGCAAATTCACTGCAAAATTCAAGGCAAAAGTGGC
>JAUIKF010000124.1 GCA_030430575.1 Bacteroidia bacterium | reverse complement strand
TAATACTTGCTTCCCAGCACGCGCTGAGCTAACGGCAAGCCCCAGGGCATACCCAACAGGGCACTTTTTTTATCAGCCAACCGAACATTAGGGGAATATAAAATTAACCCACAGACTTCAGGAAACATCGAGGCCATAAGCAACCCAAAGGTCGCACCTGTGGAGGTGCCCACAATGAGTACCTTCTCCCCCAGTTTCTTCGCAACAGCAAAAGCCTCAAAAGCAGAGGCTTGCAGTTTTTCAGCGGTCAGTTCCAAGAGAGGTTCCTCTTCTTGTAGCCCATGCCCTTCCAATAAGGGCAAATAAATATTGGCCCCATATCGCTCAGCAAGTTCTGTGGCGAGGTCTCCGCCTTCCATCGGACTGGCAGAAAATCCGTGCAGATACAGGACACAAATGGGTGTTTGCTGTTTGGCAGACGCGTCTGCCCATTTGATCTTGGAATGATTGTCAGGCTTGATGGCAGGAATTACAGATTCCTTTTTACCTATTTGGTCCTCTATCGTTTGCAACTCATCAGCAAGAATCGGTAGTGTCAGATCCGCACGTAATTTGGGCGGTTTAGGACCTAAAAGGATGATCCCCGCTAACAACACAATGATGATCAGAAAAACCATTTGAAGAGAATCTATTAGGTATTTTGGGGATGGGGATAGTTATCCTTTTCTTCCTCGCCATCTCGATGGAGGCATTGAAAATCTTTTTCAATCAAAATATGGAGCGCGCCCCCCCGATCTACTGCCTGAGAGGCTTCCAACCCTACAAGGTCAGTTTTTGCCCAATTCTGTGCCATATCAGCAGGCACAAAGACAGTCAACGATTGTCTTTCAAAAGTGGCAAAAATATTCTCCTCATTCGAATCTGCTTGCAAGGTGTATCGGAGTTTATTCCCTCCCAAAAAGGGCGTTTCTCCCATACATAAGCCTGTTTCCTCTACCTGCCTGACCTCGGTCTGGCTCAGTCGAAGGCGGATGGTATTGTCTTTTATTCTTAGTTTCATAGTGTTTAGATCGCTCCCTGCGGTCGCTGCGAGAGGCGAGACCGTTCGTGCCTTCGGCACTCACTGCGAGACCGCTCGCCTTTCAGGCTCGCTACGAGACTAAAGGCGGGATTTCTCTTGTCTCGTAGCGAGGCGAGTCTTCGAGCCGAGCGGTCTCGCAGTGAGGAGCGGAGCGACGAACGGTCTCGCCTCTCGCAGCGAGGGCTGAGTCTTCGAAGCCCGAGCGGTCTCACCCGCCTATGGTCGACATCGATTCTTGCACAGGGCGGCCCTTGCGGTTTTGCTCAGCTTCGAAGCCGTCCTTGGCACGGCTGTTAAATACAGCTAGAAATGCGCCTTTCAGGTCATCATCAGATGCGCCTGATCGCATCAAAGAACGAATATCGAGTACCCCTTCGTCGTAGAGACATGTCTTGAGCATGCCTTGAGCTGTCAAGCGAATGCGGTTGCAAGATCCGCAAAAAGTCCGTGTAAAAGCAGCAATGATACCAATATTTGCGGCATGGCCAGGAATATGGTAATGCGTTGCAGTCGAATTAGGTGGATCGGCTACCCGCTGAATATCAGGGTATTTTGATTCTATTTTAGCTAAAATCTGTCGATGGTTCCACGATTTGCCATTAGTCTTTTCTCCCTCCCCATTAAACGGCATTTCCTCAATAAACCGCACTTCTATGGGGTGATCTTTGGTAAAAGCTGCAAGAGGAAGTATATCTTCTGTATTTTGACCGTCCATCACGACAGCGTTCAATTTGGTGGGAATACCAGCTTCTTCAAGGGCCTCAAGCGTTTTGAGGACTTTGGGAAGCTCATCGCGACGTGTGATTTGGAAAAATCGGTCACGATCCAGGCTATCGATACTCAGGTTGATAGAAGCAATTCCGATTTCCTTGAGTTTGGGGATAAAGGGTAATGTGAGGACGCCATTGGTCGTGATATTCACCGCTTGAAGGCCTTCAATGGCGGTAAGCCGTTCCAAAAATCCCATCAAGTCTCGACGGACAAATGGTTCCCCGCCCGTGATGCGTACCTTGGTTATTCCCATTTCCACCAACACCCCCACCAGCCGCAGCATTTCCTCATAACTCAATAGCTCCTTCCGCTGGACATACTTAATCCCTTCCGCAGGCATACAATAGAAGCACCGCAAATTGCAGCGGTCCGTCACTGCCAGCCGCAGGTAGTTCAGCGGTCGGCCATGATTGTCATATAGCAGGTTTTTTTGCAAAAAAGACGTTTTAAAAATCTAAGTCAATATTCAAATTAACCATAAACAATTTACCCTTAACCATTACTCCAACTCATCCAATGTTAACTTCATACTCGGCACAAAGTTCTTGATAAACCACTCAGCCTCTGGGCTTTCCAGGTCCTTGATCGCTTGGCGCGTCATGTGCTGGGCGCGCGCAAATTCTTGATTGCCCGCCTTGCGTTCCTCCAGGCATTTGAGGTAAGCGGATATTTTATCCGCCGCCTTGACAAGCGCCCAGTTCTCTTTATCTGCCTCTTCAGCAAAAAAAATCGCCCGATAATCATCCTTCAACAGCTCGGGCAGCAAGTCAAACAAACGCTCATCCGCCACCCGCTCAATCTCCTTATAAGCATCCTTGATCTTAGGACTAAAGTACTTAATAGGCGTAGGTAGGTCACCTGTGATCACTTCACTGGCATCGTGATACATCGCTAGCAAAGCCACCCGCTCGGGGTTGATATTCCCTTCATACAAACGGTTTTTGATCAAGGCAAGGGCATGCGCAATCATAGCCACTTGCAGGCTATGTTCCTGGATATTCTCGGTATGCACATTGTGCATCAGGCCCCATCTTTCGATGAATTTCATGCG
>JAUIKF010000103.1 GCA_030430575.1 Bacteroidia bacterium | reverse complement strand
CTAGCTTTCTCCATGGCGTGGGTGGCTCATAAGCCTCCCAAGCAATATCTTATTCCATCTTTCAAAGAACCAGAGGTTTAATCCCTCATTTTCAGTACCTTAGAACCTAATGCAAAAGTCGAGTTATCAGAGGCAGTGATTGTGGCATAATTGACCACTGCCCCACATTGGCCTGCATCATTATTGACGGAGGTATTGCCTGGGTTATTGGCCGTTGGTGGCTCGGTATCGTTGACCGTCACATCAAAGGAGCAGCTAGCGGTATTGCCACAAGCGTCTGTGACAGTAAAGGTATTGGTGGTAGTTCCCACGGTGAAGGCCGTCCCACTGGCTTGACCAGCAGTCTGTGCCGTAGAAGGTCCCGCACAGTTGTCCGTCCCCGTAGGGGCCGTATAGGTGATAACTGCTGAGCAAAGGCCTGCATCATTGCCCATCGTGATGGGCGAGGGGCAGGTGATCATGGGATCGGTATCGTCATCGATAACGATAGAATGGGTACAAGTTGTGGTATTTCCCAAATTATCAGCAATCTGATAGGTTCTAGTAACCGTTTCAGGACAGGTCATACCATCGGAGACATCTGCTCCCAATTGCATGAAGGAAGCCGCATTGATTCCGTCGGGATCAGAGGCCGCGCCGCCTGCGGCCATGAAGGCTGCAAAATCAGCAAAGGCTGGCACATCTCCGATGGAGCACTGCGTCGTTGCGGCGGTGGGGCAATTGATCACTCCTTCTACCTGGACCGTGACATCAAAGGAGCAAGTCATGGTGTTGCCACTGGCATCGGTGACTTCGAAGGTATTGGTGGTTGTTCCAAGGGTAAAAGAGGCTCCCGAGGCCATGCCCGCGGTCTGATTCAGGGCCTCTCCAGGGCAATTGTCAGAGGTCGTTGGTGTTGCATAATTGGCTACGCCAGTGGTCATCCCCGAAGGGATATTGACAGTGATGTCAGCAGGACAATTGATGGTTGGGGCTTCATTGTCAGTGACTGTCACATCAAAAGAAATGGTCGAGGTATTGCCTGCTGCATCGGTGATCTCAAAGGTATTAGTCGTTGTCCCAATGGGAAACAGCGTTCCAGAAGCTTGTCCCACAGTCTGGCTAGCAGATGAACCTGCACAGTTGTCAGAAGTAGTGATCGCTCCATAATTGACCACTGCCCCACACTGGCCTGCATCATTATTGACTGATGTATTCCCTGGATTCGTCGCTGTCGGCGGTTCGGTATCATTGACCGTCACGTCAAAGGAGCAACTGGCGGTATTGCCACACGCGTCTGTGACGGTGTAGGTGTTCGTCGTAGTACCGACAGGGAAAGCCGTTCCACTGGCTTGGCCAGCGGTGAGTGCCGTGCTAGGTCCTGCACAGTTGTCAGTCCCCGTAGGAGCGGTGTAAGTGACTACTGCTGAACAAAGCCCCGCATCATTGTCCATCGTGATAGGAGAAGGACAAGAGATCATGGGATCGGTATCGTCGTCAATTGTAATGATCTGGGTACAAGTATTGGTATTTCCTGCAGCATCAGCAATTTGATAAGTCCTTGTGATCGTTTCAGGGCAAGTCATACCATCAGATACATCCCCTACGTGGATAAAGCTTCCTGCATCTAAGGCTGTTTCATCAGTTGCGGTACCTCCAGCGGCTTGGAAAGCTGAAAGGTCCACGTAAGCAGCGGGTGCACTACAATCAGCCGTCAATCCTCCTGGGCAATCCAGGACAGGAGGTGTCATATCGCCTCCTATTGTAACAATCGCCGTAGTAGGAGGTGTCGTATCATTTCCAATCACTGCTGATACCGAATTGCTATGCGACCCTGATGTAATAACTCCACTGATATCAACTGTATATATCAATTTAAGTGAGTCGCCTCCCGGGATGGTATAAGACGTAATCCCACCTCCCATATTCACGCCACCTACAAACTTTATCGTATCTCCATCCCCATTTCCTGGAAGGCTAGAAGAATTGGTTCCATCTACTCCACTAGAGCCACTCAGCATATTGAAGGTAAACCCTGTTGGTAATACGTCTAGCAATTCATCAACGGTAGAAGCCTGGCTCGAATCATTATAAATCCGAATGGTATAAGTGACCTGCGCCGGTGTAGTAGGAATGGTTTCAGGCGAGGCACTTTTTAGAATTCGAATCCCATTGCCAGTAGGCGGGATGTTCAATGTTGGGTATCCAGCATCGTCAAAATTTCCTGAGTATTTGAAATTTCCTCCACCACTGGTTTGCCCAGAATAGGGCTTGGCATTAGTGGTAGCATTGATACACAGTGCTTTAAAAGTGTACCTTACCGTGACTTCATGGTTGGTGCCTCCCTGGTTGTCACCTGGGTCAGCAATCGTATACAAAGAATCTGTCATACCCACATCTACAGCATCTACATCAGAGGCAGTCACTTCTGTAGCGATAAGCTGGAAACATTCTGCATTGAATCCAAGCGTGCCAGCAGGTTGAAAAATAAATTCATCTCCTACCTGTGTATTCCCAAAAGAATAAATCGCGTCAAAGTAAAATGTCTGACCAGCAGAGACCCCAGGCCCCAAGGTAACCGAATTTACCTTTCCTCCTGAATTTGCGCTTTGTGAACTCCTGGTTATTATCATCTCATTATGTGCGACACTACCAGGCTGGTCATCTGTGAGCGTCAGGTCAAAAGAACCATTTACGCCTTTGGTAAGGTAAGGATAGGAGGCATACCAGTACAAAACTTTACATTCTCCAGCAGCTAATGTCCCAATGGATTGGTCTGCAGCTTGATTTCCAGCTAATGCAAACCCAACTCCTGACACTGCCATATTAGCAGCTAGCCCAGACAGGGTACCTCCTGAGGTATTGCAGATCTCAAACCCCACATAAGCAGCCTGAGGCCCTTGATTTTGAGGAGGACTATTAGCATCAGAAATGAAAAAAGAACCTGTTATAAGGTTAATTGATACATCTGAACTAGATAAGGCAAAGGAGTTAACAAATGGCGTAAATGCCATGAAGGTAAATATTAGGCACTTTAATAGGGGAATGGAAGCAAGATGGAAAGGATTTGAGAGGAAGCGGTTTTTCATAAAATTTGGGTATAAGGAGTTGTTGGGTACTAGATTTTCAATCAAAACCTTAGCTTTTCAAGCTAAGGTTGAAAAAAAGTACGATTGGAAAATCATCAAATGATTTTAATTAATATTTCAAAATACCGGAGGTGTGTAGTATTGCTAGGATTTTATCAAAAATATAATAACAGGAATATTGTGAATTTTTTATTATCGCCTTTTAGGAAACCTAAGACTAATGCAAAAAATAGAAATAGGTGTGTAAGATAGTTAATAATATTAGTTGCAAGCAATAAGACGTTGTTTGCTCGATAAAGGTCACTTTTTTTTTGATTTTTTTTGTATTAGAAATAAACTGATAGTAATACGAAAATAGATTAGTTTGCCCCAGAATATAATTTTTGAAACAAAAAGTGTGCTACGACATATCAAAATTATGTCTCTTCATGTTGTGAGTAATACCTTCTTGAAGAAAAAAGGAGTTAGCACTCCTGCTCCGACTCACCTGGGAGTAGTGGTGTATGCTGCTTGACTTTTTCCCTCGCATCCCCCAGGTTATTCTGCTCACGTAAGTAGGGGTACTTCCGTTTGGTCTGCCACGCCAAGTCAATCTGTTTCTTCAGTATTTTCATCGGTTAGGGGTTCAACTGTCTCACTAGGGATCTTCGCATCCTGAAAAGCAGCACGCTTCCATTTCCCATCGTCGATGACCCAGAGATTGGTGATGCGGATTTTTTGGGAAAAAGGGAGGCTGTCTTGGACGCCTTCCATCTCGATGATGCCTGTCAGCATTGCCGAAGCATCATACTTTGTGATCACAGGATCGACCAATTCATAGCGCGAAACCTGCAAGGCGCCTGAAGCCAAGGCAGCCTTGCGCTTTTTCAAATACTGAAGCCATGCCTGCCGATCAATAGACGCTTGGTGTCCATTGGTGTGCCGGTAGTCATCGGTGATCATCGCCGAGAGCTTCTCCACATCAGCTTCAGCAAAAGCCGCATTGAATTTGGCGATGGCCTCTTCCAGCGACTGAATTGGGGGAGCTTGGTCCTGGGTGTTGTGACTTTGGCAGCCAAGGAGAAAAAGGAAAAGAAGGTATGGAAAAATGAATTTACCCACAGCAAGTCTCAATTAATAATCAATCAATCCATAATCAATAATTCTTCAAATGCCTTTCAGTTCTGTAATAGAAGCTGTCACCAATTCGAGAAACTTCTTCTGTGTATCCTCCATCGATTCAAGGCTACGCCCGCCAGCTGCATGAAAATGCCCCCCGCCATTGAAGTTTTTCGCAAATTCATTGGCGGCGAAATTGCCACGGCTGCGGAAGCTCATTTTTACCATGCCATCTTTTTCGATCATCAAGACAGCAAAACGAATTCCCTGAAGGGAAAGCGGATAGTTGACCAATCCTTCTGTGTCACCCGTTCCAACGCTAAATTTCTCTACATCCTCTTTGGTAATGGTAATGTAGGCTGTATGGTAAAAAGGAAGAACTTCTAGCCTATTGGTCAGGCAATGACCGATCAGACGTAACCTTTTCTCCGAATCATTATTGAAAACCTGTTCTTGAATGTCGCTAGCCTTGATGCCAACCTTCATCAAATGGGCAGCCATTTGATGGACTGCAGGAGTGGTATTGGGAAATCGGAAAGAACCCGTATCGGTCATTACGCCTGTATATAAGCAAGTCGCAATGTCGAGATCGATTAAATCACCTTTTCCCATCTCCATGATCAGGCGATAGACCATCTCGGCGGCCGAACTCGCTGTGTCGTCCCAGTACGCCAAGTCATAAAAATCCTTAGGATACATGTGATGGTCAATCATGATTTTGACGCCGCTTGTATTCGCTGCCGCCTTGTCAAAAGGCTCTATGCGCTTCAGGTCATTATAATCCAGGCTAAAGACGATATCGGCTTTTTCGATGGCTTCTACCGTCTCATCGGGCTGTTCGGGGCCAATGATGACATCCTCCGTTCCAGGAAGCCATTTGAGATTTGGGGGGTAATCGGTAGGAGCAATTACGGTCACTTCGTGACCCATTCGGCGCAGAAAATGCGCTAGCCCTAGGGAGGTCCCCATGGCGTCTCCATCAGGACGTTGGTGTGTGGTTGTCACAATTCGGGCTGGGCTTGCCAAGCGTTCCTTTATTTCGGCTATATCGTATCGGTTCATGTTGCGAATATCATGAATTATCCTGAGCTTTGCGCCACATTTTACATAAGCAAAACTTCATGAGTAATATTACTTTAACGATTATCAAACCAGATGCTGTTGCCAAAGGACATACTGGCAAAATCATTGACCACATTATCGGTGCTGGATTCAAGGTCCGCGCCATGAAAATGATCCACATGAATGACCGCGAGGCAGGTGGATTCTATGACGTACACCGTGAGCGTCCATTTTTTAATGATCTGGTCTCATTCATGACCAGTGGTCCTTGCGTACCGATGGTATTGGAGAAAGACAATGCCGTCACTGACTTCCGTGGGGTGATCGGTGCGACCAATCCCAAAGAAGCTGCTGAAGGCACTATCCGTAACCTATACGCTGACTCTATCGAGGCCAATGCGATCCACGGATCGGATTCCGATGAGAATGCGCGCCGCGAAGCAAGCTACTTCTTCTCCGAGTTGGAGATTTTTTAGATAGCTTTTTCTTCATGTTATAGACCTCGGAGGTTTCGCAAACCTCCGAGGTCTTTTCTATTTGGGGTCTTTTCTTTTTTGAACCTTACGGCTGAAACTGTATTTTTGGAAAAATCATTACGCTCATGTCTACATTGTTCAAATCTATTATCTGTATAATTTTCCTCTCCTTCATTGCTTGCCAAGGAGAGTCTGGAGACGCTCAAGTCCAAGACGACGCCCAAGTTGTGACTGCCAAGGCCGCCAAAATCTATGAATCCTTGCTTGAATATGCACGGCAGGTGGATCAGCATCTAGCTGATGGCAATGCCCCCCAGGCTGAACTCCTGGCGCAAGATAAGCTCATCCCCGAATGTCAACGCCTGGTCGCGTTGGACCCCAATTACGAGTCTTCAGTGGCAGCTGCTTTAGGTCATGGCTATTACCTTACCAAGAATTATAATGAGGCAGTGACCTGGCTCCAGAAGGCAGTAGAGGTGGATCCATCGAACTACCGCAATTACAAAGAACTGGGGCTTGCTTATTTTAATACAGGGGATATAAAAAATGGCCAAGATAACATTGCTCAGGCCATCGGCCGGTTTGACGATGAGGTCAATCGTCAGGAGATTGTTCAGGCGATGTTTGAAATTGGCAATACTTCCTTTGACTTTGGTAGTGAATATGTAAGTGGGGGCGAACCGACGAAGGGAAAAGACTATCAACTATATGGCCTCGGAATATTGCGCCTTGCTTATGACCTCGATGGGCAAGATCCTACCTTGCTGAAGCAAATCATTGCTTTTGCCAAAGCCTTGGAAGAAGAGGAGGTGGTGAAGACTTATGAGGCATTGTTGAAAGAATAAATAAGCTCAGTGAAGCGTGGAAGGTAGTGTCAATTGAAGTAAAGTACAATTAAAGAATAATTAGGCGCCTGTGGCATTTTTGCTGCAGGCGTTTTTTTTAAAATCTATTATATTAACCTTTGATTTATTCCAAAAAAGGTTAATATTGTAATTGATCTCCCTATCTATATGAGGTAGCCTCTACAAAAGGCTAGATTGACTAGGTATCTCAAGAAAAATTGAGACTGGTCGAGGTGTGTTTTCTTCAAAAACACACAAGTAACTGATAATTGATAATTTTCAGAACATTATCCCTATGCGTATTCACATCCTGATCTTTTTCACATTTTCCTTTTTTATCGGCGCGATACATGCGCAAACCGCAACGACGTTGCAGGCTGTTCAGCAAGTGAGTTTGGCTGATTTGATGATGTGTGATGACACGTCTTCCTTTCACGGTTCAGTAGTGAGCTTTGATGCCATTGTGGTAATGGATGGGGGGCTGTCTTATGCGCTTGGAGGGAGAAGCCTCTATGTCCAAGATGGAATAGGGCCTTTTTCGGGATTAAATGTACGGATGCTCTCTCCTTCTATGTTTGCCGATTTGTTGACAATGAAGGCAGGTGACTCTGCGCAGTTTATTGGGACAGTGGAAAATTTTGGAAATGAGACCCAACTTGAAGTGTCATTCATATTTCCTCGCGGAATCAATAAACCTATTTCCTCCACCCTGATCAATCTCAGTGACCTGAATAATAGCCTCCAAGTCAACCAGTTGACAACTGGCGAGCAATGGGAAGGGGTATTTGTAGAGATGCAAAACCTGCGGGTTGTCCAAGTGGATAGTTTTGGTACGCCTCGGCGTTATTCCTTTATCGTAGCAGATATGATGGGAAATCGGATGAATGTGAGCGATCGCTTCCCTGCGCAAAGAGGCGCGGGATTTGGTGGCACCTTTTCTCCCCCCAATGTCGGAGACTATTTCACTTCTCTCAAAGGTGTCATTGCCCACTCAGCCAATGGCTGTCTTGGCGGGACGGGAAGGGGCTACGAGTTATTTCCATTTGATACCAGTCATTATCAATATGGAACACCGCCGTTGAACACCTATACGATATGCCTCCAATCTCAAAGTTCAGACGCATCAGGGATTCTCTATGACTCTGGTGGCCCTACAGGCAATTACGCTAATAGTCAATCCTGTGGCTTTCTAATCGACCCAGGGTGTGCGGACAGTATTCAACTGACTTTTAGGTCATTTAGCCTTGAAAGCTTTTATGATTATCTGCGGATATATGATGGGCCAAATACCTCTGCTCCCTTGCTATTGTCACGAACAGGTTTTGGGGTGCCGCCAGATGTGACTGCGTATTCTGGCCAAATGTACGTGTTGTTTACATCGGATGGGAGTGTTACGTATTCAGGGTTTGATGCGATATGGCAAGCTTATATTCCCACTGGTGCAGCGCCACTTGCGGGTTTTGCCTTGAGTAGTCCTAATCCGCCGCTTGCAGCTCCAGTACAGTTCACAGACCAGAGTACGGGCAATGTGACTCAGTGGAAATGGGATTTTGGAGATGGAGATACGGCTGTTGTACAGCATCCTACCCATACTTATATGGCTAGTGGGATGTATACTGTGACCCTAATCGTGACAACTTGTAATGGCGACGCTGATACCACTCAGCAGTCCTTGACGGTACAAGGACCTGCCCAGATGCAATATCATCCTACCTCATTCTCAGATACTTTGACGACTTGTGGCGATTCGGTTTCTTTTCCCCTGACCATTTCCAATACAGGATCAGGAAATTTAACCTATACCCTCCAAAGCCAACCCCGAGAGTACTCACCTATCATCATTTCTGAAGCGAGCCTCTATACGTCGAATGCCCTTGAGCTGACCAACATATCGGGTGGATCAGTAGATGTCTCTGGTTGGCGTGTATTGGCTAGCAATTCTTATACGAATATTAATGCCTTTAATAGCACTACATGGAATCTGACAGGGACGATGCAACCAAGAGAAGTCCAGTATCGGTGGGATTTTTCGGGGCAGTATTATTGGGGGACAGGTCTTCTATGGGGCTATGGAAATCCAGGATGGGTGATGTTGATCGACGACACGGGGCAGGTACGGGATGTCTTAGTTTGGGGCTGGACGGCGACCAGTATTTCCCAAATGCAAATCACGTATAATGGGCAAACCCTGAGGCTAGATGATGGATGGCAAGGCAATGGATTTAATTATTTCTGTACAACCTCCATTGTCAGAAATGGATCTGCAGATCTTAATAGGGCCAGCGACTTTTCTTGTACGACAGCAAGTTTGGGGAGCATCAATCCATCCCTGCAGTTGCCATTTGCCAATAGCACCCCTTCTATGATTCGCTTTCAATCATCCGGAGGAACTGTCCTAGGCGGGGATTCCACTTTAGTGAATGTGACTTTTCGGACGACGGATCTACTGCCTGGCGTTTATACAGGTCAATTTGTGATTTATTCAAATGACACTTCTCAGTCAAGCGTACTTATTCCCTATACCTTCAATTTCCCTGGCACACCTGCCATTGCGCTGGACCCTGGCTGCTGGGAGATGGACAGTGTGGATCAATATAGCAGTATCATCAAATCCTTTTGGGTATATAATACAGGTTGTGATACCCTTTCAGTGAGTCAAACTTATGGGACAGGCCTTTATTTTGATGTACAACCTACTGCTCATGCGATCCTTCCCAATGATAGTGCCTTTTTTACGGTGGTTTTTAGTCCAGATACGGTAGGGCTGTTCCAAGATTCTTTTACCCTGTTCAATAATGACCACGATACGACAATCTGCTTGACTGGGTATGGTACGGGGGTACCCGAAATTCACGTAGTCCCCGACTCTATACATGTGCTTTTTACGACTTGTGATGACTCTGTCAAAGTTCCCCTGTATATCACTAACCTCGGGGCCGACAGCCTGCACTATCAAGTGAGCAATTATGGCCTTACTAATGCCATTTTGCATGAAGATTTTGAGGCGGGGAATTTTAATAATTGGACTTTGGGTGGAGGTTCTTATACCCGCCAAGTCACGACTTCCAACCCTGGGGGAGGGAATTATAGCTTTCAGCAGATAGGTGGTGGAGGGCATCTAGGTGGCGTATCCCAAGATTTTCCTTCCAGTCAGCCTGCTTATGTAAGTTTTAAAGTAAAACCAGGGTCGACTACGCTAGCTGACGCTTATTTCCTATTAGGGGATGTTAATAGTTTTGGAAATGGTATTGCCTTTTTTTATGCCAGGGAGGATGGACTGATGGGTTTATATATTTCTGCATCTTCGAATTCGATGATTCCTTATGCAGCGAATACGTGGTACCATATTGAATACCGTAACATTAATTTTTCAACAAAGACATTTGACTTCTATGTTGATGGACAGTTGCAGTATCAGGGGTTTCCCTTTCGTACAAATAGCAACCAAGTCAACAGGGTATACCTGTACAATTATCATAATTCGACTGCAACGTATGATGATATCATCATCAGCGATCAAGTGGTAACAGGCGCAAGCTGGTTTACGGCTATCCCAGACTCTGGAACAGTGGCTGTGGGAAATACAGATAGCCTTGCGATATGCATTGATGCCAATGGGTTGAACAATGGTATATATAATAGTACGATCCTCATCCAATCTGATGATCCTTTAACCCCCAACGTCAATATCCCTATCGTCTTAGAAGTGATGGGAGCCCCTGGAATTGCTTTTCAGGATAGTTGTGTCGTGATGGATTCTACCAGGGAGCGAAGTGCTTCCAGTAGGGTATTTGCGGTCATCAATACTGGCTGTGACACCTTGTCTATCGACTCAGTGGGCTTGCTTACGCCCTATTTTGGGACCAATTCAGGTCCTTTAATGATTCTGCCACGCGATACATTAGCGTTGAACATCAGTTTTTTCCCTGATACAGTAGGGCTTTTTCTGGATAGCCTGAAGCTATGGGGCAGTTTGGGAGATACAAGCTTATTGGTAAAAGGGATAGGGACAGGGGCTCCGACCTTGGATTTTCATCCTGATTCCATTCAAGTCACATTTGCTGATTGCGGGGATTCTGCGGCCATTCCTGTGACTATTTATAATACGGGCAATGCTAAATTGATCCTTCAGACAAGCCTAACTGGCGGGCAAAACTCCAGCGATACGATTCGTGTACTTGCCTTGACTTATGGGGTGGATTTATCGCGAGAATACCCCAATACACTCGCAGCGATCAACCAATACTTTTCCCGTTATAAGCTGGATGCGATCAACACCACAGACTCTACCACCTTAAGACAAGCCCTTATCGGCAAGGAGGTATTGTTATTACCCGAAAATGAATTTGGTTCTAACATTGTCTTTACCAATCTGGGGAGGGTAATGCGCGACTTTGCCCGGAATGGAGGGAGTATCATCGCCTGTGGGGAGGTTGGGTTTGACAATATATTTAATGCCAATTTGTTTTCTGGTATTTATCAGGGAGGCTTGAGTTCTGGTCAGACATTGATTGTGGATCCATCTCATCCTGGATTTGATCAAATCAGTTCGCTGAGTGTACATGACGGGACTTTTTATATGACCTGTACCAATCCAGACTACATTCCTCTGTTGAGAACTTCTCTCATCTCAAATATCCGATATGACATTTCTGGTTATAGGAATTTCGGTGATGGACGAGTAATATTTTTAGGCTATGATTTCTGGAATTATGGAAATGACCTATCACGGTATATCGGAAACCTTGTCAATTGGGCTGGGTCACTGAGCTTGGAGGCAAATTGGCTTCGGACAGTTCCTGATAGCCTCTGCATAGGACCTGGAGACTCCGCTGTGATGATGGTACATGTCAATTCCCAGGGATTGGTCAGTGGGACATACTATGCATCCATAGCATTGAATAATAATACGCCTGACAGTGCTGCTGCTTTCATTCCCGTACAGATGAATGTCCTTGGCGGCCCTCAACTCGCTCTCCCGAGCCCATGTATTCAAGTGGATACCACCCGCCAGTTTACTGCGCTTCAAGATAGCTTTTGGCTGAATAATATAGGCTGTGTCCAGCTCACGGTGGATTCCATGCGATTTGCAGATACTATTTTCTCTCTTGCCTCCTATCCCATTACCATCCCTCCCTTTGATAGTGCTTTGGTACACTTTTCCTTTAACCCGGATAGTGTCAAATTGTACACAGACAGCCTTCATATCTGGACCAATGCCCAAGATACGGCTTTGTGTGTACAAGGGGTTGGGAGTGGCTCTCCGATCATTCGCATCGCCCCTGACTCACTTTCTGTCACCCTTTCTGGCTGTGAGGATACCCTTTGCATCCCAGTGACAGTGTACAATGACGGCCTGGCAAATTTGGATTTCGTGGTGGAGCAAAATGGTGGCACGTTGGAAGATGTGCTTATAGCCCTCAATCAGAATTTTGGGCAGATAAATAGCCTTATCCCTAATCGGTTCAATTTCTCCGGAGGTGTATTGGGGACTTCGATTTCTGACGGAGGATCAGATATGTATGATACTGGGAACATCCTCAATACTAATTTGGGATTTAGCATACCTTATTCAGATAATTTGGTTCAAAACAATGTCCGCTTTGGCCCAGTAGGGCGATATTTCACACGGAAGTATCCTGGCCTTTTTGTCCTAGGAGCAGATATTGATGGGGTTCATTCTTTTGAGATTACAGGAAATCTGGGGGCTGACGGATCGGGGGCTGTGGATGGGACAGAACTTGTAACAACTGTGCAGGGAAAAACCTATAGAGGATTTGTCAAGCGTGTGTATAATGCAGGTGACCCCTCTGTGAACCAACTCATAATCGTCGAAGACCGCCCTGGACTGGCACATAACTTTTCTGTTAATTCTGACAATAACCAGCATGAAGTTACAGGCTTGGCGAATAGCCCCCGAGTTTATTACCTTCTCTATGCCAGCACATTTGGGGGATATATTAACAATACAAGCACCTTGCAAATCATGCGTGCATTCCTTCAATCAATTCCTCAATCAAACCTGGCAAGTTGGGTGGAAGTGATGCCGGACTCGGCTATGGTTGCCTCTGGGGATTCATTGGCAGTGCATATTTGTTTTGGTGCGCAAGGGTTGAAAAGTGGTATTTACCAGTCTATTGTCGAGTTTATTACCAATGATCCTCGTCAGGGAATTGCCCCGGTGCCTGTGCAGCTAGAAATCATTGGTACCCCCCAGATACAGTTGCCTTCAACATGCTACACCAGTGATACTACGCGTCAATATAGTACCACTATAGATACCTTATGGATCTATAATACAGGGTGTGACACACTGGAAATTGCAGACATAACGCGAAGTACGCCTTACTTTAGTCTGAATACTACCTCTGTCAATATCTTGCCTTTTGATAGTACATTCTTACTGGTGAGTTTCTCACCCGATACCGTGGGGCTGTATCTGGATACCTTACAGATATTGAACAATGACCGAGACACGGTTCTTTGCCTACAAGGTTATGGCACAGGAGTGCCCTGCGTGAGGATCGATCCTGATACGGTCGTCGCTATTATCCCTGGGTGTGATAGTACTCTTACCCTTCCATTGACGATCTACAATGAAGGGTTGGACAGCCTATTGTATTCGATCAGCTTGCCGAATTATGATTCGACGAGTTTTCGCGCGTTTTCAACTAGTGGGGCACAGACGATACATGCCTTTTCGGGGATATCGCCTGGCTTGGACACGATGATATTGACAGTGACGTTGAGTGGTGATTTTGATCAATCTGGAGAATATGCTGATATCTATATTGATGGAAGTTTTTATCAAAGGATCAGTCCATTTTCCTTAGGGTCCTCCAGACAATTTATCTTGTCAGGTGCATCCTTACAAGGGTGGCTGAGTGATGGGCAGATTCAAATAAGGGTGCAAAATTCTAGTAATGTGGACCCAATATATTCTAATAATTCTCACCAGATACGCCTTCAAAGTTCCCATAATAGCTCTTGGTTTTCTTTTACCCCTACCCAGGGGGGCACGGTCTCTGTCGGAGATTCTACACAGTTATCATTGAATTTCGCAGCTACGGGCCTCACGGCGGGCTATTACCAGACTACCCTTATTCTACAAACCAACGACCCTCGCCAGCCAATTGTCAGTGTGCCTGTGAGCATGAGGATCATTGGTCAAGAGCTGATTACGCTATCAGATACGGCGATGGACTTCGATTCGGTCTTTGTGGGATATACCAGAACGATGCCACTGACCTTGGCTAATTTGCTTTGCGATACCCTTACAGTGAGTAGCATCACTAGCAACGATCCTGCCTTTACGGTCAATCAATCAGGGTTTGTCATTTTGCCTTTTGATTCCGTCCAAATCAATGTGACCTTCTCTCCTCTGCTCAAGACTACCTACACAGGACAACTCACCATCCTGAATAGCGGGCAAGATACGACGGTCAATTTGCGGGGCACAGGCATTGGGATTCCGATTGTAGGCACTGTTCCTGATTCTGTGAATGCTTCGCTGGATGCCTGTGCAGATTCTGCTTTTATTCCACTGAGTATTACCAATACCGGAGATGGCCTATTGAAATGGCAAATAGATGCCAATATCCAATTGACAGATGATTTTGAACAGGGGGTAAACTTCAATAACCTGTGGTCAACTATTTCACTCGGAACGATAGACAACCGTTGTGGGACGTACCAAGGTACAGGCGCATTGTATTTTAATGGAAGTGGTAGCCGCAGGGCAGAGTCCCGGGATATGGTCACGACTGGGGGCGGCATGATCGAGTTTGCCTTGAGGATAGGGACGGGTAGTTTTGGAGGGTGTGAAAATGCCGACTTTGGCGAAGAAGTCGTACTGGAATATTCTGTCAATGGTGGCGCCAGTTGGCAAATCATGGAGACATTTGGGGTAAATAATTATCCTACCTTCTCTCTCGTCCAACGTGCGATCCCACTGGCTGCACAGACGCCCAGTACACGATTTAGATGGCGACAGATCAGTAACAGTGGTTTTGGCTATGACAATTGGGCCATAGATGCTGTTTCCATTTCTACGAATGCTTCAAACAACTTGCAAGTAACTGTCACCCCTGACTCAGGCTGTACAGCAGCTATGGGCAATACCTCAGTGGTAGTGAAAATAGTGACGAGTCAACTGAGTAATGGCCAGTATCCAATCTTGTTAAATATTAGTTCCAATGACCCATTGACGCCTAATTATTTGGTGCCAGGATTGCTCACAATTACTGGACAGCCTGTCATCAGTTTGGCGCAGCCGTCGCCTGCGACTATCTGCGATGGGGATTCTATTTTACTCACTTCTGATAGCACCCAAAATATCTCTTGGTCTACGGGGGCTATTACCCCTTCTATCTGGGCTAGAAATACGGGGAGTTATTCAGTCACCTTGACCAAGCCTTCTGGCTGCCAAATCACTTCCGCGCCAGTCAATATTATCAAGAATGCTCCCATCCTTACCAACATCCAAAAGACAGGCCCCAATTGCTCTGGAAGCGTACTCGACCTTTCTGTAAGTGGTGGTACTGTGCCTTACCAATACAGCTGGAATACAGGAGCCACTAGCCAAGACCTGACCCTGAGTGTACCAGGGTTTTATCAAGTGACGGTCACTGATGGGGTAGGGTGTAGCGTGACCGATAGCCTGAATGTAACAAATTTAGCCGTCGTCGCATTGAGCACTTCGAAAACAGACGTTTTCTGTTTAGGGGCCGCTACTGGCGCCATTGACTTGACTGTGACGGGAGGTCAGGCTCCATTTACCTACTTCTGGACCAACGGTGATACTACTGAAGACCTCACCAATTTGACCAGCGGGACATACGCTGTCACAGTCATAGATGCAGCCGGCTGTAGCAATTCCACTACTGTCACGATCAACCCAGGGACAAGCATTAGCATATTTGCGACGAGCAGTCCTGTTTCGTGTGCTGGCGGCTCAGATGGTGCCATTATACCTCAGACCTGATAGATAACCTTTTTATCAAAGGTCTGAAATTTGGTTGTCAACAATGATTTGAGTTCGTTCTTATATGTTGAATTGATCGTGTCAAAAAAGCTTGTGATTGCTTGGTG
>JAUIKF010000102.1 GCA_030430575.1 Bacteroidia bacterium | reverse complement strand
ACGATGGGGATCATAACCAACTCGTTTTTGGAGAAGATTACGACTTTTTGACCTAAACTGAAAAATTACTTATTTCATCTAATGTACTTTATCTCTTGTAGATAGTTATGCAAGAGTCGAGTAATCAGAGCAAAATTCAGCTTATAAATTGAGTTTGAGCTTGAATTTGAGTTTGAACTTTTCTGTAATGATTTACTCTGTAAAACAATTGGCCAACCTAGCAGGTGTGAGTGTGCGCACGCTCCATCACTATGACGACATCGGGCTGCTAAAGCCCTTGAGGCGGACCCGTGCTGGCTATCGCCAGTATGGGCGAGAAGAACTCCTGCGCCTCCAGCAGATCCTTTTCTATCGAGAGTTAGACTTCCAACTGAGTGATATTCGCGACATCCTCGACGACCCAGATTTTGACCTGTTGGACTCCCTTCAATTTCACCGAAAAGAAGTGCTCAAGCGTTCTGACCGTCTCCTGACCCTACTCAAGACCATTGACAAAACCATTGACGAACTTACAAACAAAAACGAAATGTTGACAGACAAAGAATTATATGAAGGCTTTACCCAAGCCCAGATCGACAGCTATCGCCAGGAAGTGAGCGATCGGTGGGGGGAAGACAAACTCCTCGAAACCGAAGAGCGCCTGCGCAAGCTCAGCAAAGAGGGCTGGCACGATCTCAAGCAAAAAGGCGATGAGATCACCCAATTGCTGGCCGACCTCATGGACCTCAGCCCTGAGCATCCGACTGTGCAAGAAGCCATCGGACAATATCACAGGTATCTCAATAACTATTATGAAGTGGACAAGACCCGCTATCTCGCCCTGGGCAAGATGTATGTGGAAGATGAGCGCTTCAAGGCGCATTACGAGAAATTCCGCGAGGGGCTGGCGGAGTTTATGCTAAAGGGGATTGAGGGGTATTGCGGAGAAGGATAAGTCTGACCGTTTGATTGTCTGAGCGGCTGAATGTCTTCTTTTGACTAATAACTACTCAGCGACTTAGGCATTTAGGAATCTATAGCTTCAAAATGCAGAAATGCTATAGACAATTCACCACAGATTACACAGATGTACACAGATGATAAAAGAAATCCGTGTTAATCTGTGTAATCCGTGGCGTATCATGCTCACGCGCTAAGCGCCATTTCTTCCTGCTCAAACTTTCGAACACTCGAACTTCGAACGCTCATAAAATCTGAAACGGCTTTGATCACCTGAGGATTCCACAGCATGCGATAGTGGCCTGCATTGGGCGCTGTGACGAGCTGAGAGTTAGGCAAGGTATTGTGGAAGGCGACTGCATTGGCAAAAGGGATCACCTTGTCGTACTGGTCGTGAACGATCATGAACTCCTGATAAGGAAGTTCCTTGGCGAGTTCAGCTATGCGGATCTGGGAAGGATCTATACCAAAGATCCCTTCAAAATGCTTTACCATCAGCTCAAAACCCTTTTCACTCAGGCCGATCACCTGCTGAAACTCTCGCATAAAATCGCCTATCTGATTAGGTGAAGTAAGGTAAACAAGCTTCCCGATTTCACGAGGGTACTGATCGAGCGTATAGGTCGTCACCGCTGACCCAAAGGAATGTGAAACCACAGATACAGGGCCTTCTGGTTGAATGTGATTGATCAAGCTATTGAAGGCTTCTGCCATCAAAGGGAGATTGGTATGGGAAAGCGCAGACTTGCCATGCGCAGGAAGGTCGGGAGCGATCACGCGATAGCCTTGCTTCACGAGTCGGTCAGCAATGGCGCCCATGCTGCCCGCATGAGATTCCCAACCATGAACGAGAAACATGACAGGATTTTCCGATGCGCCCAATTCATAATAGTGAAGCGGCTCTGCTCCTTCGGATAGCTGATGGTGGCGAGCTTCTTCCAAAAAAGCCAATTCTCGAGACCTTGGGGCTTTTTTGCGTGCTTTTTGGAATAATCGAGCGGCTTGCTTGCCAGCGAGCTTAGGAGACAAAAACGACAGAAGTCGGTAATAGGTGCGGAAAAGGATCAGAACGATTTTCATAAGATGGTAGGTTAAGTGATTAAGGTATATGGTTAAATGTATGATTGTCAGCTAGTTGTGGGTTTGTATTAAAAATATACTGATCGGTATATAGTAGGTCAAAAAAATACTAGTCGGTATATTTTAGAATAAAAAAAAGGCTACAATTTCATTTCAGTTAAAATCATCTGGTCAAGGTTGTCCATCATATCGTTTATATGGTGACTCTCTCGAAGGGTTAAGGCTAAAAAAATGCTCCCTTGAATCGATGCAAAGATCCGACTGGCATAATGCTTCGCGTCCAGATCTGGCCGCAACTCTCCTTGTTCAATCCCCAGTAGAATCATCTCTACAATGCTTTTTTTGAGCTTATGGATCACTCGCTGCACACGCTCCAGGAGCTGAGGATGCTGGTGATTGGCATCGACCCCTACGTTGAGCAAAGGGCATCCGCCATGAGAAACGCTGTCATCGTAATACTGACGGTAGTGAGTCGTGATCGCCTTTAACTTGCCTAGGGCTGAAGGCTCTTCATTGATTTTATCACTCAGCGGGCGAATAAATTTCCGCACCATAAACGTAAATGCCTCCACTGCAAGGGTATCCTTATTCTTAAAGTTGGCGTATATCGCCCCTTTTGTAAGGCCAGTAGCATCCTCAATCTTGCTCATGCTTGTACCCACAAACCCATGCTTATTCAAGATCGGCGCAGCCGTCTCGATGATGTATTGGGTGGTACGTTCTTTTTTTGAAAGCATGAAGCTGAAGAATTAATGATTATTGATTGATTAATTATTTACCTCAAACGATAGAATCAATAATGAATAATCAATCAATTAATAATCTCTTACGGCAAAGATAGAAAAAATATACCGTTCGGTATAATCTTTTTAGCCATTAGCCCTTTTGCATGCGTGAATGACCCTTGTGAATGCTTGGACGATTAAAAATTTGTTAGCATTTTTTTGCTTTTGTTAAAAATTGTACCCTTAATTGAGCAAATTATTGACAATGCATAAAAATTCGATTATCACCGGTACCGGTGCTCATATACCCTCCCGCAAGATTACCAATGAATATTTTCTGAACCATCGCTTTTACAAAAAGGACGGAACGCCCATTGTGAAAGACAATCGTTTGGTGGTGGCCAAGCTGGAGGAGATCTCGGGGATTACTGAGCGGCGTTATATCGATTTTGGACATGACTCAGCCCAGATGGGTTACCTCGCTTCGAAGCAAGCAGTCGAGGCCGCAGGGATCGACCCTGAAACTATTGGCGGGATCATCCTCGCCCACAACTTTGGCAATCTGCGCCCAGATGACCCGCAGCCCCATCTCATCCCCAATATGGCTGCAATGGTGAAGAACCGACTGGGGATCAAGAATCCCGAATGTGTGGCATTCGACCTGCTTTTTGGATGTCCTGGCTGGCTGCAAGCCATGATTCAGGCCCACCTGATGCTGGCAGCAGGGATGGCGAAGCATATATTGGTAGTGGGGGTAGAGACGATGTCGCCTATTTTGGAGGAACATGACCTCGACGGGATGCTGTTTGGAGATGGAGCAGGTGCGGTTGTGTTGTCGGCTGTGGAGGAAAGCGAGAAACGCGGTGTCTTGAGCTTTAAGACGGTTTCTCATTGTGAAGACGAAGTAGACTACCTCAATATGGGGCCTTCTTGTAAACCTGGCGTCCCTGGTCATCAGGTCAAAATGAAAGGCCGCATGGTCTATCGCTATGCTGTCCAGAATGTCCCTGGAGTCGTCATGGACGCCTTGAAATCGGCGGATATCCCCATTTCTCAGATCAAATCCTTCCTTCTCCATCAAGCCAATGAAAAAATGCTGCGGGCCATCGTAGACCGTTTGCTTACCCAAAATAACCTGGAAGGAGACATCGATGCGTTACTGCCCTTGAGTGTACAATGGTTCGGCAATTCCTCTGTTGCCACCATTCCAACCCTGCTCACCATGATTTTGAATGGGGACTTACCTCCCCATGTCTTATCGGCTGGTGATGATATCGTCTTCGGCGCGGTAGGCGCAGGTATGCACGCCAATGCGATGGTGTATCGGTTTTGAGGAAGTTCGAGGGTTGATCTATTTGTCAAGAAATGGGATATTCTTTTCCATTTCCTTTTACCCCTCAATTCATCTTTCCTCCTTAAAAATTAAAAACTAAGGGTGTTCACTCATTTTTCGAAATAAAAATTATGGTCTCTTTTTAGATGAAAAATAAAAAAACAAAACGTCACCTCGGAATTTTTTGACGCTTTGGGAGAAAAATATCCGAGGTCTCCAGTTACAAATCGTTTTTAACGCTTTTTGGCGGGAGATCGCGGATAAATTTGTTCGCAAAGCCTCCAAATTTTCCGCGATGACGTCTTAGGGAGTAAAAGTGATACATTTTTAAGGTCAAAATATTTATTTCGATTTTTGAGTGAACACCCCTAATTCAAAATTCATCATTCAAAATTCAATCCCCACTATGCTTACTCTTGGAATAGAACATCTTTTGACCGCCTTTCGCGAAACAAGCGTTGGCGTATTTTTGGGGGATGACCAGGGCAATGAAGTTCTGTTACCCAATAAATACGTCCAGCAAGAACTTGATATGGGGGAAGAAATCAAGGTATTTGTATACCTCGATTCTGGGGGAAGACCGGTGGCAACAACGTTGAAGCCTAACCTCATGCTGAATGAATTTGGTTACCTGGAAGTCAAACAGATGAGCCAGCATGGCGCATTTCTCGACTGGGGATTGGAAAAAGAGCTGATGGTGCCATTTCGAGAGCAAGAAGTCCCAATGGAAGAAGGTCATGCCTATGTGGTGTATCTTTTCCTGGATGAAGTGACCGAACGTCTCGTCGCTTCCAGCCGCGTCAATCGCTTTTTGAAAAACAGGGATTTGACGGTAAATGAAGGCGAAAAGGTGACGATTTTGGTCTACAAACAAACAGATTTGGGATTTAATGTCATCGTCAACCAGCAGTATAAGGGCTTGATTTATAAAAATGAAATTTTCCAACCTATACAGATTGGTGATACACTGGAAGGCTTTGTAAAAAACATTCGTCCTGACCGCCGCCTCGACATCAGCCTGCAACAGCAAGGCTATGAACGCAACATGGACACCAATGTCCAGAAGGTATGGGACATGCTCAATCAAGGCCAAGGGTTCCTCGCCCTGACAGATAAAAGCGATCCCGCCGCTATCCAGCAACAGCTTCAGATGAGCAAAAAGAACTTCAAGAAAGCTATTGGCGCCTTGTATAGGCAGCGGAAGATCCGTCTGGAGAAGGATGGGATCTATCTAGTAGAGTAGAGCCCACAGTCCTGTTCTAACTCCCTGGAAATCAGTTCATACTTTCACCCTTCGACTTGGCTCAGGGAATGTTTTCATTCAGATTTTCATTTTAATTTCTTCCCATTCCTTTGTAAGTTTATCCATAAGCGTTTGTCAAAAAAATGGCTATACCCTATGGACAATTCCTCCTACAATATTCCGTATCCTAGTATCGATCAAGTCGGCGTAGCAGAACGTGCAGCGCGATTGATGAGCAGGAGTATCAAAAAAGAAGCGAAGATCTTCGCATTGAAATTGGCGTTGAATATGGTGGATCTCACCACCCTGGCAGGCGATGATACGCCTGGTAAGGTGCGCCAGCTCTGCTACAAAGCGGCTCATCTTCATGATGCCCTCCCTGGCCTGCCCCATGTGGCAGCGGTCTGTGTATATCCCAACTTTGTGCGCATCGCCAAAGAAGCCGTCAAAGGCACCGACATTCAGGTGGCATCTGTGGCCACTGCTTTCCCGAGTGGACATTCCTCCCGCCAAGTGAAAATTGACGATGTCAAATATGCCGTCGACGAAGGGGCAGACGAAGTGGATATGGTCATTTCGCGCGGGCGATTTTTGCAAGGACATTACGACTTTGTGCAAGAGGAAATCGCTGCAGTAAAAGAGGCTTGTGGGCACGCCCACCTCAAAGTCATCCTCGAAACAGGGGAGTTGGTGACCTTGGATAATATACGCCTGGCCAGTGACCTGGCGATGGACGCAGGGGCCGATTTTATCAAAACCTCTACAGGAAAAATTCAACCCGCATCTACCCCGTCATTCACCCTTGTGATGCTGGAAGCCATTCGCGACTATTACTACCGTACAGGCCGAATGGTTGGCATGAAGCCCGCTGGTGGCATCCGCACAGCCAAACAGGCGATTCAGTACCTGGTGCTCGTTCGTGAGACCCTCGGCGAACCATGGCTTTCGAATAAATACTTCCGCTTTGGGGCCAGTAGCCTCGCCAATGATATCTTGATGCAACTCGTCAAGCAAGAAACGGGAGTTTATCAGTCGCTGGATTATTTTTCGAATGATTAGAAACAATCAATAATAGGAATACCCATTACAGCAAGGCTGTCATTTCGACCGAAGGGAGAAATCTAACAAGCCCTTTCGAATGGTTATTTCCAGGCTTCTAGACCACATTGCTAGATTTCTCCTCGAAGACTCGTCGAAATGACTTTTTACACACAATAATTAACCATTATCCCCTATGCCAGCCATCTCAGGAAAAATGGAATTTGATACCGCTTGGAGCTATGCGCCAGCGCCAGAGAACGCGGACCATATCGTCCTCAAAAAGCGATATGAGTTGTTTATCACTGGCAAATTTGTCAAACCCCAGTCGGGGAAATATTTTGAAACGCTCAACCCTGCCACGGGTAAACCCCTTGCGAAAGTGGCGGAAGGAAGCGAAGCAGATATAGACAAAGCTGTTAAAGCGGCGCGCAAAGCTTATACTAATCATTGGTCGAAATTGCCGGCCAAGGAACGAGGAAAATACATCTTCCGCCTAGCTCGGATGATCCAGGAGCGTGCGCGGGAATTTGCGGTGATCGAGAGCCTAGATGGCGGCAAAGCCATACGCGAATCCAAAGGCGTAGACATTCCGCTAGCTGCTGCGCATTTCTTCTACTATGCCGGCTGGGCCGATAAACTCAATTACGCTTTTCCCAATACCAATCCTTCGTCTTTGGGGGTTGCAGGGCAAATCATCCCCTGGAACTTCCCGTTGCTGATGGCTGCCTGGAAGCTGGCGCCTGCCTTGGCGACGGGCAATACGGTGGTACTGAAACCCGCCGAAACCACACCGCTCACCGCGATGAAGTTGGCTGAACTGATTCAGGACTGTGATTTCCCGCCAGGCGTAGTCAATATCGTGACAGGAGCTGGAGCTACAGGTGCGGCCCTTGTGAATCACCCTGATGTCGACAAAATTGCCTTTACTGGCTCTACCGAGGTCGGTAAACTGATCCGCCGGGCTACTGCGGGCACCCAGAAAAAAATCACCCTCGAACTTGGGGGCAAGGCCGCAAATATCATTTTTGAAGACGCCCCATTGGACCAAGCAGTCGAAGGCATTATCAACGGTATTTACTTCAACCAAGGCCATGTGTGCTGTGCGGGTTCGCGCCTGCTGGTACAAGAGTCCGTCAAGGAAGTGATCATCCGTAAGCTTAAGGATCGCATGGAAACCCTCATCGTTGGAGACCCTTTGGACAAAAACACCGATATCGGGGCGATCAACTCCCAGCAACAACTAGCGACTATTGAAGCTTACTTGAAATTAGGGCAAGCCGAAGGCGCGGAGATGTTCCAAAGTTCTTGCCCTGTCCCGCAGAATGGCGGCTACTGGGTGAGGCCTACCCTTTTCTTAAATGCTTCCCAATCACATCGCATCGTTCAGGAAGAGATTTTTGGACCTGTGCTTGCAGTTCAGTCTTTCCGCACCGTCGATGAAGCCGTCAAAAAAGCCAACAACACCCACTACGGCCTGTCCGCAGGCGTATGGACGGATAAAGGATCGAAGATCTTTCAGATGACGCAGAAGATGCGGGCGGGGGTGATTTGGGCAAATACCTATAATAAATTTGACCCTACAGCGCCGTTTGGCGGCTATAAAGAAAGCGGCTTTGGCCGCGAAGGTGGGCTGCATGGATTGATGCCCTATTTGAAAATGTAGGAGTAAGAATAAGAAACCACGGATTACACAGATTCTCACAGATTTTTTCTTTAATCCATGCAAATCCGTGAAATCTGTGGCCAATTCTTTCAAGCCTTTAGAGAATGAAATAGAGAACCTTATTATGGCAAAAAAGACCCTCAAAACAGCAGCAAAACCTTTGACCAAAACCAGCAACAAAACTGCCGAAAATGGTCATCAGGAAGCTCCACATACAGAAACAGCACTGGCTGTTCAAAAGACCTATAAGCTCTATATCGGTGGTAAATTCCCGCGCACAGAATCAGGCCGCTTCTTCAAAGTGAATGACCCCGATGGAAAGCTAGTAGCCAATATGTGCCGCGCTTCGCGCAAAGACTTCCGCAATGCGGTCGTAGCGGCACGAAAGGCATTTGGCGGCTGGGCGGGCCGCACAGCCTACAACAGAGGCCAGATTATCTACCGCATTGCGGAGATGTTGGAAGGGCGTAGGGCGCAATTTGAAGCTGAACTGGTTCAGCTGGGAAGTGATCCAAAATCTGCTGCGCAGGAAGTGCAAGCGGCGATAGATCGCCTGATCTATTATGCAGGCTGGGCCGATAAATACCAGCAGGTATTCAGTTCCGTGAACCCCGTGGCCTCTTCTCACTTCAATTTTTCGGTTCAAGAGCCGACAGGAGTGGTAGCGGTATTTGCCCCGGAAGAACCAGGTTTATTGGGGCTGGTTTCAAGTATCATCCCAGCCATCACAGGGGGAAATACCGTTGTGGTATTGGCATCGGAGAAGTTCCCTACCTGCGCCATCACCTTCGGCGAAGTGCTGCAAGTCTCTGACGTGCCAGGAGGGGTCGTCAATCTGCTCACAGGGCACCAAAAGGAGCTCCTCAGCCATTTCTCTACCCACATGGACGTCAACGCCATGATCTATTGTGGCAATGACCCCCAAATCAGCATAACGCTTCAAACTTCTTCCGCTGATAACCTCAAGCGGACAGTTCTATATCCGGATACTGATTGGATGACAGCGTCAGGCGCTAGCCCTTATTTCATCTTGGATACCCAAGAGACCAAGACGACTTGGCATCCTGTGGGGAAGTAGGGGAAACAATTAAACTTAAAATGAGAATTAAAATTAAAACAAGAGCTGATTATCAGGTAGTTATAAACGAAATGGTTCCGTTTATTTTGAGCTACGAAAATTAACCCAAAACTCTAAACCCAAAACCCTAAACTTTCTCTGCCATCGCCATTTCCATCTTCCCCACGACCATTCCAATGGCCGTATCCCAAGCTTCTGCAACGCGAGGTGTGTAGTGAACGCCGAGTTCCTCTTCAATGGTTTGAATTAAAATTTTCTTCACGACTGGATAGTGAGCGGCTTGTACGCCATACTTTGCATGGCTTTTCCCCAAGGCCTTGAGGCCCATTTCAAGGTGTTCTGGCCGACTGAGGGAATAGACGATTCCAGCCAACATGTGGGTGAGTAATCTGCGCTGGCCTTCCATATTGGTTTTGAAGAGAGACCGTACACTTGGCGCAGCTTCAAAAACGTGATCATAGAAGCGTTTGGCAAATGCTTCCTCATTTTTGAGAAGCAAGTTGAGCGTCGCTTGCAGTTCTAAATGGACATCCGTCTGTTGGAAACCTACCACTCCATAGAGCTTAAATAGCCCTTCTTTTCCCTTCAATTGTACCTTATAACGGTTTTTATATTCGACTAAGTCTGGCGGGAGATTATTGTACACATTTTCAGAAATCAACAAATTCTCTTCAGTCGTTTTAGTCTTCTCCTCAATGCGCTTCGCGACATTGATCGGATCACCGATCACGGTGAATTGGCGGAATTTTGGGTGTCCCACATGACCGAGATAGGCTTCGCCAAAGTGTATGCCGATGCCTATTTGAAAAGTGGTATCGAAGTCTTTGAGTTCGATCTGGTTGAGTCGCTCAAGGGCATACAACATGCCCAGGCCCGCTCGAATGGCATCGATAGAGTTCTGCGCACGGGTCCCGCCAGAGGTACCAAAGAGGGCCACAATCTCATCACCGACATATTGGTATATGATACCATTATTCATGAGGATGGGATCGCCCAGCGTCGTGAAGAAACGATTGAGCAGGTGTACCATATCAAAGTTGAAGTTCTCCGAGGTGAGGGAAGTGAAATTGCGCATGTCGCACGTCAGGATCACAATAGGCCGCTCCTCCCCTATCCCCTCCGGCACGGTCTCTTTTTGCAGCATAGCAATCTCACTATTGGACCAGATGAGGCGCTGAATCTGGGCGTCGCCTTTGACATAACACTGGCACGCTAGTCGGATAGTAGGGTCCCACTTTCTCGCCCGTGCAATATCGCGCTCTTGTTGGGTGGGTGGCGAGAGGTTCTGCATGCCACCCAGGACTCGGACTCGGCAGGTGGTACACCTGCCATTGCCACCACATTCGTGGATATGAGGAATTTGATTTTCGATGGAGACGTCGAGCAAGCTCATTGCCGAGCCATTGGTTGTGACGGTATTATTGATGCCTGCGTATTGGATAGTTGCCATAAGGGAATTTTGAATGAAGGAATGGTGAATTTTGAATGAAGGCAGATTGTCTTGAATTATGATGGAGGTTCCTCATACTTCTAATCTTTTTTCATTCCCGATTCCTAAACTTATAGCTTATTCATAGGAAGTATTCCGCTACTTTAGCGGTTGGTGGGGCTAGATGAGTGAATGGTAGGGGAGGCTGCTTCGCTGAGGACTAGGAGAAGTTCAAGCGCAAATTCAAGTTCAACCTCAAAATCTAAGAGGAACGCGGATTTGACAGATTGAACGGATTTCGCGGATAAGAATAGTTATTTTCCCAAAACTCAAAAGAACCCCATCAACCGTTCCTTCTTGCTCTTAGAGACAGGAATCTGCGTGGCATCTTTCATCTCGAGATAGCCGCCTTCAGTCTTTACATAGCGACGGACCTCATTCATGTTCACGAGGTAGGAATTGTGCGGACGGTAAAAAGAGAAAGGCTCAAGCATTTGCTCGAAGTCGCGCAAGGTTCTGGATATCAGTTTTTTGCGCCCATCTGCCAAGTAGACCATGGTGTAATTGCTTTCAGATTTGCAATAGACAATCTCATGAGGCGCTACTAATTCCAAGCTCTCTTGTGTAGCGAGGGTGATCTTGGCGGGTAGGCCTGTTTGGGCTTCTGACTTGAGGTTCTGAAGGAGGTTGGCAATTTGCACTTCCGAATGCCCTGATTGGGTTTTGTTTTGGTAGCGTTCTACCGCCTCTACGAGCTCCTTATTGCGAATGGGTTTGAGTAAATAATCGAGGGCGCTGAACTTCACAGCCTGGATGCCATAATTGTCATAGGCAGTAGTGAAGATCACGTTGAAAGGAATATTTTCCAATTCCTCCAACACCTCGAAGCCATTCATATTGGGCATTTCAATGTCGAGAAACAGAAGGTCAACAGGGTTTTTTTGAAGCCATTTGACAGCCTCCATTGGTGCTGAGAAAGTAGCTACGATTTCCACTTTGGGACAAAAGTTTTCGAGCTTCCATTGAAGGGTTTCAAGGCTATTGGGCTCGTCGTCGAGGATTACTGCACGGACCATAGGAGAGGATAAGGTTAAGAGGGTAGAAAGATACTGACGTTGTGAAGTTCGTGAATAATTGGCGATCATAATGGAGGTATTGGCAGTAATAAGTGATTCGCTTTTATTGGTCGAATGTGTTTGCCAATTCTCGCCGTTTTTTGTGAAAATATTTTTTAGATAAATGACTGATTATTAATATTTTGTGTGGAATTTCATTCTATGAAATCTGCCAGGCTTTCTTCAACCTGTTAGATGTCGAACGTACGGCCTATATTTCAACAAGCTGGGCCTTGAATATGCCTGGTTTAGCTAAGAATTTTTCATTTAGAAAGGTTGTTAATAGCCATTGTGTTTGTCACTTTTTTTAGAAAAAAGTAACCAAAAAATCGAAACGGGCCAACCAAGGCCAACACTACAATCCGTCCGCCCGCGCCCGTTTCATCCCAGCCGCACTTTCTTGGGTTCTACCGTTGAATTCTTCATTAACAATTGACCATTAACCATTACCAAACAGCTATCTTCAATTCCACCTTCGTCCCCAAAGCATGCTCCTCCTCATCATATAAGTCGATGATCTTGGCTTCCATGTCCATGTCATAAAGTCTGTTGAGCATGTCGATGCGGTCAGTGGTGATGTCCATGCCCATGGACTTTCTGTGCATGGCCCTGCGTCGCTGGTTGATTTCCTGAGATTTCTTGCGGCCGACGCCGTTGTCTGTCACGATGCACAATAGAATATTGTGCTCCATCTCGATGTCTACGGTCAGCTTACCTCCACCAGGCTTGTGCATCAGCCCATGCAAAATGGCATTTTCCACATAAGGCTGGATCAGCATGGGCGGCACTTTCAGGTTGTCGACGTCGACTTCTTCATTGACCCGAATCTGGTAGTCCAATTTATCCATAAATCGCAAGCTTTCCATCTCTAAATATAACTCCAATGCTTCAAGTTCATCTTCGAGGGTAATATACTTAGAGCGTGAATTTTGCAAAATCAGGCGGATCAGCCGTGCAAAGTCATTGAGGTAACTAGCCGCTTTGACCTTGTCATTTTTGATCACATAGCTCTCAATCGAGCTGAGGCAGTTGAAAATGAAATGAGGATTCATTTGAGCGCTTAAGGCACTCATCTGCACGCTGGCTAGCTTTTGTTCATACTCCGAACGGATTCTTTCTTCCTTGAGAATATCTGCCAGCCTCAGCCGAAATCCGCCATACGCCAGCCCCAAAATCAGCAAGACAGCGAGTACATGCACCCATCGCCTTTCATACCAAGGCGTCGCAATTGTAATCGGAAAGGCAAGCCCTTGAGGATTCCACGTCCCTTCATTATTGGCGGCTTGCAGCTCAAAGATGTACGCCCCACTGGGCACATTGGTGAAGCTCACAAAACGCCGATCCTCTGCTGCTATCCAATGGTCCTGAAAGCCTTTCAAGCGGTATCTGAACTGGTTTTGACGGCCTAAAGTAAGTCCGATGGCGGAGAAGCCGATGGAGAAGAAATTCTCCTCGGGTTTGAGCGTCAGCGATTTGAGTTTATACATCACCGTATCCCCTGCCAATGGGCGTTCATTCACCGAAATAGACGTGATATAAGGGGTGGGAAGCAGATGGTTGGTGTGTAATGTTTTGGGATCTACCGTCACGATGTGGCCACGCATCCCAAATACCAGCTTGCCATCGGGGAGGAACTGCATGGAGGAGAAGTCCCTGGGAGAAGTGCCATAGTGATAACTATAGGCGGTACGGTCTCGGGTGGAAAGGTCTATTTTGTATAAATCATTTTTTAAGGCCACCCACATATACCCCTCTGGGCCGATGCCAATTCCTTGAATCACATCATCATATCCCCCTATCTCAATGCGGTCTACGATTCCGCGCTCAGGGTGACGAATATCTACATAGCCAATCCAGCCTTCTTGACTGGCTACCCACATACGCCCTTGAACGTCTTCGGCCATGGAGGTATGGTAAATGGCCGGAAGCCCTTTGTCGATCAGGCGGAGCATCGTATCTCGTTCAGGCAGGTAAATACCATATCCTTCAGGGCGTTTGATCCAGATATGGCCGGCCTGATCCTCTTGAAAAACGTCTGTCGTGGAAGACTTCAACCCACGCGTTTCCCCTTCAAACAAAAATTGCCGCCAACTATTATCCCGCAAATCCCATCGAAATACGCCTTCTTGCCAAGAAGCGATCCATACATAGCCTTGAGAATCGCGGAAGGTATTGAGGAATTTGCTGGCTGATGAGGGTAACTGAATGGGGACAGGTACGATGCGGTCGGATTCGGGGTAATATTCGAGGGTATGATAGGTAGTGGATAAAATATAACGGTTTTGAGTAATCGGCGTCAGGTCATTGGCTTCAAATCTGTTATTGAAAAGGAAAGGAGTTGGAGCGACTGTTTTACTCCATGTTTGGGTGCTTAGGTCAAAATGGTACAGGCCGTCGGTATTGCGCCCACAAACCGTGTAGCGGTTTCTGAAAGTGTCCATGACCACGCTGAAAGCATATCCCGCCGCGATGCCATTTAATTCCTTAAAAGAAGAACTCGCAAATTGCTGCTGAAGCGGGTCATAGATGACCATTCCGCGCTCTGTGAGGACATAAATACGCCCTTGACTATCCACAAAGTCAGCTGCATACCATTTGAAATCATCCACATCACTCTCCAGAAAATGCGTGAAATTTTGCTGACGCAAATTATATGTCACGAGGCCTGTGGTATAAGTCAGCCATAGCGTGGAATCTGTCACCCGCCTGATATTGCGAATCGGTTGGCTGAAAAACTTATCAATATCTGGGTAGTCAAAAGGCACGGGCTGAATGGTTTTGGCCTCCGTGTCAAATATATTAAAGCCGCCATGCCAGGTGCCGACATAGAGTTGGCGATCATCATGCTGATAAAGCCGCCGAAAGGCATTGAGGTCTATTTGGTACGTTTTGTTTGGGCGTTGGTAGTGGTAAAATTGGAGGGATTCGTCCGTTGTGTTAAATTCTATCAACCCCTCATGTGTGCCCACCCATAAGATGCTATCGTAGGCAACATCCTGACAGAAATTCAGGATATAAAAGGCGCGGTCGCGCAAGCTCATCGACGCAGGAAACTGCGCCGGCGAAGGCCCATAAAAGCGGAAAGAATCCGCTTCGGGAAAGTATCTGGCAAAGCCAAAATTCTCCGTTCCCACCCAGATCGTTCCCGAACGATCTTTGTACAAGGTCCAGATAAACTGGCGAGTCGTCTGGTCTGTGGTATCGAGTTTGCCCGCCAGGTCAAATTGATAATTCTGAAAACGCTCAGTGGTCAGGTTAAAGCGAGAGAGGCCATTGACCGTGCCCACCCAGAGGTAGTCGTTATCGATGAGCAAACACCGCGTACGGTTGTCCAGCAAGGATTGGGGGTCGTCCCCATCTCGTTTGTATGACTTGAACTGGGCGCCGTCATAGCGGACGAGGCCGTCGTTGGTAGCTAGCCAAAGGAAGCCCGTAGGGTCTTCTGCGATCATATTGACGCGGTCACTGGGCAGCCCTTGGCTAGGGCCAATCAGGTAGCTATAGGAAAAGCCTTCTTGGGCATGGACACCGCCCCAAAATCCGCTTAAGAACAGTATGAGAACTGTTTTAATATTTTGCCAGATGGTAGGATGGTTGTGTGTCATTGCGAAAACCTGGGAGAACTAATTTTGAATGAATTAGGCGTGTTTACTCAAAAATCGAAGTAAATATTTCATGGAAAAAATGAACAAATTTCATCCCACTACAATCGTCATCGCGGAAAATTTGATTGTAGGGACAGGACATGTCCTGCCCCTACAATCAAATTTTCCGCGATCTCCCGCCAAAAAACGTTAAAAACGATTTGAAGCGGGAGACCCCGGATACCTGTCCTGAGCAACGCCGAAGGATTTTCCTCCTAAAGCCTCGAAAAATTCCGGGGTGACGTTCTTGTTTTTTTATTTTTCATCTAACCTGAATAATTCATAAACTCTCAAAGTTGCCAATATTATCTCACTTTTGTCCTGTCATGTTGTCGAAAGGGTCTATGTTTGTACTATTTTGCAAATGATTTCGGGATTAGCGTCCCCCTAT
>JAUIKF010000101.1 GCA_030430575.1 Bacteroidia bacterium | reverse complement strand
AAAGGACGATTGTACGATTTTGATTATCTTTAAGTGCCATTGGAGATGATTAGGTTTTTGTTCGCACTTAAATTTAAGCATTACCAATGGCTTCTTTTTTACATCACCGCAAAACGTGACAATCAGACAAAAGGAAAAGTCAGCGAGGGACTAACCTGCATGGCCAGCAGGCATACCAGATGCTTAGGCAGAAGTATGGGTTGATCAAACTTTACAACCCCTCGATCTACAAGCCTGCGAAAGCTTTGAAATGAAGTCCGATAGAGAAAGCCGTATGCGGGAAAACCGCACGTACGGTTTGATGAGGGGGGACTGGAAGAAATAACAACTTTCAGTCCTCTACTCTACTGGTTTTTCTTCTTTCTTCGTCTTCTCTTATTCTTTCATTCCTTCTTCAAAAACATATACGGCTCAAAAAACGCCGGAAAGTCCTCCTCCAATATCTCCCTCGCCTCTTTGCGCCGATAATGCGTTTCGTCATTGGCTACCGCTTCAAAAGCGGTCATTGCTTTTTCCAATTCCTCCGCCTTTAAATATGCCAAGGCTGTGTACCAGCTTGCATCTCGTGCAAAAGTGCTTTGTGCTTCTACTAGCGCCAATTGGGCAATCGCCTCGTCCGTTTTGTCAAGGGCTAAATAGCTGATGCCCAGGTACAAATGCGCTTCTGAAGTATGAGCAAAAGCGGTATCGGCCAACAGGGTGGTTAATGACTGACTAGCAGGGGCAAATTGCGCATCGCGAAACTGGCCCAGGGCTTCGTTCCAAGCCGTTTCTGTGGGCGTTTCAGCGTCCCTGATATTGGAAACAGGCGGTAGGTCGAAATGCGCTGCATACAGTTCACCTGGACTGAGGGTAGCGGTTTGGGTGTAAATCGCATAAACCCCTAGCAGCAACAGGACTGCCGCCGCAGCAGCCATATACCAGCTCCGCTGGGACATCAATACAGTCCGTCCCTGTGGCTTCTCGGCAAGCATCGCCGTCAATTCTGCCTTTAAGGCTTGATCTCCTGCCTCATCCATCAGGCGCAAGGCGATCATCTGAGCGTCTGCCTCCGCAGCAAACACTTCATCACTGGTATAACGCTTCTCCAGCGTAAGGCGCTCTGACGCAGACATTCGCCCCCGCTCATAGCGCTCTACTAAGTCAAATATTTCACTAGGCTCTTGCATGGGCTGGGATCATTTTTCGGAGTTTCTGAAGGCATTTGTATTTGCGGTCACTGGCATGCTGGGCGCTGGGAAGGCCCGCTCGTTTGGCGACTTCTTCTAGTTTGTATTGGTAAAAAAGGACGTCCAGGAGGATTTGTTTACATTTTCCGCCCAGTTTCTCCATGAGCTGATTGACGCGGGCAAAGTCCTCCTTAATGCTCAGGTGGGCAAAAATGTCACTGCTGTCATCGCTGATGTTGGGAAACTGATCTACGGCATCGATCTTTCCAGCCGTTTTGCTGCGGATTTTGTCAATGCATTTGTATTGATAGATCTGGTAGAGGTAGGTCGATATTTTACTCTCTCCTCGAAATTTGCCGTTGACAATCTGCTTCCGCAGGCCGATGATGGCATCGGTATAAGCGTCGTTGGCTTCTTCGGCAGACAGGCGATGTTTACGCTGTGCCTGACGGATGAGTCCGCGGTATTGGTCGAAGAGGTGCCGGACACATTGCTCCTGTGCATGGCCTCCTGCTCGGATGCCTGCCACAAGGGCTTTGTCGGTATAGGTTGTCTTTTTTCGAAACATAAGCTGACCGAAGATACACATTTGTGGGGAAAGCTGTATGGTTTTCCATTGTTAAAACTGTACTATCATAAGGTTTTGTTTCATTATGTTATGTTACTTTTTTTAGAAAAAAGTAACCAAAATCCTTCGGCGTAGCTCAGGACAAGAATCGAAACGGGCCAACCAAATCCAGCCCCTCATTCCGTCCGCCCACGCCCGTTTCATCCCAGCCGCACTTATTTACTTATCTATTTTTTTAAAAAAAATCATCATTTTTCTTCGATCATAACTTGCTCATAATTAAGCGTTTACACACCTTGCTCATCTTTTTTTCTGAAAATTTCCCAAAAATTTTCAGAAAAAAAGCTAGATAATTTTGAGTGGCCCGACAGATGGGGGTGATTTTCAAAAATGATCACTTAACCAAAATTTTATACAAAATGAAAACCACTCACTTCCACCAAACAATCCTGCTCTTCATGCTTTTCTGCATGATAGGGTTTACCCAAACCACCTCTGCCGCTACGATCACTGTCACTAATACCCATGACGCGGGAACAGGCTCGCTCCGCTGGGCAGTTGGGGCTGCACAAAATGGCGATATGATCGTCTTCTCTAAAAGCATTCATGGAGGCGTTATCTCGCTTTTCAGTGAAATCACGATCAATAGGGAAGTCCGAATTGTCGGCCCTGGCGCTGATAAAATGACCATCAGTGGTCGGGGTGCCAACCGGATATTCTATGTCGTCAATGGCAATACGCGTTTCAGTCGGCTCAAATTCAAAAACGGCAATACTACAGGTATTGGCGGGGCATTGCGTATCCACGTGGTAGGTGCTAATGTAGAAATTATACACTGTGTTTTTGAGAACAATCATGCCAATTATGGCGGAGCTATTTATTTCTATGGGGTGAGTGCGAATCCTCAAAGTAACCTGATTTTGGAGAATTGTACCTTTATTGACAATACTGCCAGTCAAGGAGGAGCCATAAATACTTGGGGAATACTTGTCGCAGAAGAATGTGAATTTTTAGGTAATTCAGGATCTAGTGGAGGCGCCATTCATGTTCAAGGCGGAGGGACGGCGATTGTTAGTAACTCCTCATTTGAAAATAATGAAGGTAGCGATGGAGGAGCTATGAGTATACATGGCATTGCCACGATAAGTAGGTGTACTTTTACAGACAATGAAGCTTCAGTTAGGGGAGGGGCTATGGTGGTATCTTCTGCTTCGGGTACGGGACAGGTCGTCATATCACACAGTACATTAATCAACAACCAAAGTCAAAATAAGGGCGGTGCCATTCACACAGAAAATAACCTCAGGTTGGAGAGTTGTTCAGTGATTGAAAATACAGCTAGCGTACAAGGCGGGGGAATTTATGTGTTCTCAGGAACGGTGGAGATGAACAATTCTATTCTTGCCACCAATACTGCTCCTTCCAACCCAGACGGTTATCTTCGTACGGGCACAGTTACCAGTGATGGTCATAACTTCATCGGCAATCGCGATGGCTGGTTTACGCCAATCTCTTCGGATATTTCGGGTTCTGCTGCGCATGGGGGCATCATCGACCCATTGCTTGAGCCATTGGCCAACAACGGCGGCAAAACCTTGACATGCGCGCCTTCATGTGGAAGCCCTGTCAGAAATATGGGCTATACGACCATCTCTACAGATCAGCGTGGCATGAGCAGGAATGCGATGGGCGCCATAGATATCGGCGCGGTGGAGTTTCAAGGCACTGATGGTGCTCCCAGGACACGCATGGTCACGACCACTTCCGATAACGTCAAGGGTTCCCTCAGACGTGCTGTTGACATGTCTTGTGACACAGACCATATCAAAATCAGTAGCAGTCTCCATAACCACACTGTTCTGCTTACCCGTGAAATCGTCATTGATAATGACCTGACGATCAGTGGCTATGCACCGTATGGTCACAGCCCAGTGTATAGCAATGGCTCGGAAAGACTTTTTAGCATCAATCCTGGCACTACAGTCGCTATGGATCACCTGATGCTTCGCCACGGGATGGACGCAAACTACGGCGGATTGATTTATAATAGAGGCAGTTTGACCATGGAGGAATGTACCTTGAGAGATGGAGAAGCCTATTATAAGGGGGGGGGCATCTATACCCTCAATGGGACCCTTTCGATGGAGAACTGTGAAGTAGCTCAAAACGAATCTGTAGCTACAGGTGCCGCTGCTATTTATGGGGAAAATGCTACCATGACGATTGCTCACTGTGATTTTCACCACAATTCGGCTGGAGGCATCAACAATGAAAACGGAAGCCTGACCCTTACTTACAGTGCGATGCATGACAATAATGGACGAGGTAGTGTAATAAGCGAAGTCTCCAATCATGGGGATGCTACTTCGACCATTTCTTTCTGTAGCATTTATGGAAATACGCGTGGCATCTACAACCAAGCCAATTCAGGAAGTGACCTGAATGTCTATGTGACCAATACGACCATTAGTGGTAATTCATGTACGCTTGGTGCTGGCATCCATAACCGCAGCCAAACCCCCAATACATTGCTCTCCCTGACCCTTTCCAATTGTACAATCACAGAGAACAATGCCACTTCTAAAGGGGGCGGCCTGAGTTTCCAGGAAGTCACTGGCGGCGATATTTCCATCCTCATGGCCAATACCATTCTTGCTGGAAATACGTCTCCCAACAATACGAATGACGGTTGGAATAATCTAGGGGCCCCTCTTACTTCTCTGGGATATAACCTAATCGGTGATACAGATGGGTTTGCCATATCTTTGGCAGCTACGGACATAGCGGGTTCATCTAGTGGCAGTGGCATCATCGATCCACGCCTCGATCCGCTCGCTGATAATGGCGGTGCCACTTGGACCCATGCCCTCAAATGCGGAAGCCCCGCCATCAATGCAGGGGGAGGTAGCGTGATCATTTTGGCAGATCAGCGTGGCATGCCTCGCATCGGCACGGGAAGCATAGACATCGGTGCGGTAGAGGTGCAGCCTACTGACCCCTTTGGCAATGCGGGCATCCGCGTCGTGACCAACACGCTGGACAGCGGTGCAGGCTCCCTTCGCGAAGCGATAGCGGAAAGCTGTGTCGGAGATACCATTCAGTTTGGGATGAATACGTGGGGCAAAACGATTACCATGACGAGTGAAATAGCGATTTCACATGACCTACTCATCGAAGGCCCAGCCAATGGTGCCGTTGCACTAGATGGCAATGCCACTAACAGAATCTTTAACATTGCACGTCACAGCATGGTGACCCTTCAGGACTTGACCTTCCAGAACGGTAGCGTCATTTATGATGGCGGAGCCATCCGCTCCGAGGCCGATTTGACCCTGACTCGCTGTACCTTCACAGGTAATGAAGCCACAGGCGGTGCGAGTCGTGGCGGCGCGGTATACAACCTTTTTGGCGACTTGACGATAGCAGAATGTGAGTTTGAGCAAAATGAAGCGCTAGAAGGAGGCGCAGTTTACAACCATAAGTCAGACATGACGATCACGAAGTCCAAATTCATGGACAACCATGCCAGAGGAGAAGGCGGAGGCGTCTATCAGTGCACTGAATTTATCGGAGGATCTATGACCATGACAAGTAGCGTAGTGGCGAACAACACAGCAGATACCTATGGCGGTGGGATCGTTACCCGTTCTTATGGAACCATTTTGACAGCTAATTTGAACAAAAGCACCATCAGTGGAAATGAAGCGCAGTACCGAGGTGGTGGCATCCATGCAGTAGCGGGAATTCCTAGCACATTGAACCTCCATATTGAGAGCTGCACCATTACTGACAATGATGCGACACAGCGTGGAGGAGGCATTAATTTCCTGAAAGATCCCGTGAATCCTCATAATACATCAGCGCCTACTTATATTAACTTTAGCCTAAAAAATGCGCTCATCGCAGGCAATACAGCTAGCCTTGGAACGGATATATCTGCGTATTTTACCCCAGCAGCGGACAATTTTGTTTCTCATGGATTTAACTTGATTGGAGATAAGGCGGGCTTTTTGGGCATACTTGCCAGTACAGACATAGCAGGTGACTCGCAAAATGGAACCGTCATCGACCCACAACTAGGCCCACTTGCTGACAACGGTGGCAATACCCTTACCCACACCCTCTCCTGCAGCAGCCCAGCCAAGGATGCAGGTCATCCTCTAGTAGCTGTGACCTACGACCAGCGTGGCGAGATTCGTACAGCTTTTGGCAGCCCTGACATCGGCGCTTTTGAGCTGCAAGAAGACGAAATGGGCTTGCCCACGACTCATCATGTGAACACTCATGCAAATGCTGGGGTACATTCTCTCCGTACCATAGTAGCCAATGCTTGTGTAGGAGATACCATCGTCTTTTCGCCACTTGTCGCAGGGTACCGCATCGACCTGACCAGTGAAATTGTCTTGGATAAGGATGTCGTGATCATGGGAGGCACGTCTTTCCTCCAGCGCATTTCAGGCAGCCATACGAGCCGTATCTTCAAGGTGGCGGAAGGCGTGCAAGTGACTTTGATCCGAATCTCTCTCGAAGATGCCAACGCTACCGCTTCTGGCGGAGCCATCCTGAACGAAGGAGACTTAACCTTGATCGATTGCAAAATCGACAATGCCCACACCAACGGATCTGGCGGAGCTATTTACAATGGCGCAAGCACTTTGAGCCAGACTGTTAGCCTTACTGCTCACCGTACCCTCTTCAGCAATAACAGCGCTTCGCTTCATGGCGGCGCCGTCTACAATCGGGGTTCCATGAGCGGCGTCAACCAAGCAAACTTTGTCAATTGTACTTTCAGCAATAACCAGGCTGACAAGGGGGGAGCCATTTACAACCGCTCAGCAGCTTCGTTCAACTTCTGTACCCTCACCGAAAACATGGCTTCTGATGGAGGGGGTATCTATCACCAGCCTTCTGGTTTAGCCCCTGTCATGCTCTCCAGTACCATCGTTGCTGGAAATATGGCTACAAGCTATGGAGACGATGGCTATAAGTCTGGTGGTGCAATACAGTCAGGTGGATACAATTTGATTGGGAATAATGACCCATTGGGGTTGGGCGCTTTGGCTACTGACCTTGTTGGAACCGCTTCTATGCCCATCGATGCGAACCTCGATCCCCTCGCCGACAACGGCGGTTACACTTGGACCCACGCCCTTGGCTGTGGCAGTATCGCCCAAGACGCTGGCATCGCGACCACAGCTACCACCACCGACCAGCGCGGTATGCCACGTGTAGCCTATGCCAGTGCAGACATCGGCGCATTTGAAGATGACTTTGTCAGCGATGGACTCGTCACCAACCTCAACGACAATGGCCCTGGTTCGCTGCGTCAGAAGATAGCTGATGCTTGTGAAGGGGATACCATCCGTTTTGACATTGGCCTCAAGGGAGGGTGCATTAATCTTATCAATCAATTGAATATTACGAGAAATCTTGTCATTGAAGGCCCTAGTAATAGCTATATTATGCTAAATGGGGGTGGTCTTACCCGTCATATGAAGATCGCCACTCAGGTGAATCTCACCATTTCTTGCCTCACTTTTGTTCAAGGAAACTCATCGATGGGCGGCGCGATTATGAACCAAGGGGTCTTAACCGCTTATGATTGTACCTTCAAAAACAACCTGGCTACCCTAGCAGGTGGCGTCATCTCGAACCAGTCAGGTATCGCAACATTGGTAGCTTGTACGATGGAGAAAAACAATTCAAATGGACGTGGCGGCGCGGTGGACAACATTCCTGGTATCCTGAATATGTCCCAGTCTACCGTCAAGCAAAACCATGCGCACACGAACGGCGGATTTGTCTTCAACCAAGGCCAGAGCCAGGTCAATATCTTAGAGACAACGATAGAAGGAAATACGGTTCAGGGGAATGGGGGAGCCATCTATACGGAGACTGGAAGTGTGAGCATTGAAAAAAGCACTGTCTATTTCTCGGCAGCGGAAAAAGGTGCCATCTTCTGCTTGGACGGCGATGTCATGATCAAAAATAGTACCATCTCCAGCAACACAGCCACTTACGGTGGTGGCATCTATAACCAAGGCGGACAAGTGGAATTGTTGGATGCTACGGTAGCCTATAATAGCGTTGAGCAAAAAGGAGGAGGCTTGTATAATGCGAATCCTCTTTCTGTTACTCAAATCAAAAACACCCTAATCGCAGCCAATGACGCTGTGCTCTCGTCTCATGACGTGTTCAATATGACTGCTGCAGCCATGACTTCTTTTGGGCATAACCTGATAGGAAACAACGATGGGTGTTCTTTCAATAGCAGTACGGGAGATCAGATCGGTACGCCTGTTCAGCCTATCAACCCCAAATTGGGGCCATTAGCCATGAATGGTGGCAGTACCCGCACGCACGCTTTGCTGGAAGGTAGTCCCGCCATCGATGCGGGCATGACCGTATCGCCAGTCGATCAGCGCGACAGTGCTCGTCCAGCAGGCACAGCTGATGACATCGGCGCATTTGAGGCGCAGCCTGCGCCTCGGAGGATGAGCCAAGCCACCCTTCCACAGGAAATGACTGCTTTTCCTAATCCTTTCAAGGATCAAGTGACCCTTGAATTGCCATTTTCGCAGGAAGAAACGGTTCAGATCGCGCTGTACGACATTACGGGTCAATTGCTCCAAACTACCACACATACAGGCAGCCAAAGCCTCCAACTAGAAAGACTAGGCGAATTGCCAGCAGGGACTTATATCGTCGTAGCGAATACTGCTACCCAGCGTGTAACACAAAAGATTGTGAAAGCGGAGTAAGAGGATTATTGATAATAAATTGATTGAATATTGATTGGAGTGTGTTGATAATCAGAAAGTTAATGAAGGTAGCCAATTATTAATTATTCAATCAATCAATTAATAATCTCTCAAGGCTTTAGGGTGAGCCATCCTCGAATTGGGGGTGGCTCATTTTCATAATTCGCCATCACCATCTTGGTAGTCCTATTTTCCTGGAAATCCCACAATTATTCAGCTTCTAACTTAGGCCAGAAAGCTCCACAAATTATATCAGCAAAAAGCAGTCGCAGCGATTCCCCATTTCCGTACGTCAAGTAAGGAAACAACCCTTTAACAACAACACTTATGACACGTCACCTGACTTTCACCGCAGGAATCTTCCTAATGATCTGCATGATGCTTTTTTCCTGTAAAAAAGACACTCCCTTGTGCACGGACGATGAAGCTTTCTGTTCATTCATAAATAACCAGAACTATGACGCGACAGGCCCCATCATCGATGACTTCCTGAGTGACCTGTCCGCTGATGAACCTGAGACGAGTTTGAATCTATTGGTAGATTGGCTGGAATGTATCAGCTGTGTGGACAATGTAAGCCTAATTTGCAATTCGTGCATCCTGACCCTTCCTGCTCAGAGCGAGCTGAGCGTTGACTATCTCTCCAATGGTCAGACCGTTACGTTGGTCATGGACATCTCGATGGGTGATACCCTGACGTTTATAAGGCACCATGAATAAGGATTCAGGGAATTTTCTTTTTAGGGAAAAATAACGAAGGGTCCTGGGAGCAAGATGGGACTTGGGTGTGGAGACGGGATTTGTAGGGTGGTAAGCTAGTGGCTTTGGTGGAGAGGTCACAAACTTTAATACACTGAGATGGTTCTTTTATCAAGCCTTTGGTTTAGAGCCGTTTCGTTCAAGAAAAAATCAAATGAACGGTTAGGAAAATCTACCCTACCCATTTAGTGTCAATAGGTAGGGTAGATAAATTGCAATTATTCCACAATCGCTACATTTTCCACATTATCGTCCGGATTACGATCAATCAGCTTATGAAGTGGGTCTATGCCTGCCTTGGTAGGTTTGGTACCTACAGTGATATGTAACGTCATCTCTGACTTATCCAGTTTGTGTTTTTGGAGGTAAATCAGGCTGTCTTTGCCATTCTCCGCTCGCGAATATACCCCTACATCTACCCAATCCTGTAAAGGGATTTCCGTTTGAATGCCTACGCTATCAGCACGGAATTTCTGAGCTTTCACAGGGATACTCACTTGATATTGTCCGTCTGCAAGAGACTCATAAGTAGGATTCATGGTCCGATTTTCGAAAAGGGTAATGGTCTCAAACATATCCGTGATGAGGTATTGCAAGCTATCTGGGGTCACTTCTCGGAAGTAGGGCAATAGGTCTGCTGTAGTCGGATAGCGGTCCTCACGACCAGCCCAGGTCTGGAGGTAGCGATGTAATGCCGCATTGACACTATCTTCACCAATATAGTCCTGCAAGGCATACATGATGATGGAGCCTTTGCGGTAATGGATATAGCTCTGGCGCTCAACCAGCGCAAGGGGTTGTTCCTTTTGGGTTTCACTTGCGCGGCCACGCAAGTAGCGATCTAGCTCATAGCGAAGGAATTTTTGCATCAGCTCTGGCTTATATTTCTCCTTCATGACCATGAGGGCAGAATACTGAGACATGGTCTCAGAAAGCATGGCATTGCCTTGCACATTCGCTTCTGTCACCTGATGGCCCCACCATTGGTGGGCCATCTCATGGGCCGTCACGTAGTAGGCCATATCGACATCGTCTGAGCCGATGTTGAGGATGAACCCTATCCCTTCAGAGAAGGGAACTGTATTGGCAAAAGATTGAGCAAAGCTCGCATAGCGCGGAAACTCCATGATCCGCATTTGGCGGAATTGATAGGGGCTAAAATGCGCCTCATAATAACTCAATGAGTGTTTCATTGCCTCCATCATACGATCCAGGTTGTAATCATGGCCTGGATGATGATAGATCTCCAAGGTGATGTCTTGCCCTTTGGGGCTGGTCCATGGTTCTTTTACCACCTCGTATCGTGCCGATACGATGGAGTAGAAATTGAACATGGTCTTGTCCATTTTATAATGAAAATGTCGACGGCCATTTTCCTCCCATTCGCGCTGTAGATAGCCAGGCGCAATCCCTATCTGAGAGGGTTCTGTACTCATCACAATCTCGAAGCGGATTTTATCTGCATCATCGCCTACCAGCGGAATTTTTTGCCCGATAGGGTCATTGCGTTTGCGCATGCGCGCGCGATCTGGTGGCAAGTCGTGATCCTTGCGATCTTTTTCCTGACTCAGCTCAAAGCCCGGATTATAGCCCAATTCGGGGAAATAGTCCGTATTATTAAAGAAAGTTCCATTATAAATGACCTGCGTACTGCCACCGCCTTCTACAAAACCTGTGGTCGTATAATTGGCTTTGAATTTCATTTTTACACTATCTCCTGGCTGCAAGGGGTGCCCTAACTCATAGATGAAAAAACGAAAATCTTCAAACGCTTCTTTGATTTTAGTCTCTCCAGGCCCCAGGCTATCCAATTGTTCAAAGGTCAAGTATTCCTGTTCCAAATCCCTATCTGGCGTCAGTTGGATGTGAATATCTGAAATAGGCTGATCCGTTTTATTCTTCAGGATATAATAGCCTTCTGCCACGAAATCTCTGTTTTCTGGATATATATCTACTTCCAGGTAGGTATCGACGATTTTGGGTTGTGGCAGGTCTTGATACTGTTTCAGTTTCTTTTCGTAATTGGCACGCTGCTCCTCCCTCTCATCAGAAGAAGTGTTTTCATTTATGACATTGGTGTTGTAATAAATATAGCACCCAGAGAAGCCAAACATCATGAAGGCCACCATCGTGAAGATCGCAATAGGGCGAGCAAAACGCAGTTTCAGGAGTTTGAAGCGGGTCTTCAGCAGGCTGTCCGTACCACGAACAGACAACAGTACGCCCAGGGCAAATAACAAAAGCCCAAAGCCTCCCCAATACAGCTTAAACCAGCTAAAGTCAGTCACAAAATGGCCGTAGGCATTCATGTCTGAATAGGTTCCAAGCGAACCACTATCAAATTGCCAAAGCCCATGTTCCAGGCCGATCTCCGGAAATACGAAGAAAGTGGCAATAAAAAACAGAATCACAACAGCATGGGCTAAAAGCTTCTGATTGACAATAACTTGTATAAAAAATACCAATAAGGTGTAAAGTATCAGAAATGAGAAAGTCTCTGAAAAAAGGGTGCTGAAGTATATGTCCAGTTCATAATTAAAATACCCCTTGAATGTTTGGATCATTATCCCTGTCAAAATCAGAATCAAAAGTAATGTCACATATATCGCGACCATACCAAGAAACTTCCCAATCATGGAAACAAAACCAGGGATAGGCATGGCATCGAATATCTGATTGATCCGAATATCTCGCTCCTTCCAGATTACTTCACCTCCATAAAAGACAATCAGAATAAGGAAAAAGAGGTTGAAATTGTCAAGTACGCCCAATATCTGATAGGTAGTAGGATAAGTTTCTGTTCCGTACAGGGCGTTGAAGTTGATGGAATTGATGATCAGTAAGACCATACCCATGATGGTAATAGCAATAAACGGAACAGAGTAGATAATTTCCCGGAAATATAAGCGAGACAAGTGCCAGATACGCGCTAAATGTGTAGCAAAATTGTCGGTAAGGGTACTGGAAGGAATCTGAATAGACATGCTATCGACTAGAGGAACTGCTGTTTCGCCTTTTTTCTTGCGCCTACGGCCTCCCACGCCTGTGGCGGAAAATTTAAATCGCCAAAAAGTAAGCGCCAAGCCCAAAACCCCTACGCCTATCCAAATCAAGCGATTGGCCCGCAACAATCCCTCAAAAGCATATACCAGGGTATTCTGCTCTGCAATCCCCCAATACTGAGAGGTGACACGGGTGGCTAGCAACCCAATAGGATCAAGCAAGGCGACTAATGACCTGTTATCTACTTCTCTCCCTAGGTTCATGGCTATGCTCCATAGCACAAGGATCCCAATTCCTTGTACAAAGACAAATAATAAATTTTTGCTCATGGCCCCTCCTGCAAAAAAGAGCATAGACGAAAAAAACAAGGTAGGAAGCACCAACACCAAAAAGGGCTGGATATGATGATACGCCTCAAATGGCACAAGCCTGTCTGCATCTAACCAAGGCATATTGACGCCTAACATAAGTCCCAGCAACATCCCCGTGAAGATCAATATAACAATGGCAAATGACCCTAAAAACCGCCCCAACAAATAATCACGCTTTCGAATGGGCGTAGTAAATATTAAGGCACTCGTTTGATGTTCATAGTCCCTGAGGATAGGCACGCCCATCACCGCTGAGGTAATCAGGAAGCCTGGAAAGGCGGTAAGAATGAGCAATATTTCGGCTATGACCGTAGGGGCATTGTCCTTGACTTGGCCGCCACCGCCTCCTACCGTAAGGTTTTCGATAGCCACAGCCCCAAATGCCATCCCCGCCATCACGATCAAGTATACCCAGGTAGCTGGCCGCCTGAGTCTATAGGATAGTTCAAATAAAAATATACGAAGTAACATAGTCTGTCAGGTTGAAAGGTTAGGCCGATACGGGACTTGTTGCTGCTTGGGATTTATGGATATAAGAGAAGTATACATCCTCCAGGTCAGCTTCCGTGCTGAGAAAGCCTTCCCCAGGATTTTCATCACTTAACACATGAATTTCGGGTTGCCCTGCAATCAGTTTCTCCGAAATCAACTGATAATTATTCCTATACTCTTTCAGTTTGCTTTTATGAATTCTCTTTTTCCATACCCTTCCTTCAACCTCTGAAATGGCCGCAAGCGGATTGCCCTGCATGAGGATTTTGCCATGATTGATGATAGCCATGTCGGTACATAGCTCCTTCACATCGTCCACGATGTGGGTAGAGAGAATGACAATAGCCTCCTCTCCCAGCTCGCTGAGCAGGTTGTGGAAGCGATTGCGCTCCGCTGGGTCGAGTCCCGCAGTGGGTTCATCTACGATGATTAGCTTCGGGCGCGTCAGCAGCGCTTGGGCGATACCAAAGCGTTGCTTCATCCCGCCAGAAAAGCCGCCTAGCCTTTTCTTTCGCACATGATAGAGGTTCGTTTTTTCAAGCAATGCCTTCACCAGCTCTTTTCTGGTTCCTTTATGGGTAATTCCCTTCAGCACAGCCAGGTGATCCAGCAGGCTCTCTGCACTGATTTTGGGATACACCCCAAATTCCTGCGGCAGGTACCCAAGGATTTGCCTCACCTCTTTCTTTTGGGTCAAAACATTTAGCTCATTGAGCTGAATGCTACCAGAGTCAGGCATCTGCAAGGTAGCGATCGTACGCATGAGCGTAGACTTCCCTGCACCGTTGGGACCCAGCAGGCCAAACATGCCCGTTTGAATTTCTATTGAAACATTATCTAAGGCTCGAGTACCATTGGGGTAGGTTTTGGAGAGGTTGCTGATTGTCAATTTCATAGATCTGATAGTCAAGTCAATGATAAGCGTTGGTTAAAAGACTTTGCCTACATGAGTATCAGTCCGAGCCTGCATCTTACACTTGCGATTAGGTCAAAATTGCGAAATGCTTGGAAAGACTTGCTTATTGGGGTTTGGATATCTAAGGCTTTTATAGAAAAGAGTCAGTAGGAAAAGTTGCCCTAAAGGCTCTAGCCTGAGCTATTTGCCAGAAGGGTCCTCTTTTGTGGATAGTAGACAATCAGGGGAGAGTGGAACTATAAGATATGGAACAAGGGCTTCATCCAGTGGATTTTGGTTGGCGCTTTTTGCGATTCGTTTTTCGGGCGGTGCGCCACTTTCCCCGCATTTCTTTCCTGCTAAATCGAATATGTTTTTTCAATGATCGCCTGGAAAGGGTCGAAAATGGATCATTCAAAAAATCACGTTTAGCTTTTCTGAATTCCTTTCTGGTAGGGAGCTCAGGGGTATATTCCTTTTCGATGTTAATATTTCGATTCAAGGTATCGCCTGCCTCGAACTTTTTCACTTCAATCTCATTGGCAAAATATTCTGGCGCATTCCCCAAAATCTTATACACCTGAATTGCAGTATCTAGGTCAAAATAATACCGCCCAGTTTCATTGGTATTGCAAGTATCCCCAACCACCAATCCCCAATCTGTCACTTTGTAGAAAATCGCTGTAGCAAAAGGAATCGCTTCCTTCGTCTCCTTGTCACGGACAAGACCTGTGACATGTGCTGTCGGCAATTGGGCAAGGCTTTGACCACAAAGGCAACATAAGCAAATTGTTACTAAGAATAATTTCATGAGAAAAAATAATTGATACCTATTGTTTGCGAATGGCCTTACGGGCTTTTTTTGACATCATCCGAAATTCCTGCCATCTTATTTTTTTGATTCTTTTGGCCTCTTTACGGGAGTAGGTATAACTCTTACGATAGGCACGTTTCATTTTTCGTATTTCCTTTATTATTTCTTTTTTGGTTGTTGGCAAAGGGTAAAGAGGCGGTTCCAATTTTAACCTTATGTATTGTGTTATTGTATCCCCAGCAACTAAATTGTCAACCTCTATCTCATTGGCAAAATACTCAGGTGCATTTCCAAGCATTTTGTATCCTAAGGCGGAAGTATCTAGGTCAAAATGAAAATTACCCTTCATCTTTGTTTTAAAGGTATCAAGTGTGAGGTAGTTGAGTTCTGTCGTTTGGTATAGAATGACAGTTGCAAAGGGAATGGGCAGTAATGTCTCCTCATCCACAACAATCCCCCTCACATGCACCGTCGGCACCTGCGCCAACCCTTCGCCCCAAAACCATCCTAAGCAAATGAGTAACAAATAAGGTTTCATAAAAAGAATGTAGGTTTACGATAAAGACGATCAAAAACCACCATACCTTGGGTTCAAAACCTTTTTTCTATCCACTCGTATTATTACCTAATTAAGAAATAATGTTTAAACATTGAAATTGATATCTAGAGCTAAGTTCATTCCAAAATGCCAAGTTTGAATTTTCCCTCCTTGCGACGGACTAAAGTCCAGTCGCAATAGTTTTTCTGGCTTATTTCACCATTGCGACTGGGTTTTAACCCGTCGCAATAGGACAAATTCCTTAAAAGGAATTTGCGGAACACCCTCAAAACTCAAAACTCAAAACTGTCAAGGCTCACTAAGTCGTGCTAGGCAAAAGGCTCACTAAGTCGTGCTAAGGTTGAGGCTCATTAAGTCGTGCTAGGTGCAAAGCTCATAAAGTCGTACTAACTTAGCGTGGTGCTAAAAATAG
>JAUIKF010000100.1 GCA_030430575.1 Bacteroidia bacterium | reverse complement strand
AATAAGATCATATATCCTCTCGGCCAGAAAGCAGGGCAAAAGGGCATTCAATGCCCTCAATGAGGTCTTTGTTGACCAGAACGCGATAAATCAAATCGCAGGCCTTAGGCCTGCTGAATAGTTACAAACGAAAATCATAAACCTATACAAAAACAAATATGGGTTTAAAGAAATGGGATTGTTTCTGTTTACAGAATTGAGCAACTCTGAGTCTTTGATCAAAAAATACCTAGAAGATGACAGAAAATGAAAAGATATACCAAAAGCTCCGTGAACAATACACTGATGCTGAAATTGCTGACTTTGCGATGATCCCTGAAGAGTTGTCAGAAAAAGAGGAAGCACAAGCCAGGGCGGATTTTGCCAAATTGAGGATGAAGAGGCGAGAAGAGATGTCAAAAAAGGATAAACTTCTATCAAGCCTTCTAAGCATAAAATATCAGATAAAGTCATATATCTCAAGTGAAGGGTTTCATGTTGAGAAAAGCTTTGGCAATTTTTTGAAAAAATATATAAAAGTAATTGGAAGGAAACAGAAAGAGTTAGCAGAAGAAATAGACGTGCATCCTTCCCGCCTAAATAGGATTCTGAATGGGAAAGAGAAAATTGGAAAATCAATTGCATACCGACTTGAAAATCACTCGGGCGACCTCATTCCAGCATTGTTTTGGTGGAAATTAATGCAAAAAGAGGTAGAGGAAGAAATCCGATATGATGAAAAGGAAAGAATGTTAGAGAAAAAGCATGTGAAGAACATTGCTTACGAAGCCTGATACATTTCCCCCATCAATAATCAGTCAATCAATAATGATTAATTCCCCCCCCCTACAGCTCATTGACAATATCGTCAAAGAAGGAGCCGCCAACGTGCCCATTCGGATCGTCATCTTCTGTGTTTTTTGCACCAAATAGATTGTCGAGGGCTTCTTTGGCAGAATCCCTCATGGGTTTTTCTGTCAAGAGGGCTGCGGGTAGGTCTTTGCGCTCAAAGGATTTGAGGCGGTCGAGTTGGGATTTGAGGAAAAGGGTGAGTTGGAGCAAAATTTCTTCACGACGGTCATTGAGTTCGGCGATTTCACCTTCGACGCGATTGCGCTCGTCGATGCCTCGACGGACCAGCTCACGCGCTTTGCCGTCTGCTTCGCGGAGTTTAAGCTCTGCTTTTTGACGCGCATTCTCCATCGTATTTTTAGAGGACTGCTCCGCTTGTAGGAGGGTCTTATGGAGCATCTGCTCTACTTCCTTGAGGCTATTATAATTGGCCTCCATGCGGTCGTGCGCCTCCTTGAGGGCGCGATAGGCGGATTGCTGCTGCTCCCATTCTTCTGAAAGCGAATTCAGAAAGCCTCTTACCTCATCTGGATCATAGCCTCTGAGGCTTTTTCGGAACACTTGTCTGCGGATTTCTATCGGTGTGATCATGATGGGAATACATATTGCAAAAATTGAACCTTATTCAAGGCCAAAACGACTGACGTCATACAAACATACTTATTTTCGGGATTCCTTGCTATCTTGCGCCAGCTTTAGACTTTAGACGAAATTCACATCATGGCAAAAAAGACGGTATTATACCCCATACACGAAGCACTAGGTGCTAAGCTCATCCCATTTGCAGGATATGACATGCCGGTTCGCTATTCTGGAGACAAGCAAGAACACCTCACCGTACGCAAGGGTGTAGGGATGTTTGATGTCTCCCATATGGGCGAATTTATCATCCGTGGCCCAAAGGCATTGGCCCTCATACAGCGTGTCACCTCTAACAATGCTTCCCGCCTCCACCCAGGCAAGGCCCAGTACTCTTGCATGCCTAACCATGAAGGGGGAATCGTAGACGACCTCATCGTCTATTGTATCCAGGACGACCAGTATATGCTCTGTGTCAATGCCTCCAATATTGAAAAGGACTGGAATTGGATCAAGGCCAGCAATGAGGACATCGGTGCTGAGATGATCGACATCTCTGAGCAGACCTCCCTCTTGGCTGTATCTGGCCCCAAAGCGGAAGCCACTTTACAAAAACTGACAGACTATGACCTGTCGACCCTGGACACGTATGAGTGCTTCAAAGGGACTTTTAATGGAGCGGAGAAGACGCTGATTGCGACTACGGGTTATACAGGCGAACGCACCTTCGAAGTTTTCATTTACAACGAACATGCTGAGCGCATGTGGCATGACATCATGGAAGCTGGGCAAGAGTTTGGGATCATCCCAACGGGGCTGGGAGCGAGAGATACCCTGCGATTGGAGATGGGATATATGCTCTATGGCAATGACATCAATGATACCACCTCTCCCCATGAAGCGGGCTTGGGTTGGATCACACGCATGAAAAAAGGCCCATTTAATGGCCGTGATGCGATAGCTGCGATTCGCTCTGCTGGGCTGAAACGCAAACTAGTTGGATTTGAAATGATGGAGCGGGGGATTCCTCGTGCGGGATATGAGATCGCTCATGAAGGAGAAGTAGTAGGGACTATTACTTCCGGGGGAATCAGTCCGCTACGCAATGTCGGCATAGGCCTTGCCTATTTGCCTATTGAGCTTACGGAAGTAGGACAAGAAATAGACGTATTGATCCGTAACAAATCCGTCAAAGCCAAAGTGGTCAGGCCTCCATTTATTCAGAAGTAAGCATCCCTATGAAAAAATTCCTTCATGTGTGTATGACTCCAGCCTTGATAGATCATTTCGATGTATCAAGGTCTATAGTGGTGGTGATCGATATCTTGCGAGCGACGACTTCTATATGTGTAGGTTTTGGAAATAAAGCCGACCATATGGTTCCTGTAGAGGAGATTGAAGAATGTAGAGCCTATAAGGAAAAAGGCTATTTGATCGCTGGAGAGCGTAGTGGGGTCCAGGTCGAAGGGTTCGATTTTGGCAACTCTCCCTATTCCTATATGAAGCCTGAAATCGAAGGCGCTAAGATAGCCATTACGACTACTAACGGCACACGCGCCCTCAAAGCGGCACAAGTTCGAGGCGCGAAAGAAATTGTGATTGGCTCATTTGCCAATATCTCAGTATTGTGTGATTGGTTGGCTGCTCAAAATGAGCATGTTTGCTTATTGTGTTCTGCATGGAAGAACAATGAGACGATGGAAGATGCCATTTTTGCCGGAGCCGTAGCGCAGAAACTTCGCTTTAACTTTCGTCCCTACCAAGATACGAACCTGATTGCCAGGACGCTGTACAAGGCGGCCAATACCCGTAAGCGGTATTACCTGAGAAATTCTTCCCACTTCAACCGCCTCATGCACCTCAACTTGCAAGAAGACGTGAAGTATTCTCTTCGCCGTGATACCCATTCCGTTATTCCGCTTCTGATTGAGGATAAACTGTATGACATCGTGCCGCACTTGAATGATTGGCAAGCTTTCAAGGCATCAAAGGCGGAAAAAATTGAAACCAAGTGAAAATGCTACCCTCTTTTCGTAAAAATGAAAATGCGCGATTTTTCATTTCAATTTTCATTTTAATTTTCATTCCTCCAGATCTTTTTGCACAATCATTCCCTCAGCTTTCCTTTCAGAAATTCTATGGGAAAAAGGCCGATGACATCCCCAGTAAGCTTATAAAAAGTGCTGACAATCAATTGATTATTGGAGGCACTACCGAAGTCATCAACGCAGATGGTACTCGCCATACCAATGTCTGGTTGCTCAAGGTAGATACGATGGGACATGAGGTATGGGAGCGCGAATTGTTTCTAAGAGGTTCCCAGCATCTGCGAAGCCTTACTTCCACCCATGACGGAGGCGTCATGTTTGTAGGCGTGACCAATTCTATGATTACCCATGAGGAAAAGGGTGACGTCGCCTATTGGGGAGATTATTTTGTGGGGAAAGTAGATTCATTTGGGCAGGTGGATTGGATGAATACCTACGGAGGAAATGAGCTAGACCAAGCGTATAGTGTCACTCAGGGGCGATTTGAAGAATGCGTAGTAGTAGGGAGCAGCCACTCCCAAGATGGAGATGTCACCAATAATTTTGGGATGAGTGATATATGGCTGCTCAAGCTCGATCTGAAGGGCAATAAGCAATTTAGCAAAGTAATGGGAGGCAAAGGCAATGATTGGGCGACCAGTATCATCTCCTGCCAAAATGGCGATTACCTGCTAGCAGGATTCACCAATTCTCCTGACATCGCTCGCCAGCGGCTCAGCATTTATGGAAATGGGCTCCTCATTCGCCTCAATGCAGCAGGAGAGACGCGTTGGGTCAAGACCTTTGCCTGCCCAGAGGGCGGTTATTTCATGGACCTCACAGAAGATGAGGCTGGAAACCTCGCTTTAGTGGGATATTATGGGATGGAACAAAAAGGGGAGCAGTTTTGGTTTCTAAAGCTCACCAGTCAAGGCGAGCGCCTCTCGGAACATATTTTTGGGAGTACAGTAGACGAGCGGCTTATGAGTGTGGCGCCTTGTGCCGAAGGCGGCTATCTCCTCGGTGGCTATGCCGCCTACACCCCAGGAGAACCCCTGGCAAAAGGAGGCCAGGATTTCTGGCTTATGCGGACTGACCGCAATGGCACGCCTACCTGGCGCAGCACCTTGGGAGGTCCCAATGACGAGGCTTGCCGAGCTGTGCTGGAATATCGACCTGGCGTCCTCTACGCCTTGGGAGATAAATACAATGACTTTGTGGCCACTCGTGGACCCCAAGCCAAGGACTATTGGCTCGTCCGTATCGACGAATACCCCTGTGATTCCCTGAAGGCTTCTATATTTGCACGAAACCATCGCATTGGACTCAATACCCGCATACGCTTCAAGGCTCGCCATTCCTTCGCCGATCGCTTTTTATGGGATTTTGGGGACGGGACCACCTCGACAGAAGAAAATCCGCTAAAAAGTTATTCCCTCGCTGGTATGTACAACATCACCCTCACCGTGTATGCCAATGAAGGCTGTAGTCAAAAGGTGCGCTTGGAGAAGCCGATTATTGTGAATTAATTTTCCTCCATTTTGAAGATTGGAAATCTTCAAAATGGAGGAAAATTAAGTATTAAAAACGCTCCTGCTGAAGTCCAAGTCGAAAGAGTTGACATGGGCGGAATCCACACTTTGGGTCTTTCATTTACCCTTAACCATTCACAATTAACCATTTCTTAATCCTCAATCTCTTCCAATAATAAATCATAAAAAGGCTGTTGCGTCATTTTACTCCTCACCCAAGTGTCAAATCGCACCACCTCGTGGCTGACTGCCGCCCAACTCTCTTTCTTGGACAAGTCTACAAGGATTTGTTGCATTTCTGCATTGGGATTTTCATAATCAAAGGAATGCTTGTCAAGGAGGTATAAATAGCGAAAAATCTTGTCCTCTCGCTTATTCACGTTATGACGTCCCAAGTGCTTGCGCAAGTTTTCGATGCGGCTGGATGCCAGGTCATAATGACTCATCTCAAGGGTGATGAGGATTTCGTAAATCCGCATGCCTACATTCCAGCCTTGCTTATCAGCCAATAAGCTGTCTGTCTCATATAAGGTGCGGTTAGCCGTGTGAAAATCACCTTGCATGAAGTGCGTACAGGACTCCAAGTATTTGATAATGGCACCTGATTGGGTGAATTGTTTCCGGGAAATCGTTCCTACAAGAGAGGTAAGGACTTCAAAAACCTCTTCTAAACGAGCGGTGTAGATGCACCCAAACAAGTAATAGACGGAGGCGCTGAGGTAGTTATTTCGGTTGGGGTTGAGGATAGTACGTGCTTGCTGTGCTGCTTCATACCCTGCTTCAAACTGCCCCATACGCAGCTCCAGCCCTGCTAGTCGCAGATAGGGGGTCGCTTTGCGGCTCGGTGCGTTTAGGCCTCCTTGGGTATTGACAAGGTCCAGCAGTTCACGCAGGACCTGACGCCCAGCATCCAGGTCATGACTCAGCTCATGCAGCGTCACCATCATACTGAGGTAATAGTAATGCGTCCGTACGCTGTATTCTGTTTGTAGGCGCACTTCTAAAGCAGCCGTTGCTTCTCTCAAAAAAGCGATCTTTTCAGGGTCTCCAGACGATTTCTCCGCATGCATGACCCGAAACTCATCTAAAAAGCCGACACTGACCATGTCATTTTCATACTGCCGAAGGGCTGTATCGAGAGAGGCTTTATATTCCCATCGTACATCTTGCACAGAAGTAGACATATTGCGCAATTGGGTGATGGTCAGGAGCTTGCCTTCTGGGAGGGAAAGGAGTTCTGCTTGTTTAAGGGCTTTCTGTAGCAATTCGTCTGCAATTTTGTCCAAACCGCGCCTGCGCATAAGCATGGCATGGATATAGGATTTGAACAGGTGAATCTGTTCAAGGGCAGGCGGGTCCTCTTTGAAGGCCGGATTGTCATTGAGGTTGATGCTGAGGGTCAATACATCCAAAATTCGGTCAAGCAACCGCGACTTCAGCATTAGGATCGCCTTGGTTTTAGGTTTGCCATAAAGCTTAATGGCAAGGGCATCTTGCGTGATTGAGGGGTCTTTCTCAATGAGTTTGATGAGTTGAAGGGACTTGTTCTCCCCTTTGCTATGAAATGCTTCTAGGTAGGATTTAAGGTAACGCTTCTCGGTCTTGGAAAGGGTCTGCAAGATGTCTTTGATACGCTCCACTTGGGTAATATTAGCTTTTCACGATAATAGTACAAATTCACCGATTAATCAACTTGGCATGGTTTTGTAGTTATCAGGATTCTCCGACGCTAACTCCATTACACCAAATGCCTTATGCACCTTTCTTCAGAACTACCACTTGTTCCGGAATCTGCTTCATTTTTGCCCACTACCTTTCCTGTCAATCAATGGCGTGAAATTCAAGTCAGCTATGATCATCTGCTGGCGGCTCCGCTCGATTCGGTGAGTGATTTGGAGCAATTTCTCCTGCGTGCCAATGCCTTGCAGGCGGTCCTCAGCGAGTCGGAGGCTTGGTATTATGTGAAAGCGCATGACAACCACTTGGATACCGAAGCGAAGGCCGCCTATAAGCGTTTTCATCAAGTGCTGAAACCCAAAATCATGGAGCAAGATCGACTGCTCTACCAAAAGGTGCTTGCCTGCCCTTTTCTCTCGGATGTCTCATTAGCGGGAGTTGTCAATTTTCAGGCTTTTGCGCAACGATCTCTGGGTTTATTTGATGAAATAAATGAACAAGGCAGGGTAGACCTCCAATTGTTGTTGGGCCGCCATAGTGAGATTTCTGCGGATGTAAAGATCACGTACCAAAATCAGGAACTAGACCTGGCCAGTGTAGTGGCTTTTTTGCAGGTGGGCACCAGCGATGATCGCCGAGAAGTATGGCAACTGATGCAGGCACGGCGTTCAAAGGACAGCCATACGCTTCAATCACTTTTTGTACAACTCTGTTCCATTCGACAGTCACTTGCGCGAAAGGCAGGATTTGATACCTATGTAGCCTATTCGTTTGAAGAATTGGGGCGCGTGGATTATGATCCAAATACCTGCTTTGCCTTCCATGAAGCGGTTGAGAAATACGTCACGCCTGTTTTCGAACGGATGATGGCTACTCGCGCAGCAGCACTAGGCGTTGACAAAATGCGCCCGTGGGACCTGCAGGCCTTACCTGCTGATCATGTGCAGCTAAAGCCGTTTCATGAGATCTCTGATTTGCTCGAAAAAACCTCCTCACTCTTTGAATACCTCGATCCTACGCTAGGTGATTTGGTGCCCAAAATCCATCAAGCCCAACAATTTTATTTAACCCCGCGCCCTCACAAGTCCCCTGGCGCCTTTAGCTTTCCGATGTGGCACACTGGCGCACCGCTGATTTTTATGAGCGCGGATGGTGCGGAAAGAGATCTCGTCAGTTTCATGCATGAATGTGGGCATGCGCTCCATTTTCTCCTGATGCAAGACATGCCTCTCAAAGCCTTGGTGCCTTTGCCCCGAGAGCTAGCAGAGCTGGCGGCCATGACAATGGAATTGCTCGCTATGGAGCATTATGGGCTATTTTATCCCAATCCCCAACACCTGAACCAAGCGCGCGAAAACCACCTCTACCGTGTGATCAGCGTGCTCCCAATGGTAGCGACCCTCGATGCCTTTCAACATTGGCTGTACACCAGCCCAGCCCATCAATCCCAAGATCGCAATGCCAAGTGGCGCGAGTTATACCTCCGCTTCCACGGCGAAGCCGTGGACTGGTCAGGCTTCGAGGATGAACTAGGCCAGCAGTGGCTGCTGTACAATCACCTGTTTGAAGCGCCCTTCTATAGCATCGAATACGGCTTTGCCCAGATCGGTGCCCTGATGATTTGGAACAAATACCGAAACGACCCTTCCCAGACAATCGCCCAGTACCTTGAAGCCCTAAAAATGGGCTATACGGCCTCAGCCCCTGAGATCTATGAGGCGGCTGGCGCCAGTTTTTCCTTTTCTGGCGAGCAGATGAAAGCAGCACTGGAGGCCATCACTTGAGAGATCGGTCGGGGATTACCTACAGATCCAGCACCTTAAACTCCGTCCGGCGATTCTTGGCGCGGCCTTCGTCGGTATCGTTGGAGTCGATGGGGTGGGACTCTCCGTAGCCACGTGCGGTGATGCGTTCTGGGGCAATGCCCTGGTCGATGAGGTACTGGCGTACAGAAGCTGCGCGATTCTGGCTGAGGTCCTGGTTGTCTTCTTTAGATCCTACATCGTCGGTGTGGCCTTGGATCTCGATGCGCATGCGGCGATTTTGCTGCATGAAGTGGAGGAGGAAGCGCAGCTCTGTGTTGGAGGTCTTCAGCAATTCGTAGCTGCCAGATTCGAAGAAGATATTGTTAAGGACGACCTGCCGACCTTTTTTGATGGGGGTGAGGTCGATGGTGAGATCGAAATAGGTATCTTCTTCGAGGTTTTTGAGGTAAAAGTTTTTGCTGGCGAAGAGGTAGCGAGGAGCTTCTACAATGGCCGCGTACTCGCGTTCCAGGGGTAGGCTCATCAAGAAGCGGCCATCTCCCCTTCCAGAAGTCAGGGTTCGCACGGTATCACCGCTTTCGACATCTACCAAGCGGATTCTCGCTTGTACAGGGGTTCGGGTGATAGAGTCGCGAGTGAGGCCGCGGAGGAAGGTCGCACGTTGGGGTTGGATGGCCTCGTCTAGTTCAAATGCATATAGGTCATTTTTCCCCATGCCCCCATCGCGTCGCGAATTGATATACCCTTTGGTTCCTTTTGCATTCACAAAAATATACCCTTCCTCCGCCGATGTATTCACAGGATAACCTAAGTTCCGTGGGTCAGCCCAGCTATTTTGCCCATACTTAAAACTCACAAAGAGGTCTCCATTGCCAAAACCATTGTGATAGTCTGATACAAAATAAAGGCTTACGCCGTCGGCGTGGAGAAAAGGCGCATCCTCATCGCCTTCAGTATTGATAGGCGCCCCAATATTTTTCGCTTCGCTCCATTTGCCCGCCACAAACTCACTGTAATAAATATCACTGCCGCCCGTGCCACCTCTACGATTGGACGCAAAATAAAGGGTCTTGCCATCGTGAGAGATGCATGGCTGAGAATCCCATGCCTCCGAATTGATATTGGGACCAAGGTTTCGTGGTTCAGTCCACTCGGTGCCATTCCAGAAGGAAAGGTACAGGTCACAGGCCCCAAAACCGTCTTCACGGTTGCACATAGTGAAGAAAAGCATGCGCCCGTCCTGGGAGAGACTTGGTGCCCCTTCATTGCGTACCGTATTGATCGGTGCCCCCATGTTGGTAGCTTTTGTCCACCCATCTTCCGCTTGAATGGCGACATAGAAATCTTCGTCATAGTCCTTATGGACACGGCTGAATCCTCCCGTACTGCCAGGACGTCGCGAAGTGAATAGCAACATCTGGTCATCGGCCGTGAGGTAAGGCATGGTGTCGTCTTCTTTGGAATTAATGGCGGGACCAAGGTTGACGGGTTGGAAAGCGACGGGGTGCTTGATCGCTTCTTTGGCAAAAAGGGCCTTGCGGAGGTTTAGTTCCACAGTTTTGATGAAAGTAGGCCCTCCACGGTCTTCTTCGAGGTATGCCTGATATTGGGTAATGGCTTCAGCGTATTGTTCATTGAAAAAATAGGACTGACCGAGATAATACCCTATCCCGCCTAGGCTGTTGGGGCTGAGAGCCTGGGCAGTTTCGAGATGGGGAATCGCTTCATCAAAACGGTGTAAAACCGTCAGGCAGATGCCCAGACGAAAATGTGCTTCGATGAACTCAGGTTCTAAAGCGATCGCTTCCTGGTGCATCTCCGCAGCTTCTTCCCAACTGCGGTACCTTTGCTGTTGGATGCCATCTAGGTAGAAATTGAGGGCTTTTTTGGACTTGATCCCAAAGTCTTTGGGCTTCTGCGCTTGCAGGGGGCTTGCCAGCAAAAGCGATCCGATCAGGAATAGACTGAAGGGCAATATGGCGTGAAATCTCATGTAGGTGCGTATCATTGATGCAAAAACGTTCATTTATCGGGTGAAAGTACAATTTGTTTCGCATAGGCAAATTGCGGAACTTGTGGCCTCCACACATAGGAATTAGTGATTGATTGATTTTTAATTGATTCAGTGATTTTATCGTCATTATCCAATGGCCTGCCTTTTAATTATTAATCAGTCAATCTATCATTAATAATTCCTTAGCCTTTTACTAAAAAAACGGTCATTCTTTAACCTAACCTTTTGTATTTCATGATGTTCTCAATCACACACCATTTCCGTGGAGCCAGTCGGTTTTTGTGGTTGGTATTAGTATTAAGCCAAGCCAATGCTCAATCGCCTACCCAAGCGCAAACTTGCCAGCAAGCGCAAGACCAGATTCGCTACTATTTTATGGAATATCAGCCAGATGTTTACCTCAACCTCAAATATCTGGAAGACATGTATTACCTCTGTGAATCTCCCAATTTGCAGACTAGCATCAGCTATTATTACCTCAAATCTATCTCTTTGCTCAACGTAAGCAATGGCTATGTCGCTGCACCCAGTGATCTTTTTCGGTATTTTTTTAAGCAATATCAGCATCATAGCTCATTTGTAGACAATCTTGCCTGGCAAGATCCTGAGTTTGTCGCGCGTTTCCGCCAACGAGATGAAACCCTGCGGGGGGCTTTGGCAATGGCCGAAAAAGCAGGTAACAGCGCGATACTAGGCGGTAATTACCCTCCTAGTGGTAATACTGCCAGTGAACGGCAATATGGTCAACAAAATGGCCCCAATGTGCCCGCGGACCCTGGTAGAGGTACGCAATACAATGAACTGACAGTTCCCAATTTTCCTATGCCCATTGAATACCATAGCTCTGACATTTCACTGCCTGAGCGACCTTTCCGAGGTGCTAAAAAACTGGCTGATATTGACGCACGCATCAGCGGGGCGTTAAATAGCCAAGGCTATTATAGCAAGGCTTATTTCAGTGTGCCTGAAGGCTTTGCTGTGGTCACCCAGTTGGAGCATATACATCCCGATGGCACGCCTAAGCGGACCCTGGAACGGTGGAATACCTCCGTCAACCACAAAAAGACTTTTTCCCTGCGTGAGTACTTTATTTCTCTCGTATTTGCGAAACCTGGCTATTATCGCACATTTATCTTCCTTGTTACCCCTAAAAATAATTTGTCGCAAAAAAGGTTTGATGCCGACCGTTACAATAGCTTTGCCTGGCAGCAGAGTGAAGGCGAAAAACTGCCTTTGCAGGTAGGGACCCTCACCTATACGACCAATTATGCAATCAACGCCTATGTGTATGAGTTTGAAGTACCAGCCGATGGAGGCGAAGCCCTCTTAATCCGATCAGCAAAGCAAGGCGGAAAAGCCTTACCCGCCCAGCAGCACCTGGAGTATTCAGGACTGTGGAATGTGCTGACGAAATAGGAATTATTTATTGACCTGCGAGACCCCGTAGGTTTCTAAAACCTACGGGGTCTTTCTCGGCAAAAAGGATTTTTTGGAGGAGCCTCACCCCATAAACCACTTGCCTCTATGCCCAACTGGCTCATCAATACTGCCAATCTCGCCGATCAATATTTTGCACGCCAGTACCTTCGATGGTTTCGGCAGGAGCCTTCGCTGATGGTTTTGGTATTTCACAGTTTGTTTCGGGATAAAAGGGAAATAGAAGCAGAGCTGATGTTTCTACATGAGGGAATTCTTGTCGAACAATTCAGGCTAATAATTACCTACTTTCTTCAACAAGAATTCCTTTTTGTCACACCTGCTGATATACAAAAAGGATTAGATCCTTCGAGGTATCATCTCATGCTGACCTTTGATGATGGGTATTATAATAACCATCGAGCAGTGCCGATCTTGCAGGAATATGACGTGCCTGCGGTCTTTCATATCTCTACGGGGTATGTGACGCGACCTAGGAGTTTTTGGTGGGATGGGCACTATCGGGCGCGGAGGGCGCAAGGGTGGGCTTTTCAGCGGATTTTAGCGGAGCAAAATGAACTGAAAGCCTTGCCTTTTGCGGAAGTCGAGGCAAAGATGATCGATGGTTTTGGGAAAAAAAGTATGGAGCCTACGAGCGATACAGACCGTCCGTTTACGGCCGCCGAATTGCGAGACTTTGCCAGCCAACGCGGCGTATGGCTAGGCAATCACACCCAAGATCACGCCATTTTACCCCATTATTCGTCCCAAATCATCACCCACCAACTCCAGCAATCTCAAGCTACCCTTGCCTCTATTTGTGGCTATTCTCCCACTTCAATCGCTTACCCTAACGGCAATTATTCGCCTGAAGTCCAGTCGATTGCAGAAGCCGAAGGCTTATCCATAGGCCTTACAGGCATCCGTAAAAAGCATTACCATAAAGATCCTCTGCCCAGGATGGAGATAGGGCGCGTCCCATTATTTGGGATTCGAGACATCCCTGCCCAGTGTGACAACTTCCGCTCGGACCGTGCCCTTAAATGGTTGAAGAATTGATTCATTATTGATTATTGATTGAATGATTAGGTTATTGTTTGCTTGCTCTACAGGAATCAATAATCTATCAATTTATTAATCAATAATTCTTCATGGTTCGCCTTACCCAATACAGTCACAGCGCAGGATGTGGGTGCAAAATATCCCCCAAAGTACTCGATACCATTTTGCATACCTCGCATAAGCTATTGCCTCATCCGCAATTGCTCGTGGGCAATGATACCAGAGACGATGCTGCGGTCTTTGACCTGGGAGATGGCACTGCTATCGTCAGTACGACAGACTTCTTCATGCCTATTGTGGACGATGCCTTCGATTTTGGGCGCATTGCCTCTGTCAACGCAATCAGTGACGTCTATGCCATGGGCGGAGAGCCACTCATGGCCATTGCCATCTTGGGCTGGCCGGTAGACAAATTGCCGCCAGAGGCGGCCCAGCCAGTCCTGGAAGGCAGCCGTGCCATCTGCGCAGAAGCGGGGATCCCTTTGGCAGGCGGGCATAGCATAGACTGCCCTGAACCCATTTTTGGGCTGGCAGTGACAGGCCGTGTGCAAGTGAAACACCTGCAACGAAATTCAGGTGGAACCTTGGGCTGCAAACTATTTCTGACCAAACCGCTTGGAGTAGGCATTCTCTCCACTGCCCAGAAACAAGGTAAACTAAGGTCTGAAGACCAGTTTATAGCTCGTGATGTAATGGTTCAATTGAATAAGGTAGGGGGCATTTTTGCGAAACAACCTTATGTGAAGGCAATGACCGATGTCACGGGATTTGGACTGCTAGGGCACCTGTCAGAGATGTGTGAAGGCAGTGGCTTAGGTGCTGTTATTGATTTTGGTAAAGTTCCCTGTCTCCCCCAGATTTCTCATTATTTAGCTGAAAAGTGTATTCCTGGCGGCACTCACCGTAACTGGGACAGCTACGGACATAAGATTGGTTCCCTTACAGAAGCCCAGCGCATGATTCTTTGTGATCCACAGACAAGCGGCGGACTGCTCGTTGCGGTGGAGGCAGCGAAAGAATGGGAATTCCTGGCGTTAGCAAAGGAAAATGGACTGGAGTTAGAGGCAATAGGAGAGTTTGTGCCCCAGGAAGAGGTTTTGGTAGCGGTGAAATAAAAAAGCCCTGAGCAGAACCCAGGGCTTTTGTTTGGTCTAAGTCAGAGACTTAGGCAACGGTGAGGTCTTTTACATCACCGCCCGCATTTTTTCCTACAGAGGCAATGCCGTTTTCCATACCGTCTTTAGACTTATACATTTGGCTAGAGCCGATAATTTGCTTATTGGCAGCAAGTAGGTTGAAGTGCCATTTGCCATTGGCGGCTTCCTTGCGCTCAAAATTATCGGCATTACCGCCATTTTTACGGACAGACTCGATACCATTTTTGGCACCAGACTTACCTGCATACCCTTGGCTGGTAAGGATTACTTGGCCGTTTTTGGCCTTAAGACGGAAGTAGTACTTTTGGTTTTTCTCACTCTGAAACAATTCAAACATGGTGTATGAGGATGATTAAATGGATAAAAGATGAAATTGATGCCATTAAGTAAGCAAAAATTTTCTGTTTTGACTACAAAAAAGCAACGAGGTCACTTGAAATGTTTGAACGTCTGATTGTCTGAGCGTTTGAGGGTCTTTGAAATTTGTCTTACTTTCAGTCGATCAAATCCTAAGTCCGCTCTCTAAAGTCAAATTTGACTTTTTTCATGATTGCGACGGACTGAAGTCCAGTCGCAATAGTTCTTTGCCTGTCAATTTTACTATTGCGACTGGGTTTCAACCCGTCGCAATGGGGCAAACTCCTTAAAAAGAGTTTGTAGAGTGGCCTCAAACCTCAGACTTTTTTCTATGTTTCAAGGAACCGAAACCTACATCGCCACCCGCGATCTGCAACTTGCTGTCAATGCCGCCATTACCCTCGAAAAACCGCTGCTGGTCAAAGGGGAACCTGGTACGGGAAAGACGCTTTTAGCACATGAAGTAGCAAAAGCTTTAAATAAGCCCATCATCACTTGGTATGTCAAGTCTACCACTATCGCTCAACAAGGGCTGTATGAATACGATGCCGTTTCGCGCCTTCGGGACTCACAGCTAGGAGACGACAAGGTGCATGACATCGCCAACTACATCAAGCAAGGCAAACTTTGGGAGGCTTTTGAAGCAGACGAGCAGGTGGTATTGCTAATCGATGAAATCGATAAAGCAGATATTGAGTTTCCCAACGACTTGTTGTTGGAGTTGGATAAAATGGAATTTTACTGCTATGAATTGCAGCGGACGATCGTGGCCAAAAAGCGCCCTATCGTCATCATTACCTCCAATAATGAGAAGGAATTGCCTGATGCGTTTCTCCGCAGGTGCTTTTTTCACTTCATCCAGTTTCCCGACAAGGAAACCATGCATCGCATCGTGAATGTGCATTACCCCAACATCGACGACACCCTCCTCGATCGCGCCATGAAGCTTTTTTACCAAATCCGCGACATCAAAGGCATCAAAAAGCGTCCCTCCACAAGTGAACTCATCGATTGGATCAAGCTGATCCTCAGCGAGCGGATCGCCATCAACGAACTCGAAGACCTCGATCCCAAGCGAGGGGAACTCCCGCCGCTTGCTGGTGCTTTGCTCAAGAATGAGCAGGATTATGGGATCGTGGATCAGTTGCGGAAGTGGGGAAGGTAGGGGAATTAAGAATGGAAAATGAAAAATGCTTGCCCTGAGTCATGTCGAAAGGGAAAATTAATAATGAAGATTTTTGCTTATGAATTATCGTCTGCTCTTCCTCGTGTGTTTGATTTCTCTAGGGCTTATAACCCGTCTTCCTAGGGTGAAAAAGCCAAAAGGTAAATATTTTCGGCAGTTGTTCCAAAAATGGCAATGACCTGCCTGTGGACGACATTTAGGTTTAGCATCTGTCGCCCTTGGTTTTGAATTTG
>JAUIKF010000032.1 GCA_030430575.1 Bacteroidia bacterium | reverse complement strand
AATTCCCCTTGTGATATTATTTAAACAATATAGCATTATTTAACCCCATAGTACGACTTTTTGAGCCACCTACCTAGCACGACTTAATGAGCCAATTCCTTAGCACGACTTAGTGAGCCTTGACAAACTTTATGTTTCCAAAGATGGTGAACGGATACATGGAGGTTGAATTTTCCAGAGAAGGGATGAAATTGTCACTATGTCAGAGATAATATTTTCATAAATATTCTTTTTATTAAAGACAATATTTGTATATATTGTCTTTAACAGAAAGACAATATGAGTGCTAAGAAACCAATTTTCCAAGAAATCATATCAGATTTCTTTAAAAAACCATTAGCAGAGGTGGTTTCAAGGGATATTGAGATTCCGGTAGATATTCCTAAAATTATCTCTTTGCTTGGTCCTCGGCGGGCAGGGAAGACCTATATCCTATTTGACATTATCCGCCAATTGAGAATATCTGTTCCAATTGATAGACTGGTGTATGTGAATTTTGAAGATGACCGCCTATTCCCCCTGAGCTTAGAGGACATGGATGAGATGATCCGAGGATATTATGAATCTTATCCTGAAAATAAAGATGAGAAAGTATGGTTTTTCTTTGATGAGATTCAGGAAGTACCTTATTGGGAAAAATTTATTCGCAGACTGTATGATCAGGAAAACTGTCGGATTTATCTCACGGGTTCCTCTTCCAAATTATTGAGTAGAGAATTGGCTTCTGCCCTCCGTGGTCGGTCTATTCCTTTTGAGGTTTTTCCTTTGAGTTTTGGCGAATTCTTACGGTTCAATCAGATAGAGGCAGACCCTGCGACTTCCAAAGGGAAAGCATTACTGCTGCATCATCTGGGCAAATATCTAAAGCAAGGGGGATTCCCTGAACTTGTATTTTTGCCTTCAAATCAGCACAATCGTATCATTAACGAATATATAGACCTGATGCTGTACCGTGATTTGATAGAACGATTTTCTGTCAAACACCCCCAGCTCGTCAAGTATTTATTGAAATACTTACTTAATAATTTGGCCCAGCCTTTCAGTGTCAACAAAGTGTTCAATGATATAAAATCCCAAGGATATAAAGTGGGGAAAAATACCATCTACGATTATGTCTCTTTCCTAGAAGAAGCCTTTATCATCTTCCGAACAGAGATATGGAGTCGATCTATTCGAAAGCAAGCTGTCAATCCGAGTAAAGTATATGCAATAGACCCCGCGTTTAAGTATGCCATGAGCATTGGAGAAGATATAGGGCGTGTTTTTGAAAATGCTGTGTTTTTGGCATTACGTCGGAAGGAGATTCACCCAGCTTATTTTTTACAAAAGCAGGAAGTCGATTTTTATTGGGGGGATGGAGTGCTTATCAATGCTTGTTATGAATATAGCCAGGAACAAACACGTACTCGGGAGGTGAATGGTTTATTAGAAGCAATGGACTTTTTAGCATTGAAGGAATCGTATTTAATTAATTGGGATAAAAAGGAAACAATGGAAGTCGAAGGGAAAACGATTCGTGTAAAGCCATTGTGGGAATTCTTATTGGAATAAAAGCCATTTCACCCCTCCAGGTTTCACCTACTCCCCAAAACCTTCGAAAAAACAATCCAATATCTGGTTACGATCCCCCCTTTCTATACATAAAGTATTAGAATATATTTTTACCTTACATGAATTCTTCAAATGGGCAGAGTCAGGATGAATCATTGATCCTTCAACTTAGAGAAATAGTGCTGGATAATCTTGATAATAAGCAGTTTAGCGTAGAAAAACTCTCCGCTGAAGTGGGAATAAGTCGCTCTCAGCTTCACCGAAAACTCAAGCGGATCAAGGGGCAGTCTACCAGTCAGTTTATCCGAGGCGTGAAGCTGAATGAAGCAATGAAATTGCTCCAGGAAGATGCTGCGACCATCTCAGAAATCGCTTATCGCGTAGGGTTTAATAGCCCTTCTTATTTCCATAAATGTTTTTTGAAGGAATACGGCTGTCCTCCAGGAGATGTGAAAAAAGGTGCAGTTGCGGCGGCAGTTGCGCACACGATTCCTTTAACTCCCACGCTCCAAAAAGCTACCAGGGCAAGGACCAAATTGCAGCTAGGCCTCATTTTATCTATCAGCATTGGGTTCATCTTGGCCTTGACTGCGATATTTGCTCTTATATTTTAGGTCATTTAATCAACCATATAAGGCATTTAAGGGCATATAAGGTCAAAAACCATTTTCTTCTATGTTCTTATATTTCTTATATGGTTCCATTTCAAGGACATTTCACCCAATCTCAGGTATTGCTAGTTCCCTAATCACAACATAAGTACAGGGTGCAACATTTGTAGACAAAAAAATTACAGGATTATGCATCATAGGTGATAAGTCTTTCTCCGCCTCAACTCCCAAATTTGTAAGAAAGCATTTAACATCTATACCCCCTCAACGATAATTGGGGTCACCTGAATCTGAGCTTAAGCTCGGCTAGGAACCTTATGCCTTACATTCAAAAAGAACCTTATAAGAAAACACCATGATGAAAAAGCACCTGACTCTCCACCTAGCTAACACGCCCGCTCCAGAACAAGTTCTCGGCATATTTGACGATTTCACGCTAGAGGTTTGTAGAAATGCGTCCATTCTCAACTAGGGAAAAGTACGCGCATCCTCGAATCCAACCGCTTTGCTGTGGACCCCAATTTTCAGGGGCGTCAGTCGCTCTTCGCACGGTTCTTACTCTTTCGAGCGCATGCGCTCAATGCAGCTATCCATGAATGCCAATACATCATGACCTCCGTCAGAACCAATCATGTGGCATTTTATCAGCGATTTTTGGGGCTAAATCCTATTTCTGCCCAATCTCAGCATGTCGAATGGGCCCAGGCTGATGTGGTCCTCCTGGTCAATGAAACCGACAAATGCCTGGGGGCGATTCTGAAAAGAGGAATGCCTGATTATGACGAATCAGACGTCACAAATTATGGGATTTGTGCGGATATTCCTCATATCCCTCCTCAGTCAGCCGCCGCATAAAACCTCGAATTATTAATCACTAATCAATCAATTAATAATTAAAAATGCCATCAACCCAAACCGTAAGCTGGAAAACTTACGCCGAGAAATACGATATGCTTCTCGCCTATAATCCCTATTACCAGCAGCTACAGCAGGAAGTGATGCAGGAGGTAAAAAAATGGAAAATCCAACCAGGCGACCAAATAGCAGACATAGGGGCAGGCACGGGCAACTATTCCCTCACCATAGCCGAGCACTTTCCTGCGGCTACCGTCTTTCATATTGACAATGATGAGGGCATGAATGCCGTGGCTGCTGGCAAGAAAAATTTGGCCCCTCTCCCTAATCACAGAATCCTGTCATCAGGGATAGAAGAGGTCAATTTAGAAGTGGGGGCTCTTCGCGCCTTAGTGAGCATTCATGCCTTGTATACCTTTCCCAATCCGCAAGCGGCGCTTGAGAAGATGTATGCCTGGCTTGAGCCTGGCGGGCAAGCGGTGCTAGTAGATGCTGGACGTATCGTAAATGTCTGGAATTGGCAATTAGCGCTTGGTAGTCACCTCATTCGCCGGTACGGCCTTCGTAAAGCACTTGAAATTTTCCGTGAAGGGAAAGAGGTAAGTCGCCAAAATGCCTATATCCGTAACCTACAGAAGGACGGAACCTTCTGGACACATAGTCACAAAGAATTTTGTGAAGCAGTAGAAAAGGCGGGATTTGAGATTCAAGCAAGTCGTACGACCTTTCGCGGGATCAGTGATTTGGTGGTGGTGCGGAAGGAGCGTTGAGGTATTTACCCATGTCATCCATCCATAATCCTTGTTCATAAATCATTTTCCCTCTCGCCCCAAAAACGACTTCAAATGGTCCAGCAACACCCTTGTCGCGTTATTCATGTGATCATTATTGGGGATGACGAGGTCACAGTCCGCCTTGAGGGGCGCGACATATTGATGGTACATCGGCGCCACAAATTTCTGGTAGTCGCGAAGCGTCTCTTCGAAGGAATAGGCACGCTCCACCAAGTCACGGCTCATGCGCCGCGCCAGTTTGATATGCTCCTCAGCATCCACAAAGATTTTCAGGTCATACAAAGGACGAATCGTCTTGGGGAAGTAGATAAAAAGCCCTTCCAGCACGATAATCGGCGCAGGCTGAAAAGTGAAGGTTTGGGGGATGACATCAGGTTGGTTAAAAGTATATTCCTGTTTGGTCACGCTTTCCCCAGCCATCAGCAATTGTACATGATCTTCCCACAAGTCCAATCGCAGGGAATCTGGGTGGTCATAATTGACAAGCCCCTCATCGTCCTTTTCCTGGTCTTCCCAGGCCTTGTAGTAATTGTCTTGAGAGATCAAGGTGATCTTGTCAGCTGGCAGCTCGGAGAGCAGCTTCTTCAGCAAGTAAGTCTTGCCTGATCCGCTGCCGCCGCATATGCCCACGATATAGGGTTTCATGTAGTGCTATTTCCTTATGTATTGAATAAATTTCTCTAAGGCCTGGCCTCGATGTGAAATTTTGTGTTTCACTGCTGAAGGCATTTCGGCAAAGCTTTCGGCATACCCATCAGGCATAAAGATGGGATCATAGCCAAATCCGTCCGTTCCTCGTCGGGCTGTGAGAATCTTCCCACGAATGATGCCTTCGAAGGTATGCATGGCTTGCCCATCAAAATAGGCGATGACCGTACGAAATTGAGCGCTGCGATTGGCATGCCCATCCAACTCCATAAGGAGCTTATCCATATTGTCATCAGCGGAGCAGCCAGGCCCTGCATAACGGGCTGTGATGACGCCAGGCCTCCCATCTAGGGCATCTACTTCTAGGCCAGAATCATCTGAAAAACAGGGCATGCCCGTTTTGCCATAAAAAGCATTGGCTTTCAAGATAGCATTACCTTCGATAGTAGGTTCTGTCTCCTCGACATCGAAGGGCTCAGGGAGGTCTTTAAAGCTCAGAACGCGATAGGATTGACCAAGGATTTCTTGAATCTCCTTAAGCTTATGGGGGTTATTGGTACCAAAAAAGAGGGTCTGCATGGGGGTAGAAGTGAATAATTAGGTCCGTTGAGATTGCAGAATATCGAACAAGGAATGATGATTTTTGATGTAAAAGAACCTTCTCCCTTTCATCAATCCTTGTTCTGCAATCGATATTCTGCAATCAATTTAAATTCCTTGAAGCAACTTAATCAATTTCTCCTGATTAGCGATCTCCATCACGATGTCCTTTAGGGCCATGCTGAAATAGAGTTTCTTCCCAGACGGCAGCTCATGGCTAGGCGCTTGCTCGGGAGGAGGCGGCGTAAAAATAATGCCAAGGTCTGTGGGCATGTCCTGAAAGTCACTGACTTGTGGTGCTGATTTCATCAATCCAAATCCGACATGTGCGATGGCGATGCCTGCGGCCTCCACACAGGTCTTAAGCCCCGTCGTCAGCAGCTTATTCCTGAACTCAGCTTCCGAGATGATCAGGCTGATACGCGCTGTAGGCCGCGTTTTCCATACAACGGGTGTGCCGTGCTGGAAGGGAGCGGGCTGAGCTGTAGAGGTTGGGGTTTTCTCTGCATAGGCGGGCGCAGACGCCTCTTGCAGGGCTGGCGTAGCTGGCCTTTCTTCAACGGCGGCCACTTCAGGTGGCGCAGGGGCATCTGGTACAGCTACCTCTGGAAGCAAGCCCTCCTTGGCTGAAGGGCCTTCCATCAGGAAGAAATGCGATCCATAAAGTCGAAAGACATCAGACTTGAGAAACTTCATGGGCCAAAGATAAGAAGAAGGTTTAAAACGATCTAGGTTCTAGGTTCTAGGTTCTATGTCTAAAAACAACTTAGAACATAAAACTTAGAACCTAGAACCTTCTTTGAAGGCTTCTAATCCACCGTCGAGAACGTAACCGCCGATCGCGACTCATTGCCGAGCTTATCTACTGCTCGAATGTCAATGGTGTAGTCTACACCTCCTTCAAAATCGGAGATGGGGCTGCCGTAGAGTTTTTCTGTTCCACCATTGATCTTGTAATACATTTTTTCATACCCCACCAACTCATCCGTCGCTGAAAGGAACAGCACCACATAATTAGTATAGACATTTACCTGATTGGATTTCCAGGTTTTGGTGCCGATAGGGCTTACGCTGAAGCGCGTAAAGGTGACTGGCCCTGTATTGTCTACTTTGACATAGAGGCTGTCTACATTGCGGTTATTGACATGGTCAAATCCTTCGTAGCGCACATTGTAGCTGCCTTCTGCTTCAAAGGTAAAAGGGCCTTCAAACGCCTCCGGGCTATTATTATTCACTGCATATCGAATCTCGGCAAGTCCTGATTCAGCATCAGAACCTTTCAATTGTACTTTGGAGGCGGTGCTCACAAAGGTAGTATCACGCTTCTGAAAGGAAGGACCTTCTATCTTATGGGCCAGTTTGGGGCCTGAGAGGTCGATATAGGTGAGGCGGAGGTTTCGGCCTTGGTTGGCGCGGCGGTTGGAATTGTTGACGCGGTCGACGGCGTAGGCCTTGATGCTCACAGGGCCTTTGAGGTCGGGCACGTAGAAGCTCTCGGTGTAGGGCTGAAATTCGCCGTCATTGACGCTGTAGAAGATGGCGTCGATGCCCGCCTTATTGTCGATCGCCGAAAGGCGGACCTTGGTACGGCCGGAGGCGTACTCCTTGCCATTGACCTCATAGCGGTCACCGATCACGTCTTCCGTGACGATCGGTGCGGTATTGTCTAGGAAAAAGTCGTAGACTTTTTCGTTTTCTGAATTGCCTACCTGGTCAGTAGAGGAAAATCGAAGGGTATGCTTGCCTTGGGCCACACCTGCCAGAGAAATCGGCCCCGTATAGGCACGGGCCGGATTATCATCTAGATGCCAAGTGGTTGTTTTGACCCCAGACAAATTATCAGTAGACGTCAGGGCGATTTTGGTGCGTTGAGAGACAATATTATTGTAGAGGTCGCCTTCCACTTTGTAGCTTGTAGTGGGAGCAGACTGGTCCAGCGAGAAGCTCAAGTCTTTCACTTCTTCTACATTTCCTACCTGATCCACTGCGTAGTATTTCACTTGATAAGCGCGTTCTTTGTCCATCGTCACGGGTTGAGAATACCTGGTAAAAGTGCCACCATCCACAGAAATATAAATGCCTTCCAAGCCAGACATTTCATCTGTCGCGGCCAAGCTTACTTCCACTTTTTGCCCAAAATACTGGTCATCCCCTTTGGTATACCCCGCCACTTCACTTAGGCTTGCCTTACTGACAGGGGCCTTCCCATCTGCATATATTTCAAACTTAATGTCCACATGTTCGATGTTATCGCTGTGGCGGAAGTAATGCTTTCCATGCCCATCAAAGTACATGGGATTGGCGTGTTCAGGCTCAGACTCGCTCTGCATCTGCATGGCGTCTTTGCCGTCTGGATTCGTTGAAATAAAGAAGTAGGCAGGCAAAGACTCGTGCATAAAAATACGACCTGTGCTGTCCTGGAAGATGCTTTTGGGATGATTGAGAGGGGATTGGGCGAATAGGGTGTTTCCGATAATGAGCAAGGTGATAAAGAAAAAATATTTCATAAAGGGGAAAATGAATGAGTAAATAATAGGATGAAATAATGCATGTCCTGAGTATGTCGAAGGGATTAGATGATGATGGTGACCAAAAAAATTCTTCCCTTTTCACTTCCTTGTTTCTTATTATTTATTTTTACTTTCTAGGTTTTGATCACTTTTGTATTGTTACTTTTTTTAGAAAAAAGTAACCAAAAAATCGAAGCGAGCCAACCAAGGCCAACCCTTCAATCCATCCGCGCGCGCTCGCTTCACCCCAGCCGCACTTAACTAATCTTCTACAAAATACATATCCACCTCCCCTTTATTCTTTGCGCTGACTTTGCCGCGATAGGTACAGGGAAAATGGTCTTTGACCAGTTCATAAGTGGGGCCGGAGATATTGATTTTGCCCGCTTGGCCAGAGGACTCCATACGGCTGGCCGTATTGACGGTGTCGCCCCAGATATCGTAGGCAAATTTCTTTTTGCCCACTACCCCAGCCACAAGGGGGCCTGAATGAATGCCGATACGCAATTCCCATCCAGGGTGGCCATTTCGTCGCTGGTCTTCCGTCCACTTTGCCATAAATGCCTGAATCTCAAGGGCTGCCTTGACAGTATCTATGGGATTGGAAGTATTGCTAATGGGTATCCCACCTGCGCACATATAGCTGTCGCCTATGGTCTTGATTTTCTCCAGGCCGTGCCGCTCTATGATTTCGTCCATTGCCAAAAAACAGTGATCTAGCAATTCGATAAGGGCTTCTGGCGTCAGTTGTTCCGTGATTTGAGTAAAGCCTTTGAAGTCGGTGAACATGACCGTGGCGAGGTCATAATGACGGGGGGTGGCGAAGCCTTGGTTCTTGAGTTCGTCGGCTGTGGCTTTAGGCAAAATATTCAAGAGTAGGCTTTCTGACTTCTCCTTCTCTACCGCCAGTTGGCGATTGCTCTTGCGTTTCTCTAGATAGCCGAGCACCAACGCAAAGGCCAGTAGGCCCACCAAGACAAATCCGCCAATCAGCGAATTGCGAACCAGCCGCTCGTTTTCGAGCAGAATTTCCTGCTCCTTGAGTTTTAACTCTCGGATTTCCTTCTCCCCTTCCAATAAACGAATCTCCATTTGCGCTTCCTGATTGAGGCTATCTGCCTTGCCCAAGGCTTTTGTAGCGCCTTGGAGTTCAGCCTCTACAGCCCGCTTATTGGCGGCGATCTGCTGTACCTCTCGCTGCGCTTCCGCCTTTTCTCTGTCTGCGCCTTCTTTGAACAGATGTTTGTCTAGGTCGCTGTATTTCGCGAAATAATCTACGGATTCTGCCTCCATACCCGCTTTACCACACAAGTCTGCCAAAGAGAAATAGCAGGTCCGCATGAGTTCGAGGTTGCTCATTTCCTGAGCGATTTCGAGGGCTTCTTTCATGTGGGGAATAGCGGCTTTGTATTGCTGGAGAGATTCATGAGAAAAGGCCATATTTTTGAGGGCCTCGATCAGGCTAGCATTCCGCTGTCCAGTGGATCGGGCAATATCGAGTGCTTTTTGGTACATGTCTATGGACCGCTGGGCTTCGCCTCGGTCGGCATGGATCATGCCCATGAAATTGTAAATGGAGAGCTGAGCGTGGGTGTTGCCCAGCTTTTGATTAAGGCCCAAGGATTGGGAATAGTAGTCAAGTGCCTGCTGCGTGTCTTCATGGTCCCAATAGATACGGGCTACCTTGTTGAGGTAGCGCGCTGCCTCATTATAATTATTGGCCGCTTGATAGGTGGCAATTTCCTGGAGAAACTGCTCCACTTGCGACTGTTGCGCATCGGGGAGCGATGGCGCATGCTGGGCGATAAGGGACTGAAACAAGAGCAATGAGGTCCCCAGCCATAAGGCCAAGAGCTGTTTTTTCCTCATTGTATTTCGCAGGACTAAAAGTTTTTGATCCCAGCAGCTGAATAAATCAAGGGGCTGTAGGATTCTTCCTCACACTACTCCAATCGCTGTGCCAGAGAAGGTTTTGGGTTTTGGGTTTTGTGTTTTATGTTCAGAGTTCAGGGGGGAGCTTAAAAAGATTTCCATTCAAAATTCAACATTCAATCATTCAAAATTCATTGTCAGGGTTCCAGTTGCAATATTGTTCGAATCTAAAAGTTGTTGTACTTTAGATGAGGATGAAATTATTGATTACTGATTAAGTGATTGATTTATTCAGGTTAGCTAATCAATAATTATTCAATCAATTAATAATTCCCATGACGTACATAAAGCATTGCTTCCTAATCCTCCTCCCCCTCTTCCTGCTCACCAGCTGTATCCCAGACGAAGACGACCTCAACGCCTCAGATTGGCAGCCAGAGATCGCTGTTCCGCTGTTTGAAGCGACTTTTGAGCTGGAGGATATTTTGGCTCAATTTGACAATACAGATGTGATCACGGTGGACTCCAATCGTCTGATCCACATTGTATATGAAGGAGAGGTGTTTTCGCTGGCGGCGGAAGAACTCTTCACCTTTCCCAGACTCGCAGGGCCTATCGGAGACTCAACGGGTTCCCTCAGCACGGTATTTCCCGGATTTGGGTCTATCCAGCAGATAGACATCAAATCGGGCAATGTGCGCATAGGTGCCAGCACGACGGATACAGGCATGGTGCGGATGCTCGTCCAAATGCCCGACCTGACGTTCAATGGCGTACCATTGACCTTTGATACGACTTTTGAGGCGGGCACTATTGTGATCAAGCATTTTGACCTGGCAGGGTATAGCCTCCGCGCCACGAATTTTGAAGTGGGGTACCAATATACGAGCACGCAAGTCAGCACGGGGAACCCCGTCAGACTGACAGGCGGTATAGACTTTCAGGACGTCGCCTATTCCTATATCGAGGGATTGCTCGATCCCATTACCTCTACGACGCCCATCGATACGCTACGCATAGACCTCTTCAACAACCGCGAGTCCGCTGTCCTCAAATTCGAAGACTTCGACCTTGGGTTAACCTTCGTCAATTCCTTTGGGCTGCCCGTGCGCGGCGAAGTTCTGCAACTGGATGCCCTCACCAATCAAGGCAATACCTTGCCCATCACCAGCTCGGCCGTCGCTGGAGGCGTAGACTTCAACTATCCTTCGCTGAGCGAAGTAGGCAGCACCAAAGAGACCTTGGTCAGCATCAATGATGCTAACTCCAATTTTGGCGCAGCCATCACCGAAGGCCCCAACCGCATCGCGTACCAAATGGAGGGCACGAGTCTCCCGATGACGGATGTGGGATTCCTGACTGATTCTAGTCGATTTGGACTGGATATGCGCTTGGATTTGCCGCTGTTTTTGACGGCGGATAAGTTTTTCGCGGATCAGCTGCGGGACTTCACCATTGATGATTGGGGGCCGATAGATAAACTGGAAGAAGCATCCTTGCGCATTCAGACGGAGAACGGTTACCCCGTGACGTTGAACATGCAGGTGTACCTGATCGATGGGGCGGGCGCACGGATCGACTCCGTCTTCGACGGCTTTCGTCAACTCCTCGCGGCAGCTGAGGTAGACGGAAATGCCCGATCGACGGCGCCCGCTATCCTGAATTTTGACGTGGAGTTCTCCGCTGCGAAGATCGAAAACCTACGGCGCACGGAGAAGCTCCTCGTTCACCTCGATGCCGAGACCCTCAACAATTCTATGACGCCTGTCAAGATTTTTGATGATTATATCTTCACGTTGAAGATGGGCCTGAGGGCCAAGTTTAATCCATAAGAAATCAGTTCACGGTTCAATTCATTCAAAAATTCAAGGGCTGCCCTTTAAATATATTGCCCCAAAAACTTTGAACGCTTTATTTCCCATGAATAAATTCCTATTTCTCCTTTTCCTTCTCCCTACCAGCCTTTTCGCCCAGTTTGAAGGCGGCCTGTGGTTCATGCCCGAACTCCCTCAGGCCAACCGCCTGAACCCCGCCTTTGAGCGTTCGCGGAAGCTCGTGATCGCCTTGCCGGCTACCTATTTTGGCCTTGCCAATTCCGCCTTCACCGTCGGTGAAGTGCAAGGCGCCAATGGCGGCATCAACCTCGGCCCCGTCATCGAAGGGCTGCAAACCACCAATTACGCCCGATTCTGGGCGGACATCCAGGGCATCGCGCTGGGCTTCCAGGCAGGCAAGGTGCAGTTTGGCGCGGAGTGGCGCGTACGGGCCAGCGCCTATATGCGCTATTCGGACAAGCTAGCCCAGCTGTTTTGGTATGGCAATGGACCCTTTGTAGATGAGACCTTGCAGTTAGGCCCAGACCTGCACCTGACTGGCTTTCACGAAACGGCCTTTCGGCTGAGCTTACCTGTCAATGACAAGCTGCGCGTCGGCGGTGCCCTCAAATACCTGGGCGGCTTGGCGGATATTTCCACCTCTCGCAACCAGCTTTCCTTATATACCGATCCCGAATATTACCAGCTCACCGCCGAGACCGACTACCAGGTGGACGGCAGTGTAGCCATCGATGATTGGCTCTCTACCATCGGCCAGCCCGAGAACTGGGCAGGTGCCAATAATAGCGGCTGGGCCATGGACCTAGGCCTTCAGTATGAGGTAAATGACCAATTGTCTGTCGCCGCCAGTGCCATTGACATCGGCACTATCCGCTGGGCAGGCGATGTCTCGAACTATCGCAGCAACGGCGACTTTACCTATTCTGGCTTGTCGCTTTCGGCGTATTCGGATACCTCAGGGCTGGACCTGGATCGTTTGGTAGACTCGCTGCAAAGTGCGTTTGACCCTATCCGTACAAGCGAAGCGTATGAAACGGCTCTGCCTACTCGTGTCATGGCAGGCGTGACTTGGAATCCGACCTCCTCGCTACGCCTCGGTGCGGTATACGAACGCGAATGGTACCGCAGCCAGCAGTTTAATGCTTTGGCCATACATGGGGGCTTCCATTGGGGAGATGTGATTTATGGCGGACTGACCTATACCTTCCAGGAGGTCTATCAAGATCGCTTGGGTGCCCAAATCATGGTGAGGTTAGGGCCTTTGCAAGCCTTTGCGATGACGCACAATGTGTTGACGTTTTTTCGCTATGCGGATGCCAAGACAGCGAGCTTTCGCTGGGGGGTGAATTTGGTGTTTGGGAAGGTAAAAAAAACTGATGTTCCAACTTCTCATAATACACCGAACCTTATGTTTGAAGGGAAATAAAAGGATGTTCCCGTTCTTGTTATGTTACTTTTTTTAGAAAAAAGTAACCAAAAAATCGAAGCGAGCCAACCAAGGCCAACCCTTCTATCCGTCCGCGCACGCTCGCTTCACCCCAGCCGCACAAACGCCTAAAATTGGCCAACCCTTCTAAGCTAATTTCATTTAATTCGAAATTTCCATCTACCATTCATCCCTCAAACGCTTTTGTTCTGATAAGGCATCACCTTTCCAAACCAGCATAAATAAAATGCCTATTTTCAAATTCATTATTATAGGCCTCATGATTAGCATAATAGGCTGTAGATCTACCAAACAAGACTACCCTGAGAGAGAAATAATGCTCGATGAGGAATCAAGGCTTGGGTTTATTGCCTGTCAAAATGAGTGGTCACATGGAATGATTTCAGATACGCTTGACAATTGTTCTTTTTACTACTTCACCTCGACCAATGTCAATAATATTTCCTACGAGCGACAAATGTACCAAGACAGCATCCTGGTCGCTGAGGGATTTGAATATTGGGAACCCAAAATCACGTCCATCTTAGGGTTCAAATTAAGGAGCAATAAGAGGCGGGTGCCATTAAGAGAGGGGAAATGGCGATTCTATTCAAAGGAAGGTGTGTTGCTAAAGGAAGTAATATATATCAGGGGAATGGTGGTAAAAAAGGCCGATGGTTAGAGAGGGTTTTTATCCATAAAATAGAAATTTAATTACCACATCATTTTTGAATTAAGGCCCTCTTTAGGCTATTTCCATTTTTAACTTTAAGAACACTTCTAGTGACCGCACATACTTTTACCACCCCGCGCACAGCGCGCTACTATGTCCTTGGCACTCCAAGTGCTGAGACACGCCATGTCTGGTTTGTCTTTCATGGCATCGGCCAGCAAGCAGGCTACTTCATTCGTCATTTTGAAGGCATTGTCGATGCAGAAACGGTGGTCGTAGCGCCAGAGGGTTTGTCGCGGTACTACCTCGACGGGAAGTACGAACGTGTGGGAGCCAGTTGGATGACAAGAGAGATGCGAATGGAAGAGATTCAGGATCAAATCACCTTCCTTGACGGCCTTGCTTCAACACTATTCTCAGAAGCTTTTCCTCAAGCCTCTCCCCCCGCCCTCCACCTGCTAGGCTTCTCCCAGGGTGTGGCCACTGCCTGGCGATGGCTCATGCAGGGAACCCCACAACCTGACAGCCTGATCCTGTGGGCCGGCCGGTCGCCAGAAGAATATTCAGAGAAAGGGGTAAAGCGGCTACTAGAAATTCCCCTTTGGGCAGGGGCAGGGACGAAAGACCCGTATGTGAGTGAACCCCTCGCCAGGCAAGAGTGGGCCAAGCTGTCAAGCAGATTTTCCCACCTCCAAACCTTCCGTTTTGAAGGCAAACATACGATGGATATTGAGGCCTTGGATCACCTCAAATCGTCTTTATACACCACTTCCTAACCGCTTGGTTTTCAAGTCTTCAGTATTTATCCAGATCGCAAATTCACACATCAAAAAAACTTTGCGAAAATTCGCTAATCAAGGCATCAATTTACCCCATTTTTGCGTTTAAGGAAAAGAAGAAGTTAGCGATTTTTCAAATCGATAATTATCCAGTCAACCATCTATGATTCTTGTTTCAACCTGTAAAACCTTTTTTCCTTTTTTCAATGCATAAAAGCCTTCTTTCTTCACAAATGAAAAAACTACTCGTACCGATCAATTTCAACGCAGATTACCAGAACGTTCTCAACTACGCCCTTTCTATCGCCCAAAAATCCCGCGCAGAAATCACGCTTTTTTATGTAAGCGGACGTCGATTTTTGAAAGGACATCAGACACTTGCTTTCCAGCCTGGAAACGACCTCAACAACTTTCAAGAAGCCCTTCCTTCCAACGCACTCGGCCAAGCTATCCAGCGCGCCGTGGATTTATTCATGGAAGAAAACGTGAACTTCACGCTTCAAGTGACTCACGGCAACTTCATCAAGCGTGTCACAGATATGTGCGCTTCGACGACTTATGATTTGATTTTGCTGGGCACAGACCAGCCTTCAGGCATGCGCGGATTTCTCCGAAACAATCCCGCCAACGAATTGCTCAAGGTTGTGAATACGCCTGTTTTTGTGGTACCCGCAGCGAGTGACTTCGTCGCCCTCGACCACATCACCTATGCCGCTGACCTTTCAGATTACGATCCCAAGGTGATCCGCCAGGTGAAAGCCATCGCGGCACTATTCGATGCAAAGTTGAGCATCTTGCATGTGAACCAGAAAGAAGAAAATAAGGACAATAGTACCTATATCAACAGCCTGGAACAGACGATTACAGATACCTTGGATTACCCTAAAGTCAACTACCAATTTTTTGACCATGAGGATATCCTCTCTGGCATCCAGAAATCAGTGAAGCTCAATAAAAGTAAACTTGTCGCCATGGTCAATCGCCACGAAACCAACTGGCGCGATAGCTTCCGCAGCCCAAAAAGTCTCACCCACAAGATGGCCCAGGACCTGAATGTGCCGTTGTTGGCTTTTAAGAAATAGTGGAATGAAAATGGGAACCAAAATGAAAATCAAAGTAAAGGCAACTGAATTCATATTTTCATTTCGATTTTAATTTTTATTTTAATTGTAAAACAATACCTCGCCTGGGAACATACCCGTTTCCAGGCGTTGTTGTATCTGGCCAAAAGGGTTGAGGATCAATAATTGTCCATTTCGAGTAGGATGTGCCAATGTTAAATAGAGGGATGCTTGCGAAGGAGCATAGTGAATGCCATAAAGGTAATAGAGGTTTTCTGGTTCGAGTTTTTTAAACGGAAGGAAGTTCGGTTCTACCTCCCAGGTCATGAGATCGATCCGCGCCACCGCAGAATCTCGCAACACCCATAAAGCATCCTCGACCACTTCCATTTCAAACAGACTCCCTTCAAATCGAGCAACTTGTGTGATCGCCTCTGCCACAGGGTCTATCTCCACAATCGCACTCCCCTCCCCCGAAGGGTCATAGTCTCCTCGACAAGCCACCAGTACTTTCCCTTGATAAGGCACCACTTTCCCAGGATTCTGCACGGGGAGGACGATGTATTGCCGCAATAAATCCGTTTCGATATCTATCACTGCCAGCTTATTATTCACTTCTGGTGGCAGATAGTTGCCACAGGCCACAAACGCCTTGTTTCCCCCTAGGGCAATGCCTTCCATCGTGTTTTCTATCGTCACGGTATCTGGCAAAAGGGTCATCGAAACAGGGTCAAATAGGAATAGGTATTTGGTAAAAAAGGAGGTCAAATAGGCCTTCCGGGCTGAAATAATGGTCATTTCACGGGGAGCCGCTCCAGCAGGCAAGCTCAGCTGTCCCAGCAAGCGCATGGACGGCAATTGCACCTTATACACCAAGCGAGAATTGTTGACAACAATGAACAGAGTATCCTGTTGGACCACCATGTGATTAGCTACATCTCCCAACGGCTGATCGTTGACCTGCTGGAAGACGCCAGGGCAATGACTCAACGAGTCTTCTAAAGGATAGTAATCAAGCGAAGCCTGATTGCTGGTCCAAGCGCCTTCATTCAGCACAAATATCCCTTTGTACTCGCTTCTCTGACAGCCTTCCTCCACAGGCTCAAAGGTAGGAGGAGACACACAGCCAGCAAGGCAAGTCACCCAAATCACAACAAACCACTTCTGCATATTCATGCAGCAAAGATACAAGACAAAAATGTCTTAACTTGCGGGGGAGACCGTTCGTCGCATTCGCTCCTCACTGCGAGATCGCTCAGGCTGCGCCTTCGCTGCGAGACCGTTCGGACTAGCGTCCTCACTGCGAGACCGCTCGAAGACTCGCTACGAGACAAGAAAAAAGGTTGCCTTTGGTCTCGTAGTGAGGCGAGTCTTCGAGCCGAACGATCTCGCAGCGAATCCCGCAGGGATGAGCGATCTCGCCTCTCGCAGCGAGGGCTGAGTCTTCGAAGCCCGAACGGTCTATCTTCATTCTTCATTCCCCCCATATGCGCTTTTTCACCATCATCTTCTTCTGTCTCAGCATCTTCGTCGCCTGTACAGCCCAACAACACGGCAGCGACAGCACACCTGCCCACACCAACGCCTTGATCAACGAAAGCAGCCCCTACCTGCTTCAGCACGCACACAATCCCGTCAACTGGCGGCCTTGGAATGATGAGGCATTTCAGGAAGCGACCAAGGATAATAAGCTGGTGATCATCAGCGTGGGATATGCAGCCTGCCATTGGTGCCATGTCATGGAGCATGAGTCATTTGAAGACAGCACCGTCGCAGCCCTGATGAATGAACATTTTGTGGCGATCAAAGTGGACCGGGAAGAGCGCCCAGATGTAGACGATGTCTACATGAATGCCTGTCAGCTCATGAGTGAGCGAGGGTGTGGCTGGCCGCTCAATGCGATTGCGTTGCCAGATGGCCGCCCTATCTTTGCGGGAACCTATTTCCCTAAAGCCCAATGGATGGACATTCTCACGCGCGTCACAAAATTCTATGATGAGCAGCCCGAAAAAGCCCTTGAGATTGCAGGACAAGTCACAGAAGGCATTCAAGGGATCGAGCAAATTGTCCTAAATACTGAAGAGAGCAGCTTTCAGCGAACGGACTTAGCACAAGCTTTCGAGGCAGCCGCTGGTCAAATTGATATGATCCATGGCGGAAGAAATGGTTCACCCAAATTCCCCATGCCTGCCAATTTCCTTTTCCTCTTAGACTACTACCATTTGACGCAAGACGAAGAGGCCTTCAAAGCAGTAGAGGTCACCCTCGACCAGATGGCGATGGGGGGAATCTACGACCATTTAGGAGGTGGATTTGCTCGGTATTCCACCGATGCGGAATGGCATGCGCCTCACTTTGAGAAGATGCTCTATGACAACGGGCAGCTCGTGAGCCTCTATAGCAATGCCTATCAATTGACAAAAAATCCGCATTATAAGCAGGTAGTGTATGAGACGTTGGCGTTTGTTGAGCGAGAGCTGACTTCCAAAGACAAGGGATTTTATTCTTCTTTGGATGCGGATAGCGAAGGGGAAGAGGGGAAATTTTATGTGTGGGAAATGGAGGAATTGAAGGAGATTCTGGGATCAGATGTGGAACTGTTTGCCAAATACTATGACCTCAAACCCGAAGGCAATTGGGAGCACAAAAACATTTTGCATCAGCAAATGCCGTTGGCAGATTTTGCGAAGCAGCACAATATCACAGAGGAACAGCTAGGCGAAACGCTGGCTTCTGGCAAAGAGAAACTCATGGCTCGACGTAATATGCGCGTCCGCCCCGGCCTGGATGACAAGGTCATCACTGCCTGGAATGCCCTGATGCTCAAGGGCTATGTCGATGCGTACCGCGCATTTGGGGAGGAGCGCTTCCTCCAAGCCGCCCTCAACAACGCCGAATTTATTTACCAAAAATGCCGTCACGACGGCAATCGCCTGACGCGCATCTACAAAGATGGCAGAGCCACCATCAATGCCTTTCTCGATGACTATGCCATCACGGCACGGGCTTTTGTCGCGTTGTATCAGGCGACTTTTGACGAGCAATGGCTACGCCGTGCTGATGACCTGGTGAAATATGCGCAGGCACATTTCTATGACGAGACATCTGGGATGTTTTTCTATACCTCGGACGAGGATGATCCGCTGATTGCCCGCAAGATGGAGACGTCGGACAATGTCATCCCTGCATCTAACTCCATGATGGCCAGGGCCTTATTTGAACTGGGGATTTACCTCTATCAAGATGATTACCTCACCACGGCCAAGCAAATGCTCAGCAACATGAAGGCCAAGGTCATTCCCAATGCCATGTTCTATGCCAATTGGGCCTCCCTCATGGTTCAGGCCGTAGAGACGCCTTACGAGATCGCCATCGTAGGGGATGACTTTCAGGCCCTCAGGCAGGAGCTGGATCAGCACTTTTTGCCCAATGCCTACCTGCTCGGCGGCAAGGACGAAGGCACCCTCGAACTTCTTCAGTATAAGCTAATTCCCGGCCAGACGACGATTTATGTCTGTAGAGACAAGGTGTGTAAGCTGCCCGTGACGAGTGTCAAGGAGGCATTGGGGTTAATGGAGAATTAAGGATAGCAAGAAATTCCGAGCAATATGCGCACAGACTCATTCCTCAAAAAATTTGACATTACAGCGCTGAATCCCATGCAGGAAGAGGCAGGGAAAACTATACGAATGAAATCGGATGTGGTATTACTTAGCCCTACAGGAACGGGTAAAACACTGGCCTTTCTATTGCCCCTAATAGAAACCCTTGATAAAAACTGCGGTGAGATTCAATTGCTTATCCTTGTTCCCTCGCGGGAATTGGCTCAACAGATTGAGCAGGTAGCCCGAAAAATGGGATCAGGTTTTAAGGTAAACGCCGTCTATGGGGGACGTTCGGGGATGCTCGATAAGATCGATTTAAAACATCGGCCAGCCATTCTGATTGGCACTCCTGGACGAATAGCCGATAGATTTAGAAGGGATAAATTTTCCTTAGCGCATATCGATACCTTGGTACTCGATGAGTTTGATAAATCACTAGAGATAGGTTTTGAAAAGGAGATGGCTGAGATTATTGGCGCACTCCCCAATGTTCATCAACGGGTTTTGACTTCCGCTACCAGCGAACCCAATATTCCTGCGTTTGTAGGATTACAGAAGCCCGTTTTTATCAATTACCTTCAGAAAGGCAATCCTCAACTAACGGTCAAAACGCTTCTTTCGCCCGAAAAGGATAAGTTAAAAGCGTTAGCAAAAGCACTTGCTTTTATTGGTGACCAACCAGGAATCATATTTTGCAATTTCAAGGATGCATTGGGCCGAGTAAGTGATTTTTTAACGGAGAATCATATTCCTCATGAATGCTTTCATGGAGGGATGGAGCAAATAGATCGGGAGCGATCGCTTATAAAATTTAGAAATGGGACCAATCAACTCCTGCTGGCAACTGATCTGGCTGCCCGGGGGCTTGATATCCCCGAAATAACATTTATTCTTCATTATCATCTTCCACCACGCGATAAAGAATTCACCCATAGGAATGGACGAACAGCCCGTATGAATCGGAATGGCATTGCCTATATTTTGCATTGGGAAGGAGAGGAACTTGCTGATTTTATTCAGGAAATTGCTCCAGAAACCCTACCCATCGAAGATCTGCCAAAAGCTACGCTTCCTGCCTCTATAAAATGGAAAACTGTGTATATTTCTGGAGGAAGGCGTGATAAAATATCCAAAGGAGATGTCGCTGGCTTATTTCTGAAGCAGGGCCAGATTCAAAAAGATCAACTAGGGGTGATTGAACTCAAACAGAATTGCACGTATGCGGGTGTACATGCTGAGGTAGCTGAAAGGCTTATTAAAAAGACCAATAATACCAGGCTTAAAAAAAAGAAGGTGAGAATTAGCCTTCTTTGATACTATCATCATATGTATAAAATCTTATTTGCCGAGACTATACACGAAAATATCGTTACGATTACCTTAGAATAACCACTGAGGGGCGCGGATTACTCCAAAAATCCAGCCCTCCCCTTCGACAGGCTCAGGGCAGCGCATCCGGAAATCCGCGCCAGCTTGCTTGGGAATTGAAAATGGAGATTCATCAACGTATTTAGTGGAATGAGAATTTTGAGCCCAAAAATCAACTATAAATTCGATCTAATAGAATAAAAAACATAAACAGTTTATATAATTCATAAATTATTTATACCTTGTAATTACAATAAAGTATACATGCCGCTAATAGATAAGAAGTCTGGAAAATCACTTAAATCGGTAATAGAGGAAGTTGTCAAGTCCGATTACCAGAGGATAAAAAAGTCAAAACAATATAAATTTGATTGGAGAAAAGAGTCGGACAACGAAGTTTACAAAATCTACCTAAAGGATAATGACAATGAAATACTCGGGTTGATGTCCTTGATCGATGTTCCTGAGGAATTTAGGATACACCTTAAATTAATAGAAGTTGGATCGAAGAATAGAGGCAAGGAAAAAGAAATAGAAAATATTGCTGGCTGTCTAATTGCATTTGCCTGCCAAGTTGCGTTTGATAAGGATTACTTCGGATTCGTTTCTTTAAAACCTAAGACCCGATTGATTGATTTATATCAGAACAAATATGGTTTTCGCCAGTATGGCAGGCTATTAGGCATTGAACAAGAATCATCTCGTGAATTGATAAAAAAATATTGGTTACATGTCAAAGAGTGAAAAAATATACAAAGAGTTAAGCAAGCTTTATACTGACGAAGAAATCGTAGAGAGTTTTGTATTTAATGATGATAGCCTGAGCGAAGAAGAAGAGCGAGAGGCAGCAAGAGAATTTAGAGAATTACGTCTAAATCGCCTTAAAAACATGAGTGAATCAGAAATTCTCTTGGGGAATATGATGAAACTCAAGTTGAGAATTATGAGGTATTTAGAGAAAAATAAGTTTGCTGAAGCTTATAGCTTCAGCAAAACTTTGAAATCATATTCGAAAATCATCAATAGAACCAATAAAGAATTTGCAGAGGACTTAGGGGTCCACCAAACAAAGTTTAGCAGAATCATAAATGGTAAAGAAAATCCTAATATTGACTTAATGTATCGCCTAGAAGAACACAGTAGTGGGGAAGTTCCAGCTCACCATTGGTGGCGATTGTATTCTCTTGAGCTTGAATATAAGATCAGAACTGATCTACAAAGAAAGATCGAAGAATCAAGAAAGGTGAAAAACCAGATCAAGCTTGGAGCCTAAACAGTATATTCCAGACTTATACACTCCTGTTTGACTCATTCCTCTCCACTCTCCAATTTTCCTCCTATAGAAGGCGCTTTCCAGCGCTCATATCCTACAGGATCGGCCTCTGCCTCGCGGATCGCTTTGCTGGTGCGGCGCTTGTCGTAGATCATGGCAAAGGTCATGATCAGGCTGGTGCCGATGATGATAAAGAGGAGAATGCCTGTGTCAAATCCTTCCACTTTGGCCTCTACTGGGATGGCATAGAACAAAAGAATCGTGATCAAACCGCGCGGTGCGATATATAATTGAGGGAAGATGTCTTTCCCGATAGAAAGCCGCAAGAGCACATAACGGATCACATAAATAGATGCAATGAGGAACAAGCTCACCATGACGACCTTGCCATTGTAAAGGGAGGCTGGAATGATGGTAAGGCCAAAGATCACAAAGAAGAAAGTACGTACGACAAAGGCTGTTTCCACCGTGACAACATGTAATCCTTCATAGATTTGTTGGACTTTTTTGAAATCCAGCCATTGGCTGAGTTTTCCCCGAAAAAATAGCTTCATATTGGCGATCATGAGCCCAAAAACCAGGATGATGATCAGGGAAGATAGGTGCATTTGTTTGCCTAAAGCATACAGCAAGAGAAGGACCGCAATCATCAAAAACAGCTTCACGTGGCTTTTGATATTTTGGAACACAAATACAATCACGTAACTCGCCACCACAGACAATACAATGGTCAGCAGTACATTTCCCGAAAACCCCAAGAGACCCGTGGAGTCTTCCGCAGCATCCAACTGGCCTGCCAAGAAATAAAATAGCATGATGCCCAAGATGTCCGAAAAGGTACTTTCATAGATATGAAACTCTTTTTTTACCTCAGCCAATCCAGAAACACTCGGTATGATGATGGCACTAGAAAGAATAGACAAAGGCGTCGCATAGAGCCACGCTGTTTTGGTTGTCATTTCTGGATAAAATTGACGTAAAATCTCTGCTGCGACCCATGTTGAGACCAACAGCCCTATCAAGGCAATGCCCAATGCTTTGGTGATAGGCCATATCTTCTCCCGCTTGAGTTCCAATTCAAGTGCCGCTTCCAAGACGATCATGATCAGGCCCACAATCCCCAAAATTTCTAAATAAGGGAAATAGTCTACATCGCCCATTCCCAGGGCTTTTAAGCCGAGTTTCAAGGCGATGCCCAGCACGATGAGCATCAGCACGCTGGGGATATTGGTCTTCCTGGCCAGCTCTCCAAACATGAAGGAGATGATGATGATGATCGAGGCGGTGATGATCAGATGATAAGGAGAAAGTGCTTCCATGGGGGAAATGATAGAATGATAGAATGATTGGATGAGGGAATGAGAGAATGAAATGAGAAGATGAGAAAATGATTAGATGATTAAATGTTGGGTAGGAGAAGGGAGAAGAGACCGCTTTCGCTCAGGGAGAAGGGACTAGCCACCCAAACGCTCTTATCCCTTTTCCCTGCTCCCTTTTCCCTGCTCCCTTTTCTCTATTCAATTCTTCATTCTCAATTCTTAATTTTTAATTAATCTTCCGTGCTTTCAGCTACTTGATAGCCCCATTCACGGATCAGGGTCATCAGCTCGTATAAATGGCCCTCGTCTTTGACGGATATCCGTACAATAAGTTCAGAGGAATCTTCTTCTATGGGTAAAAACTCAGGCTTGTGTTTCATGTCCAGATAAGGGGCTGTAAGGAGTAAATCTAGGACCTCATCTCGCTGAGGCGGGCCTTTATCGGGGTCTTTTTGCGTGATTTTGAGTAAATAAAATCCCCCTATTTCTTCGCCAGAAATCAGGGTATAACCTTTCGAAAACAGGCTACCATAGTCCATAAAGTGCCAGCCGTCGGCGGTCTGTAGATTGATGCCCAGGCGGCCCATTTTTAGGATAATGCCTTTGAGGTCCTGGATGGCCACACGCTTGCCAGGAGCGAGGGTATTGTCCAGCTGGATCAAGCGGCCGCTCAGGTAGTTTTTCATATGTGAAAATCCCGCCACAAGCAGTAAGCCCATCAGCATGCCATGCAAAGTAGGATGAACCAGGACAAATACACTGCCCAAAATGATCAATACCATCGGCTCATAAATGAGCAATAGGTAGTGGATCGCCAGGTCGATCTGCCGCTCAAAATTCCTGAAAAAAGGAATTTGAGGGATAAAGCGCCCTACCGAATGCAACACAAAGTACAAGGCCAACAATGCAATGGCCGTCGTCAATAAGTCTCCCCACGAAAATTGGCTCGCTAGCAATTCTGACATTTTTAGCTTTGTTTTTGTTTCAACATTATACCTAAGTCGTTGACGATCAACTCGTTCACCTCCAGCCAGCCTGTGAGTTGGCGTTGAACGATGCCCAGCCCCAAGAGGCGATGAAGGATGTTGCCATACTTTTCTTTAAATGGCGCGCCAAAAAGCTTGCGCAAACGGTACTCGTTGGTGCGCTTCTCTAGCATCAGGATTTTCAGCAGGACCAAGCTGTCAGGGGTAATAAAGTCGGGCAGTCCATACCCTGTCCTGGTGTGATGTATCACTCTTTCGTCATCTACTTTTTCTGTAGAAAAAGCCCATCGATTCAGCGCTTCGCCAATATTGCCGTGGGCACTGCGAAAGACCTTTTGGGTCATTTGCTGAAACTGCTTGGGGCTGACTTCCTTGCCTTTGACATCTACCAATGTCTTATGCGTCGCGCCATGGCGTATCAGGATGGCTTCCTGAATCTCAGACACACTCATATGGTCGAGGTTGACCTCTGATTGGAACACCTTATGGATTTCATAAAATTTGTCCAAATATGCCTTTAGTCCATTACTCATTGACACCATATAAAATAAGTCATTGGTATAGTTGTCGATGTGTTTGCGCAGTTGGCGGACATTACGGCCTAAGGGCATCTTGACGTCTTGCCAAAACTCCAGGTCGTCGATCCAGACCATGGTTCGCGTGTTGAGGCTATATTTTCGCACAAATTCCAATGCTTCGCCCAAATCATATCCCAGGGTCATCCTGCGGCCTTGTACCTTGATGATCGTGTCTGGAACCAGTCGAATGACATGTTGGGGAAAATGCCGATTGGCCACTAAATCACCAAAGACCGACTTGCCTGCAAAACGGTCTCCCGTGATCACCACAGCCCCTCGGAAGCCTTTGTCCCAATTGGAAATGAGTTTTTCTATATGGGTGATTTCTTGTTTACGGCCTACCCAAAAAGACTCCCCGATATAACCTTTTGTCAAAAAGATATTGGTGTATTGGCTGTTGTTTTCGTCTGCTGTACGGCTTTGGACAAAGCGGACGATTTTCTCGGAGGCACTCATGGCTTCTTCTTGTGCCACCGTGGTCCGAAAGCGTTTGATCGCTTGTAATTGCTTCCTAAACCAGCTCTGAATCGTCGACAGCAGGGCGTTTTGGTTGATTTTAAGCTGATTGATGGTCGACTGCAAGTGGATAGGCAAAAAGTCTTCCTGGGGGTCGTAGATCAAAGAAAGGTGAAATTCTTTCTTCAACCGATCATCTATCTGTGTCTTCAAAGCAGTCAGTTCAGCCTCCCAGTCATCGGTCCCTTTGAGAAACGTTGTAAGGGGTTGATAAATAGCAGATTTGTCGATGTTGAGGGAAGCCCCATCTTGGGGTTCCGTGGCTAGCAAAATGGCACGATTGCGGATATTGACCAGGGACATCTTCATGCCATTGGTGACACTTTCTGTCAATTCCCATATCTCATAGAGCATCGGCAGCACTTCTGAGTCCACCCATTGGCGGGTCATCCGTCGAAAATTGATTTCTTTAAATTGTAGTAGGCCCCCTTTAGGATAGACATATACCTGGGTGCGTTCGGGTAAGCGTAGCGTAAGGGATTTGAGCTTTTCGGTAAATGCTTTCAAATGGTTTGGAGAACTGATCGCAGCCTCAGACTCTTCGAGTTTTAAGGCAATTTTATTGGGTTTGAGTTCTCCCATTCCTTCTACAAACCTGATGATCTCATCAGCAGTAGATTTCATCTGTTCTACCTCTTCTTTACAATCAGTAACTGATTGATCCACAAGGCCCTCGACACGCAAGAATATTTCCGATAGCTCGGTCAGTTGGTGATGCTGTGCCAATAATTGCTGGCATTGTTGGGGGATTTGCAATAGCTGTGTGCGATAGGTAGGCCAGGGATTGTGCTGCAGCTTCCAGTCCGTGAACTGGCGCTCAGTGCCTGTACTGCTTGCTTCTATGGAAGCAAGGGTCTTTTGCAGGCCTCCCTCAAGGTCTTGAGCCGCTGCTTGAATGACCGTCAAAGAAGTCTGTTTGAGCTGCTCTATATCTGCTTTTGACACCAAGCCATCTGCTAGCAAAATCCCTCCCTTATGCTGTTGAAACACCATGTCCCTCCACAATACCAAAAAGGATTTCACTTGTTCTCCCCACAAAAAATGAATCGCGTAATGAGCAAGTTCTTGATGAAATGTTAGCTGTTCCAAGCTATAATCTCCTACGGCTACTGCAGCCTCCACCACTTCTCCTACTTGAGCAGTCAAGGCTTCCAGATGTGAAAAAAGGGTTTCTTCCGCCCATGCAGCCTCGATAGCCTGCTCTACTTTTTTCTCAAACGTTGATAAAGTCGCTTCCAATTTTTGCATAGATCGCTAGGGATTCGGTTCTAAAAAGCAATGATAGCTCTTTTTGCTCACCCCAAGACGAATTTAGGAAAATATTGTTGCGTTTTCCACACTCACGTGCACAACCCCATTTTGTATCACATAGCAAATCCTCCTACCTTCGCAGGCGAAAAGAGAAAGTTCGAAGAATGTTCAGAGTTCAGGGTTCAGAGTTTGATAGGATACACTTTGAACCCTAAACTCCGAACTCTGAACCCTGAACCCTAAACTCTGAACCCTAAACCTTCTTCCTTATGGCTTCCAACATCACCCAACGAGCTGCTGACAACATTCGAATCTTATCTGCCGCGATGGTAGAACGCGCTAAATCTGGCCATCCTGGCGGCGCAATGGGAGGCGCGGACTTTGTCCACATCCTTTTCTCCGAATATTTGACCTACGATCCCGACGATACCCTATGGCCTCATCGGGATCGCTTCTTTATGGACCCGGGGCATATGTCGCCCATGCTGTATAGCATCCTTCACCTGACAGGCAATTACTCAATGGATGACCTCAAGCAGTTCCGTCAGTGGGGCAGTCCAACCCCTGGTCACCCAGAAGTAGACTTCGCACGGGGCGTCGAGAACACCTCTGGCCCCCTCGGCCAAGGGCACACCAACGCCGTCGGCGCGGCCCTCGCAGAGCGCTTCCTCGTCGCCAGATTCGGCGAGTGGATGGCGCACAAGACCTACGCTTACATCTCCGATGGCGGCATTCAGGAGGAGATCGCCCAAGGCGCTGGCCGCATCGCGGGCTTCCTGGGCCTCAGCAACCTCATCATGTTTTATGATGCCAATGACATTCAGCTCTCGACCCGTGTCGATGAGGTGATGAAGGAAGACACCGCGAAGAAGTATGAGGCGTGGGGATGGAATGTGGTGACCATTGACGGGAACGATCCAGCAGCGATTCGCGGTGCGCTAAATCAGGCGCAGGACAGCGACAAGCCGTTTTTGATCATTGGACAAACTGTGATGGGCTTGGGGGCAAGGACTGAGGGAGGTGACAGTTTTGAGGGGCAAGTATCTACTCACGGACAACCACTCAGTAAGGCAGGCGCTTCTATCCCTGCCACGATTGCCAACCTCGGCGGTCATCCAGACAATCCATTTCATGTATTTGATGATGTGAAGGCGCATTATGAGGCGGTGACGGATGCAAAGCGTCAGGCTGTCGCTGCGCGTCGCGCAGCGGAGGCTCAGTGGGCGACAGCGAATGCTGACCTTGCCAAAAAGCTCGCTTTTTTCCTCTCTGGTCAAGTGCCTGACATTGACTTCAGCTCCATTGCTCAAACCCCCAATAAAGCTACGAGGAATGCCTCTTCGGCAGTACTTTCTCACTTTGCCGATCATATCGAAAACATGATCGTCAGCTCCGCTGACCTTTCTAATAGCGACAAAACCGACGGTTTCCTCAAGAAAACCACGGCCTTCTCTCATGGTGACTTTTCTGGCGCCTTCCTTCAGGCAGGGGTGTCAGAATTGACCATGGCAGCTATTTGCAATGGCTTAGCTTTGCACGGTGGAATCATCCCTGTATGCGCGACTTTCTTTGTCTTCTCCGATTTCATGAAACCATCTATTCGTTTGGCATCCCTCATGGAATTGCCTGTGAAGTACGTGTGGACACACGATGCGTTCCGCGTCGGTGAAGATGGGCCTACCCACCAGCCCATCGAGCAGGAAGCGCAGATTCGCTTATTGGAGCAACTCAAAAACCACTCAGGACATCCGTCCTTCTTGGCACTCCGCCCAGCCGACGTCAACGAGACGACGGTCGCCTGGAAGATGGCTTTGGAGAATACCACAGGGCCTTCTGGGTTGATTTTGTCTAGACAAAATATCCAAAACTTGCCCTTAGAAAATGGTGAGTCCACTTACGAAAGTGCACTACGCGCTGAAAAGGGAGCCTATACGGTACAAGATACCGAAGGGCAGCCTGATGTCATTTTGCTGGCAAGCGGCTCTGAAGTAGGGACTTTGGTCGAAGGGTCAAAATTGTTGGCAGAACGCGATGGATTAGCGGTAAAAATTGTCTCTGTACCTTCAGAAGGCAGATTCCGTCAACAGTCTCAGAGCTACCAGGAAGAAATCATTCCATCAGGCGTACCGATTTTTGGCATGACAGCTGGACTGCCTGTGACGCTTCAAGGGCTTGTAGGGCCGTTTGGAAAAGTATTTGGACTGGATCATTTTGGCTACTCTGCTCCATATACCGTCCTGGACGAGAAGTTCGGTTTTACTGGGGAGAATGTGTATAAGGAAGTGAAAGCGTATTTGAAGAAATAGTTTTGTGTTTGAGGTTTTGCGTTTTGGGTTCTTGACCTAACTCAAAACCCAAAACATAAAACTCAAAACACACTGTTTATGTCTGATTTTTCCCTCTTCCCCGCTGACTACTTGCGTCACTTCTGCGAGCAAGTTTTTCGCTCCTTTGGCGTCTCTAAAGATGACGCGAGGCAGGCCGCTGAGGTATTGGCGACTAGTGATCTACGCGGCATCGATTCGCATGGCGTGGCACGCCTGCGCAAGTATGTAGAGTTCATGAATGAGGGCCTCATTAACCCCAAACCCAATATCCGCATCCTTCGTGAACGGCCAGCTACTGCCACCCTGGACGGAGACAACGGCCTCGGCCTGATTGTAGGCCCTCGCGCCAATGAATTGGCAATGGAGAAAGCCGAAAAAGTTGGATCAGGATGGGTAGCTGTCTGTCACACCAATCACTACGGAATAGCGGGCTATTACCCCTTACAAGCGTTAAAACGCGACCTTATCGGCTGGGCCATGACTAATACGGGCAAGTGGATGGCGCCCACTTGGGGCGCTGAACGCATGCTGGGAACCAATCCCATCGCAGTGGCTTTCCCAGGCTTGGAAGAGCCGCCTGTGGTCATAGATCTCGCGACCACTGCCGTCTCCTACGGCAAAGTCCAGATCAAGCAGCGCGAAGGCAAACCGCTTCCCGATGGCTGGATCACCGACAAAGACGGCCAGCCGAGCAACAACGTTGAAGACCTGTTGGCTGGCGGGGCATTGCTCCCGTTAGGCTCAAACTATGAGACGGGTGGTTATAAAGGTTATTGCCTTGCGGCCATGGTGGACTTATTCACAGGTGTGCTGAGTGGGGCCAATTGGGGACCCTTTGCGCCACCGTTTGCGGGACGTGGGCAATTTGAGCTGGAAGATGAAGTGGGCAAAGGCATCGGGCATTTTTTTGGTGCCCTAGACATCGATGGGTTTATGGAAGTAGATGCTTTCAAAAAGCGTATGGACGCTTGGATTCGCCGCTTCCGCGCCACCAAACCTGCCGTAGGCACCCCTGGCCCCTGGGTCCCAGGAGACCCCGAACGCGAAGCGTCACTTGAGCGCGAAAAATCGGGCATTCCGCTTTTAGCAGCGGTGATCGAAGACCTGAAGGTGGTGGCAAAGATCACTGGGGTAGCTTTTGAAGAAAGTGAAGGAAGATAAAGAGACTCAAATCGTTCAAAAGGGTCCAAGTCGTTCAATTGTGACGTTTCTTTTGAACGCTTGAACAAATTGAACCATTGAACCCTGAACCCTAAACTTTGAACTAACCCCCGTATTTGCGAAATTTGCTTAAACACTAATCACTGAATTATGCGAGCGATCCTAATTACCCTAATATCTTTCGTCTGTCTCTTCCATTTTTCGTTTGCGCAGACCACAGACTATACAACTTACGAACTCGAAGATGTCAGCATCTATCGCCAACAATTTGACTTCCAGATGCCTGCTGTGCCTGTGACGACTACACCTGTCCCGGTAGCGGAATACGAATCCCTCGAAAATCAATATTTCTCCGATGGACGCAAGGTCTATATTGAAGCGGATAGCCGGTTGGCCTCCTTGATTCGAGCACATAAAGCCATCGGGGAACAGGTAAAGGTAGTTCCAGGCTACCGCATTCAGATATTTGCGGGATCGTCTCGCGAAGGTGCACAGCGCGTCAAAGGACGCTTTCTCAGCAACTACCCAGGCATGGGTAGCTACCTTACCCACACTGCCCCTACCTACCGCATCCGTGTAGGCGACTTTCTAGAGCGTAGTGATGCGTTAAAAATGCTGGCACAACTCAAGTCCCTTTTTCCCGACGCCTTTGTCGTGGCAGACAACATCCCTACCTCTAATTTCCAGCGACAAAATACGTCGGAAGGTGGGAATTGAAGAAAGGTTTAAACAGGTTCAGGGTTCAGGGTTCAGAGAATCTTTTTTGAACACCCTAAACCCTCTTTTCCCCCCAATATGTGATTTCCTCACATAGTCATGATCAGTAGCTTTCGGATTGAGAATTATCATCCATTATCCTAAAGCGATTCATCATGCGATACCTGATACTATTACTTGGCCTGACCCTTCTTTTCTATTGTAGTTGCAAGAGTGATGAGGAGGAACCCCCTACTCCAACATTGCCTGCTGCCAGCGCGCTCAAAGTCCGAGATATGGCTAATGCCGGCAATGGGACTGACCTACTGTATTCTTTTCGGGTCGCTGATGAGTCGGAAGTGGATCACTATCGGGTGATGGCTGTGAAAGCCAGTTCAGCATCCGGATTTGATGTGATAGCTGCTCAAGGGGTACCAGACGGTGCCTTTCAGCGAGAAGCGATTGGGCAAGGAGACATTGAATCGACTTTTGAGGTGAATAGTACAGATACAGACGGAGAGGTATTGGCGAATGGGGAAAGCTATTGCGTAACGGTGTTGACGGTAGGGAAAAACGGAGATTTTGCCCTGTCTATCCTGACACCTCCTGTCGATCTTGCCGTGACCAATCTTGTCATCACCCTCACAGGCTCTATACAAGGTGGTTCTGGTGGCATGGCCACCGACCGTTCGGGGTTTGTCTACATGGCCGATTTTGGGGTGTCGCTAAGTGGCCCTCCTGGAACAAAGGTGTTTCGGATAACAAAAACAGGCCAGGTGAGTACTTTCGCCACGGGCTTGGTCGGTGCCTCGGGCAATGCTTTTGATTCCCAAGGTAACCTGTTCCAATCCAATATCTCCGCTTCAAGGATTAGTAAAATCACCCCTGACGGTACCGTAACGAACTTCGCCACTACGGGTGTCAATGGCCCCGTAGGCATCGCTATCGATCCAGGCGACACCCTCTATGTCGCCAACTGCAGCGACAATACGCTCAGCAAAATCACCCCCGATGGCATCGTCACACGCTTTGCGGCCAGCCCGCTGTTCAACTGCCCCAACGGCATCGCCCGTGACCCTGACGGCAACCTCTATGTTGCCAATTTCAGTGACGGCAATGTCCTCAAAGTCACGCCTAGCGGCCAAGTCAGCGTCTTCGCCAACTTTCCGGGCGGGAACAATGGCCATATCACGTATGTAAATGGCGTCTTTTACGTCATCGCTCGCACCGCCAATCAAGTTTATCAATTGAATCTCGATGGATCTGTCAAGCTCATTGCGGGCAACGGTACGCGTGGGCGTGACGACGGCGCAGCCCTTTCCGCTTCCTTCAGCCTCCCCAATGACCTTTCCGCTAGCGTCACAGGCGACACCCTATATGTGAATGATGTCGTGCCATTTTCTGGTCAGAATATCAGTCCGTGTGTGATTCGGATGATTATTTTGGAGGAATAATCCTGGTAAAATATAAAGAGCCGATTAAGTAGTGGTAGATTTTTCCTATTGTGGCAGTGAACGAGCTGTCACAGTAGGGGATTTTTCGCTTGATATCGATTCTTTTGGTTCATCGAGGATTTTAGTGGAGAAAGAAAACCACAGATTCCCCAGATTCCCACAGATTTTCTTCTTTAATCCGTGTAAATCTGTGTAATCCGTGGTGAATCTTAGGGGTAAAGTGAGCATTCCACTAAATGTCTCGATGAACCAATTTTATCTATCCTCCATTTTCTTTCGTTCTCCCCAATTCATCAATCAAGGACAAATTGGCCTGTTCGCGGTATCGGTATTTTCGTGCTTCTAAATGGCGGTAATTAAGGACAAAGATTACAGGAACCAAAAGCAGCATCACAAAGGCACCTAATCCTAAAATTGCTCTTTTTTCTACAAAAGTCCCTATCCCTATGGTAAGCAGACAAAGAGGGGCAAAGCTCATGATCAACCAAGCTTTCAGCTTTTCACCTTTAAGCGTTTTGACGTCTTTGTTCCTAAATCTGAAAAAATAGAATACGCTGATGAGTACAATTCCGAATACAGAACCAGAAATACCGGAAATGTATAGCAAATAAAAATGATCTCGCGAAATATTGCTTAGATATAAAAAGACAGGATAATTCACGAATACGATCACAGTAGCCCCAATAAGAGGGGCAAAAAAGTCCCCATCAAACCTGTGTAAAGAAAGGGCATAGACAACAGTCAATATCCCTCCCAGAGAAACTCCCATTAGGACGATTGACTCCTGTGTCGAATTGGGTATAAAGCTATTAGTAAGGTCAAATAATACGCTAATCACCAGCATAAAACAGAAACACACAAGGATTAGGCCTATTGCTGACTTTATTTTGACAGGGCTTTTCATGGTAGATTTTATTTATTGGTTGGTTCGCCTACTTCCTCAATAAGTTCCGATAGGGATGCTTCCTCCCCACGACGCCTCCGTGCATGAAGGTTGAGGTGATTTAGGATGACGATAATGGGCAAAGAAAGCATTGCTAAAATGACAAAAAAGGTATCGAATCCTAAGGCTCCTACTACTTGACTGAAGAAGTTAAGAAGGATTAAAGGAACAAAACTTAAAATAAGCCACCCTTTGATCTCTTCGTATTTTTCCAATGACCATCCCTTATTGCGATGCCTGAAAAAATAAAAAATGGTACTCCCAAGCAAGCCAAGGCCCATAAGTATTTCACCTCCAATCATTGGGGATAAGGGCAGACACAATCCGGCCCCTAACAAAGGGTAGAACATATCCCCTTTAAAACGATTGAGGGACAGGGCATAGGCAAATAGCCCCCAAAAGAGGAACATCAATATATCCTTTAGGAAATAGTCCCTGATCACCCACTCCCCCAGCCGGAATTCAAATACCCATACTTCGACGAAGAAGTAGAGGAGGGTGAGCACAATAGCGCCTATCATTGGAATCGATTCTTTGGCGATGCGCATATCATTATTGATCTGTTCCTAATTCATCAACAAGATCTTCAAGGGATGTTTCTTCCCTTAAGCGTTTGCGCGAGTAGAGGTTGGAATGATTGAAAATGACAATCAACGGCAATGAGAGGATTCCCTCCATAACCAACAAACCGTTAACCAACCAACTTTTCAAACCAATAATTCTCAACTCCAACAATAACATTTGAAGAAGAACTAAAGGCAGGATACTCAAAATTAGCCACGCTTTTAGTTTCTCATATTTAACCAGTGGCCTTCCCTTATTTCTGTGCCTGAAAAAATAAAGAAGGGTACCGCTAACCATTCCAATCCCCGTCAGTATATCACTCTCTAGAAAAAAGGAAATAGGAAAGCAAAGTGCAGCCCCTAATAAGGGGAAAAATAAATCTCCTTGGAAACGATTCAGAAACAGGGCATAGGCAAATAGAATCCAAAAAAGAAATGTAGCGATGGCAAGGAAAAAATCCCCTCCGAGATACATATCGCCAATATTAATTTCATACCCTTCGGTTAATGCTAATATCCCTGCAATCGTGATCACGACCGATCCCATCAATGGAATATCTTCTTTGTAGATATTGGACTTTTCTTCCATAGGCTAAGCGATTCAGGCTTCTGGAGGCTCTCCTAGTTCATCAATTAGGGTCTGGTAGTTTTCTCGCTCGTTTTTTTGCTTTCGTGCATAGAGATTCATGTCATTAAGAAAGAAAATTGCGATCAAAGACAGGAAAGCTAAAGTGGAAAATAACCCCTTAAAGAGGATAGTAATCTCCAAGAAAAGGGCGATCTCATCTAGGAGTACTAAAGGTGTTAATCCTAAAATTAGCCATCCTTTTACCTTTTCATACCTTACTAATGGCTTTTTTTTGTTTCGCAACCTGAAAAAATAAATAATAGGAATTGCAAGCATTCCAATACCAAGTATTATGTTCTCAAGGTAGATGAAGAGGTAACTAATTTCACCTGACCAACTAATTCTAATTATTTCAAATGGTATAACTAAAAATAACCAAAATCCAGTTCCTACTAATGGATAAAATTGATCCCCTTTAAAGCGATTAAAAGAAAGTGTATATCCCAAAAGCCCTATATAAAGCATTCCATAAAGAATTCTTGAAATTCTTATCAACACCCAACTTGCGTGAGTTTCAATTATCGATGAGGCAAAAAAAACAAAAAGAGTTATTCCTACAGCCCCTGCCAGTGGGGTTGATTCTTTTGTTACTTGCATATCCGTTTATTTATCAAAAATATCTCTGATCCCCTCCCAGTTCATCAATCAGCGCCTCAATCCCTACTTTATGTTCGCCTCGCTTCCGTGCGTGGAGGTTCTTGTGATTGAAAATAAAAATCGCAGGAATGGTGAGTAAGGTTGGCAAAGCGAGCAAGGTAGCCACGAAGGAAAGGAAGGAAGGCACAAAAAATGAAGTACCAAACATGAGGGGCGTGGCAATGATCAACCCTCCTTTGAGTTTCTCAAACTTGACCCAATAAGGTTTATTCCTTAACCGAATCGCATAGAAGATCGTGGCCAAAAGGATGCCTCCTCCTACGCCGATTATCATTAGGTATAGGCTATAATCAACGTTTATGTCAAGTATCGAATGAAAGACAAATCGCAATTGGCTAGCAAGGAAAATCAGGATAAAAGTTACCTGTAACGGGCGGTACATATCTCCCTTGAATCGATGGAGAGAAAGGGAATAGATAAGTAGGATGAGGGTAGAAAGGTAAAATAAAAAAGGCAGTACTTTACTCAAAAAAGACGAACTGCTAATCAGCCCTGTATCGGCGAGACCAAAAGCCAAAATAATCAACACAAAAAGGGTGATCGCTCCTATCAATGGAATCGATTCTTTAGCCATGCGCATTTGGAAGAAATTATTAATTGTTGATTGATTAATTCACTGTGATTGAGAATCCATGACCAGCATCTTGATGCTCAATTTATCATAAATCAATTTCTAATCAATAATCTCTAATCGTCCCTGCGCTTTCATCAACATCAATTTATATATAGCAGCGACGGTAAGCGAATCCGTGATACGGCCCGCCTCTACCTCCGCATATACCGCTTCCAGCGGCATTTTCTTGACGTGCAATTCTTCGGTGTCTTCGGGCATGGCGATGCCCTCCGAGAGGCCTGTGGCCAGATAGACGATGCCCCACTCGTCGGAGACAGAGTTGGAGAGGTGCATCTCGTAGAGAGGTTCGTAATGGGCCGCGGTGAGGCCCGTCTCTTCCAGCAATTCGCGCTTCGCAGCGTCGAGGGGCGACTCGTCGGGGCTTCCCCCTCCTTCTGGAATCTCCCAGGAATACCGGTTCAGCGGGTAGCGATATTGCCCTACCATCCATATTTTTCCATCCTCATACGGCACCACGCCGACAGCAGATGCCTTGAAGTGGACCACCCCATAAATCCCAGGATTGCCAGAAGGGTTGATCACCTGGTTTTCTTCCACCTTGATCCAGGGATTGTCATATATGGTTTTGGAGGAAAGGGTAGACCAGGGGTTGTGAGATTCGAAATGCATAGTCTGAAAGTCTGATTGTCTGAACGTCTGATTGTAAAGAAGAAATGCTAGGTTCAAATACCCCAAACGTTCAGCCAATCGGACACTCAGACGTTCAGACGTGTCTTAATGGTCTTCCGCCTCAATCGGCACTTCGTCTTTCTTGGGCAGTACTTTAGGCGTATCGTCCATTTCCAGCTGGCTGTCGAGGATATCTTCGAGCTGCTCAGGGGAGATTTGCTTGGCCATGATACGCTTGTCCTTGTCGATCAGGAAAATGCGTGGCGTGGAGCGGATATCGTAGTAGTAGTCAAAGCCTGTCTTACGCTCGTGGTCAGACATATTGAAGGCACCGATGTCATCGAGGCCATAGGTTTTGAGGCGCTCTTTCCAAGTCTCTTCATTTCCATTGATACTCACAGTCCAGAGCTTCACGTTTTTGTCTTTGTATTTGGGGAAAAGCTTGCCGACTTTGGGCGTGATCTTTTTACAGTGACCACAGTCATAGTCCCAGAAGTAGAGGATCGTAAAATCGCCCGCCGACTGTTGCATAGAGCGGGTTTTCCCCTCCGTATCTTTCATGACCATATCGGGTGCGACCTTGCCACATAGTGTCCAACGCAATGCATTGGCGCGTTCAAGGATTTTTTTGATCTGCTCTTCATCTGCCCATATTGCCTTTCCAGTAGCATAAACCATGTCTACGATATGAACATAGACTGCCTCTTGACACATGATTTTGGAGCTAGCATATTTGTTCAATAGCGTGATGACAACAAATTGGTACACATCTTTATCTACCTCCGCAGCAGTAATCACCCGCGTACAAGCCTCCTTGAGGGAGTCGTAATGCTGGACCGCTAGGCGATCTACATAATTCGTGATTTTCCCTTGCAAAACAGGGGTTCGGATCAGCCCTGATTCAGAGAAATCGACATTGTCAAACCAGTGCTTTTGGAAATAGTAAAAGGTGTAATTGTCATCGGCGCCTTCTGGCACCTCTGGCGCCTCTGGCTCCATCATGGCGTTGATGACCTTGGCGTACAGCAGATTTGGATGCAGGTCTGCAACCTCCTTTCGGCTGGCATTCATCTCTTGATAGACCTTGTCTACTTCTGCTTTTTTAGCCTTATAGGCCTCCGACCCTTTCTCCATCTCCTTGAGTGCATTCTGCAGCTCATTCGCCTGTTGGCCAATTGCTGTCATCAAACGTTGATGCTCATAGAAGACTTCATTGTCTTCTGAGCCAGCAACTTTCATTTTATTGATAAGGTCTTCCGAATCCGTCTGCATGGTGAAATGCTGATCTTCACCTACCATGACCTCGAAATAGCGGTTTTCTGGGGGGAGGACCACCATATAAATCCCTTTTTCTAAAGGTTCTGGGCCTTCAAACAGGATCTTGCCGTTCTGGACATCAACCGTGTCTTGGATATACTGTTTGGAACCTAAATGATAGGCTAAATATGCTTGTGCACCCGTGAAGTTTTTTACTTTCACTTCGATTTGATGGCCACTGGTTTCTTGGCTGTGGGCATGTAGCCCTTGCATCAGGAAGAGGGCTGTACTGAGGAATAGATAGCTAAGGATATGTTTCATGGGAGGAATAAAAAATTAAAATGAAAATTAAAGTTAAAATGAAAATAAGCGTTTCGTCACACAGAGGTGATCGATAACTATTTTAATTTTCATTTCTATTTTGATTTTAATTGACTTACACGTCGTCTTCTAAAAATTTGTCCAATAAATCTTCTGCCTGCTCTACGGAAATCTGCTTGGCGAGAATCTTTTTGTCCTTATCGAGGATAAAGAGGCGAGGGGTAGAACGAAGGTCATAATAGGAATCAAATCCTGTTTCGCGGCGGTGGTCTTGCACATGTACGCCACCTGCTTTCGTGAGCCCGTATTCTTTCAGCTTCTTTTTCCAAATCTCTATATCTCCATTGATACTGACGGTCATCATAGAAACGTCTTTGTTGCGGTATTTAGGGTAAAGCTTGGCCAAAGCGGGGGTCACTTTTTTGCAATGCCCACAGTCGTAATCCCAGAAATACAAGATCATGTACTTACCCGGCATGTCATGCATGGCCGTAGGCTTGCCGTTGACGTCAGCCATTGTAAATGGAGGGGCAACGCCTCCCAGCAGCGAAGGCGATAGCGCTCGTGCGCGTTCGACGATGTTTTTGGTCTGCTCTTCATCCGACCAGAAGGCTTCGCCCTTCATGTAGACGTCCTCTACAATGGCCACATATACCCCATCCTGGCCCATGATCTTGGACTTTGCATACTTATTGAGCAAGGTGATCGCCACAAACTGGAAGACCGTATCGTTGGCACGGGCGCGGCTGATCAGGTCCAGGGCAGTTCTTGAGAGGGAGTCAGGATGCTGGAAGGTGAGTTGGTTCATGTATTGCATGAGCTTGCCATAGAGGACTGGGGTCCGCACCAGTCGGGCGTCGGAGAAGTCTATCTGATCGAACCAATGGTCGCGATAGTAGAGGAAATTGAGGGTATCATTGGCCTTGATGTCTTCTGGCACCACAGGGTCTTGCATGGCACGGATGACATCGGCATAGAAGATTTCAGGGTGTTCTTCTGCGGTTTTGATGCGAAAGCCATTGAGTTCTTTGGTCAATTCCTGAATCCTGTCTTGGATGGGTTTTGCTTTGGCTTTATCCGCCTCCGTTAGCGGGGCAGTAGAATCCCTGGCGGCTGTTAATGCCTTGAGCTTCTCTTGCTCTGCATTGATTTGGGTGCCTATTTTGTCAATGAATTTCAGGTTTTCATAAAAAATGGTATTCTCCTCTGACCCTTCAAATTTGGTTCCCGTCACCAATTCAGCCGTATCTATCTCCACAGTGAAGTGTTGATCGCGATCGATGATGATTTCGAGGAAGGTATTGTTTGGAGGAAAAACGAGCATATAAATGCCGCCTGGCAGCCATTCATCTCCTTTGAATACCGCTTTATTCCCAACTACTGCTACCGTATCATCTACAAATTTCTGGTTTCCATAATGGTGAGCCAGCACCAATTTATTATCTGCAAACCCATCGGATTCGACCACAATTTCATAACCTTTTTCCCGTGGAGGCAATGGTTTACGAGGTTTGGGCTTTGTTTCACCTTCAGCAGTGGTAGTACTAGAGGTAGTGCCTTCACTTGTGCTTGAAGAATTGCAAGCGATAAGGCTAGTCAATGCGAGGAGAACAATTAGATAAATTGCTTTTTTCATAAATAACAGGATCAATTTTCTTCAAATAAACCAAAAACGGCGCTTCCGCTTCCAGACATGGCAGCATATACAGCCCCTTTTTGGTACAAAACTTTCTTGATACGTTTTAGTTCTGGGTAGCGCGAAAATACGGGCTTTTCGAGGTCATTGACAAGGTTTTTGCGCCAATGGTTAATAGGCAGGGCCAAAAGGTTTTTGAGATTCCTTGAAGGGTCACATGCCGAGGCATCAAGTGAACGATAGGCAGCTACCGTAGAGGAGTGAATTTCGGGGATTATCAGCTCTATCCGCGCCTTTAGCTCAAAGGGAATCGCTTCAAATTCTGTCCCTATGCCCTTGGCAAGCAAGGGCCTGTTGTATAAGAAGAATGGCACATCAGCGCCAAGTTCTCCTGCCATCGCAGCGAGGCTTTCCTGCGAAATCCCCAATTCAAATAACTCATTCAGTCCCTGAAACATGGCTGCGGCATCCGCAGACCCCCCTCCCAACCCTGCGCCCGCAGGGATTCGCTTCTCTAGGGTGGCTTGCACTCCCGGCAGATTGGGCACTTCTGCCTTCAGTCGCTCATAAGCTTTGACACACAGGTTGTCTTGCATACTCCCATCTATCGGAATACCCTGCATCTGTAGTTGGCAGCCAGGGGCCTCACTGGGCATGAGCGAAAGCTTGTCGCGCAGGTCATGTACTGGATACATCAAGGTTTCCAATAAATGATAGCCGTCAGGCCGCTTGCCTTTGATGATAAGGCCCAAGTTGATTTTGGCATTGGGATAGAGGACAAGTCCATCGTTGGCCGCAGTAGAGACGATCATGGGGCAAATATAGGGAGAATGGAGAATTAAAAATGAGGAATTAATGTGGCCGTTGGAGAGAAAGTCGGAAGGCATAAGTCGGCTGCTTACCACAAGGATTCACTCGGCTTTTCGAGTGACTTTCTATATTTCACGGACGGTTTTTGCCAAAATAACGCAGAATCACGCCATCTTGGCAGTAATTTTTTGTAGAAATTTAGCAAAATATGCCATAATGACACGAAAATTCAATTGGTACAGCCCTTGCCTTACCCATTGCGTAATTGATTAACCTAAAAAACTAACCCTTAAACAAACAAGAATATGCATTCAATCAGAAGAAACCACAGACATCATCCTGGCTTTGCAAGTATCCTTGATAACTTTTTTGGCGACCATGCCAATCACCCAGTTTTGCGCAACACCCACGTGCCTGCGACCAATATCAAGGAATCCGATGACGGATTTGCCCTGGAAGTCGTAGCTCCAGGCCGCAAGCGGGAAGACTTTAGCATAAAGTTGGACAAGGACTTATTGACCATTTCATCTACCCAAGAGAAGAAAGTGGAGGAGAATGATAAAGCGGGGAAATACAGCCGCAGGGAATTTAGCTACAGCAATTTCTCTCGCTCCTTCAGGCTCCCCGATACCGTCAACATCGAAGGCATCGAAGCCAAATATGAAGATGGAATCCTTCATATCTTGATTCCTAAAAAAGAAGAAGCAAAAGTAGCGGCAAATCGCGTAATTGAGGTATCGTAGGGAATTATTGATTATAAATTGATTGATTATTGAGGCTGAGAACCTCACCCATTCATATCGAATCAATCAGTAATCAGTAATTTTTACAGGGAGGCCATCAGGTCTCCCTTTTTTTCGCTTATTATCAACCTACTTTGCGGATAATCATTTACAGAGAGCTGACTGAGTTGATTCCAACGTAAATCGAGATGGGTAAGCCGGGTGAGACATTTCATTGATTCTGGCAGCTCCGCGATAAAGTTTCTTCCCATTGTGAGTTGCCTCAACGCTGGCAATGCACAAATGCATTCTGGGATCGTCGTAAGCCGATTATGGTATAAACCCAATTCTTCCAGGTGCGCTAGCATATGTAGGTCCCTTGGTAGCTCCGATAGTCCCAAGCCGGTAAGCCTAAGGGTGGTCAGCCGTCGTAGGTGTATCACTGAGGCAGGCAATGTAGGCATCCGATTCCATGAAAGGTCCAATACCCTGAGTTCACGAAGGCCTGAGAGGACTTTGGGCAAGGTGCTTAGCTGATTTTGTTGGAGGAATAAAGAATTAAGTGCTGTAAGTGAACTAAGGCTGGCTGGTAGATATTTCAGTTTATTGGCGCTGAGGTCAAGGTAAGTGAGATTGGGCCACTGTTGAATAAATGCTGGCACACGCGTCAACTGATTGTGATTGAGGTCCAAAAAACGAAGGGAAGTGGTTTTCTCCAGGGTTCCAGGCATGCGGCTGAAGGCATTATCCCCTAAGTCTAGCACTTCCAGCTTTTTCAGTTCCTGAAAATCTGCGGGAAGTCGTGACAGTTTATTTTTGGGTAAACTCAAGGTTCTCAGGTTTTTGAGTTTCCCGATGCCTACTGGCAGCCGCTTCAAGGCATTTTTCCCCAAAAACAACTGCTCCAAAGACCGCATATGCCCCATCAAGGGGGGTAGTTCTTCCAGTTGATTGCGACTAAGGTCACAAAATTTGAGTTGTTTGAGCCTTGCGATGCAATTGGTGACTTTGGTGAGCCTATTATCGCTCAGTTGTAGGGTGTGTAGGTTTAATAGTTTACAGATCCCTAATGGCAAGAAGGTCAATAGGTTCCGACTCAAATCTAGCACTTGGAGGCGAGGATAATAGCCGATAGGCTTCAACTCCCAGCTATTGAGCCGATTGGCATGAAGGATGAGGTGCTCTAGCATGCGCAGGCGCGCCATTCCTAAAGGGAATACTTCCAAGCGGTTAAAGCTCAAATCTAGCCTTTTGAGGCGATAGAATGATGCAAAAAGCGATTCATTTAAGGTTCCAAGACGGTTATGGCTCAAGTCCAAGGATTCTATCCAAGACAATTCTGTCATTTCGGATGGCAATTCCTGCAACCCAAGACCGCTAAGGTCTAGGTGTGAGTGGCGATGGTGGCGGACGGTCTCTATTCTGGCAAGGGCAATCTTCTCACTTGACACGACTCGCATATGGGGAAATTATGAAGGGTAAGTGGTTAGGGGTTAAATGGTGCTGGTGTGGTTAATAGAAGTTGAATATCCCTTGAAAATCAATGATTCATTCTCAAGGGACTAAATTGGAAATATAAGTCGAGGGATTTGGTAGAATAAGATCAAAAAATGTACCACCAAGTGCCTAAATATTTGTAACTTTCAGAAGCTAATTTTCGATAAGTACAAAAAAGACCATTATGATAAAGAATTTTTTGACCAGTTCGTTGGTGAAAACCTATAAAAAGCTTCCACTTTGGGCCAAAATCGTGGTGCCTCTGGGGCTTTTTGTCGTCATTGTATCTTTGATCAACACGGCCACCTTAATCTTCAAGATAGGAGTCGTCGCTGTGATTGTACTCGCTATCATGAGCCTTGTCGCTAAAGTGAAAAAAAAAGATTAGGTAGTACGGATTCTGCTGCCACTTCTACTACCACTGATTCCGTCGATGAGCTAGATGCTTTTAAGCTCGAATCTTTTGATGAGATGATGGACAGCTGGGATGAAAAGAACAAAACCCGCTAATAGCGGGTTGCTCCAAAAGTCTCCAACGTTACCCAAATATTGATTAAAAAAATCCAGCTCCTCTTAGGGCTGGATTTTTTGCTTAAATATCTCTTCGGCGAAGAAGCCAATAACATAGTCCCAACAGGACCACACATAGTCCCACCCCCAGGGCGAGTTCCGACCAGACTACTTTCTCCGCAATTTCAAATGCTTCCCCATTGCCCAATCCTTTATATCGCATAAAGGAGGGAGGGATAGGGTTATTGAGCATTTTTAATGGCAAAAAGTCTACCCATGCCTCCTCTCTAAATCGCATATAGAGGGTAAATTCGGCGATGGAATAGGCCACAAGTATAATCATCGCAAGCATCGTACGCTTCACCAATAAGATGAGCAGCATCGCCAAGCTCAAATACCCAAAACACTGCACAAAAAAGGCTAATTCGAAGTCTACCCCTTTCCAGATATTGGTCCCTTCTGGTATTTCTGAATAGTTCAAGCCCATAAAGAGAGAATAGCCTGCCAGCACCAAAGTCATGGCAAAACTGATCACAAGGATGAGCCAGATCTTGGAGATCAGGAAATCGGCCTTGCTAAGGCCGTCAATCACATTTTGCCGGAGGGTACGGTAGCGATACTCATTGGAAATGTCTATGATGATAAAGAATGCCAGCACCATCTGTGCATATCCTGCTAGCCAGGCCATATTGGGCCATACGGCCGGGAAATCAAAGACGGAGATCTTTGCCCCCATGACGGTCCCGACAGTCTGCGCCATTTCCAGATTATCATCGACTATTTTGAAGATAATATAGCTTGCCGTAGCGAGCATCCCGACCAGGAGGGCTACCATCGCCCAAAAAACCTTATAGGGGAGAATTTTACGGAGTTGTATGCGGAGAAGAGTAAACATATTTGGAAGAGAATTAAGAATGAAGAGAGACCGCTCGGGCTTCGAAGACTCAACCCTCGCTGCGAGATCGTTCGTCGCAAGCTCCTCACTGCGGGACCGTTCAGGGCTTAAGCCCTTCACTGCGAGACCGCTCGCCTTTCAGGCTCGCTACGAGACTAAAGGCAGGACTTCTTTTCTTGTCTCGTAGCGAGGCGAGTCTTCGAGCCGAGCGATCTCGTAGTGAGGCTCAAAGAGCCGAACGATCTCGCAGCGAGCCCGAAGGGCGAGCGGTCTCGCAGTGAGGAGCTTCGCGACGAACGGTCTCTACTCAGCGGTAAGCTCAAGGAACTGTTTTTCAAGGCTCATCTTCCGTACGGAAAGATGAGATAAGGTAATGCCTCTTTCAAAGGCAAACCCGTTAATTGCTTCCCCAGGCATTGCTCCTTGAAAACTGAGGAGCAATTTATTTCCTTGAAAATCAATCGATTTTATATCTGGATGAAGGCTGAAAGCCTCCTTGAGTTCAGTGAGGTCATGTGCAGCGATTTCTAGCAAAGTCGTTTCACTTTCCCCCAAGACCTGGTCTACCTTTCCTGTAAAGAGCAATTGCCCCTTTTTGAGGACGGCGACGTCTGTGCAGACCTTTTCTACTTCATCCAATAAGTGGCTAGCTAGCAGTATAGTAACCCCCTCTTGGGCGATTCGCACGATGAGTTCACGAATTTCGGCAATCCCTTGTGGGTCCAGGCCGTTGGTAGGCTCATCCAAGACCAGAATCTCAGGGTTATTAAGTAAAGCTGCGCCTATCGCTAGTCGCTGCTTCATTCCGAGAGAGTAGGTCTTGAAATTATCATTTCTACGCTCATAAAGCCCAACCCGCTTCAGTACACCCCCGATCTGATCATAAGCGCAACCCTTAATATCTGCAGTGATTTTGAGGTTGCGAACAGCCGTGAGATAGGGGTAAAAGTTGGGAGTCTCCAAAATCGCCCCGATGCGCCTCCGCGTTTGTTTGGAGGGCGCCTCACCAAACCACGAAAAGCTGCCACTGTCAGAAGAGATGACATTCAATAACATGCCTAACGTAGTGGTCTTTCCACTTCCATTGGGTCCCAATATTCCAAATACACTTCCACGGGGCACATCGATGCTGAGATCGTTGACAGCGTGGATGCGGCCATAGCTTTTGTTGAGATGTTTGATGGAGAGTACAGTTTCTGCCATAGGATACAAGGATTCAATACAGAATAATTCCTAATCACTTCTTAGTCGTGAAGAAAAGCACGGAATTACACAATACCAAAAAAGCGCCCCCGAAGGAGCGCTTTTTAACATTTCTGTTGGCAAATATTTAAGGATTATTAATCAATAATCTATCAATTAATAATTTCCTTATTCAAGGATAATCCGCTTGCTAGCAGCGCCTTTTTCAGTGCTTACTTGTAGCAAGTAAACGCCAGCTGGCAGGTGACGAATATCAAATTCGCGATTCATCACTTCTACCGCACGGTAGCCTTGCTGAAGAATCGCACGACCTTTCTGGTCAAATAGCTGAACTGTAAGATCAGTTCTTTCAGCCATTTCGAGCTTCATGGTGAATTGTCCCTGAGATGGGTTAGGGAATAATTCAAAAGTATTGAGGCCAATAGCAAGCTCATCTTCGATGCTGGTAGTAGTTACGGTAATCATCTCAGTGACCGTACAGTTATTCGCATCTGTGACAGTCACGGTATAGGTACCGCCAGAGAGTCCTGTCAAGAAATTAGAAGTAGAACCTGTGCTCCAAAGGACGTTATAAGGCGCAGTACCACCTGCGGGAAGGACTGTAGCTGTACCACTACCTGTACCATCATCGGGAGTCATAGAAACTGCACCCGTGAGAACTGCTGGCTCATTTACATCAATGTTGAACATAGATACACAGTTATTGCCATCAGCAATAGTGACAGAGTAAGAGCCAGCTCCTACGTTGAGGATGGCGCTTCCCATACCGCCTGTGCTCCAAGCATAGTTATAGCCAGGTGTACCACCACTTGGATTTAATGCAATGCTACCATTCATGTCACCATTACAAAGCACATCGGTCACCGTTGGGTTTGCATTGACAGAGTCAGGCTGTGTGACAGTCACGGTAGAAGAAGTTTGACAGTTATTCATGTCAGTAACAGTCACTGTATAGGTACCTGCTGCTAGGCCAGTGATATTCGCTGTAGTACCTCCTGTACTCCACATATAGGATAGTGTTCCTGTACCACCAGAAGCAACAGCTCCAGCTGTACCATTCATGCCACCTGGGCAAGATACATTCGTGACAGGTGTACTAGTGATCGTAGGTGCATTGACATTGCCAATCACTACAGTGATCATGTCTGTACACATAGAAGTCATATCAGTGACAGTCACTGTATAAGATCCTGCAGCCAAGCCCGTTGCAGTAGCAGTAGTTGCTCCATTAGACCAGCTGTAAGAATAATTGCCAGCCGTTGCGGCAGAAACCGTTGCAGAGCCATCGCTTGCACCACAATTAGCAGAATTTGTCGTAGCAGAAAGGCCAAATGGCGCACATGCAGGGCCGAAGTTTGGACGGATGATGAGGGTTCCTTCAAAGTTAGGACCAAAGGAGTTCATCGTAGCCCATCCATTAGCATCCCAATAAATCCAAGAAGTACCAGGGGTATAGATTTCTGGCGAACGGCCAATAGAGACAAGGCTATCACGCTCAATAATCGCAAATACATACTGAGCAGCATTCAACGGTAGAGGCCCACCTTGCATTTCAAGGGTAAGGAATACGTTGTTTGTATCACCAGGCTGAAGGATATATGGGACAGTGACACCGAGTTTGGTGGTATCTGGCACACCCATCGCATCAAATGCCAGCACAGTTCCCTGTACCGTCTGGCCAGGAGAAGGACTTGGCAAGAAGAATGACATAGACGTCAAGGCATCAGGATTGACGAGGTCGTACATATTCCCTAAGAGGCCGTAAGAGACACCAGGACCGATTCCTACTCCATTGATAAAGACATTATTGTCTCTTACAAAAGTAGAATCAGTGATCGTAAATGATTCATAGACAGTGTCATTAGCTGGAGACCCATCCATTTGAGTGGACTTGATACCAGCAATGTATTCTGCCACAAAGAAGCCTGTATCTGTTGCGGTGTAACCAGGAACATTCAGGGTTGCTGCATTACCTGCAGTGATAGTAGCAACAGGCATACTGGTTGCGGTGTAAAGTGGGGCACCACCAGCAGCGAAAGTAGGAAAGTCATATACATTGACTTTCATCGTCACACTGTCAATCGTGCTGCTACCGCGGTTGGTAATCTCAGCTTCCAGGGTAAATGGACGTGTTTGACCTTCTGGGATGAAATTGTATTCTCCCCCCATATTTGCAGGCGAACCGATAGAAGCGTCAAAAGCTACCGCATTAAATACCTCTACATCGTCAATCCAGAGGATGTTCTTGTCATTGGAGTTATTGCGGAAGGCAATGTAGACATTGCTGTTGGCATAAGAAGCCAGGTTGACTGTACGTGTCACCCAACTCCCTGAAGTCTCTCCAGCAGTTGAGAACAATGCAGCATTGGCAGTGAAATTGGCAACCGTTGGGGTACCTGTAGAGATTCTCACTTCATAGCCGTCGTTGAACGGAGCAGCTTGCTGTGCCATGGCGCGCCATTCCAACACGGTATTGGCCGTAACGGCAAATTGTGGGGTGATCAACCAGTCATCAGCAGCCCCTGCGGTAGCAAACCAAGAAGTACTGGCAGCGGCATCGTTGGTGGCAGTTTCGCCAAGGACTGTCCATGGACTTCCGCCTGCTGGTGGCCAGATGGTTTGGTAACCTGATTGTACCGTACTGGCATCTACGTCAAGTACGGTCCAGTTCGTAGGAATAGAACCTCCTTGAAAGTCTTCTGAAATGATTTGGGCTGTAAGTGAACCCATTCCGATTGTTAGGATGAGTGCCAGAAAGGCAAGCACTCTTGTAGTTGTGTAAATGGTAGAGTGTTTCATAGAGAAAAAATAGTGTAAATAATTTAGCTTAACATAAAATAGTCCGAAATCTACGCAATTCCTGTAGGGCCACCAAAGTTCGGAGGGAGTTTGAGGTCATTGCCCCCCTGAACGGGGACTTCTCCAAAATTGCGTTCAAATTTCTCAATGTTGTCTTTGAGCGCCATCAAGAGGCGCTTGGCATGAAATGGCGTCATTATGATGCGTGAGCGCACTTCGGCCTTGGGCGTGCCTGGCAATGCCTGTATGAAATCCATGACAAATTCTGAGTTAGAGTGAGAGATTACAGCGAGATTGGTGTAGACACCTCGTGCGATTTCTGCTGGTAGTTCAACGTTGAGCTGGTTGGGGTTATTCTTTTTTTCGTCCATGGCGCCAAGTTACGGATAAGCTGAGAGAATTGATAAAAAGAATATTGTCATCATAATAATTTGACTTGCATGGGTTGTCAACCTATTTTTGCGACTCAGTATTCGAATACTATGAAATTATCCCAGTTTAATTTAGAAATTCCCGAAGAACTGGTTGCCCTACATCCCTCAGATCCTCGTGATGACTGCCGGCTGTTGGTCGCCCACCGTGACACCCAAACCATCGAACACAAGACTTTCAAGGACGTCCTTGGATATTTTGATGAGCACGATGTAATGGTCCTCAACAATACCAAGGTGTTTCCCGCTCGACTTATTGGACAAAAAGAAAAAACAGGTGCACGCATCGAAGTTTTCCTTTTGCGAGAGCTCAGCATCAAACAACGCCTGTGGGATGTCTTGGTCGAACCTGCCCGGAAAATCCGAGTGGGCAACAAGCTGTTCTTTGGTGACAACGATTTAGTTGCCGAAGTGGTTGACAACACCACCTCTAGGGGCAGAACCATCCGCTTCTTATTTGATGGGGAAAACGAAGAATTGCACCAGTTGATTGACAAACTAGGCAAGACTCCTATTCCTCCTTATATCCAGGCCAAAAGGGAAGTAGAACCGGAAGACAGAGACAACTACCAGACGGTTTATGCCTCTGAAGTAGGGGCCGTCGCTGCCCCGACCGCAGGACTTCACTTCACCAGAGAACTCCTCAAAAGGTTGGAATTAAAAGGTATTGAGGAAGCATTTCTCACCCTTCATGTAGGGATAGGTGCCTTCAACCCTGTGGAAGTCGAGGACCTTTCCAAGCATAGAATGGCTTCTGAGAACTACACCATTCCCGACAAAACTGTCGAGTTGGTCAACAATGCCAAGCGCAATAAGCGCCGCATCATTGCCGTAGGCACCTCTACCATGCGGGCCTTGGAGTCTTCTGTCTCTGCAAGTCGGATGCTCAATCCTGCCGATGGCTGGACAGACCGCTTTATCTATCCGCCATTTGAATTTCACATTGCCAATACTTTCCTCACCAATTTTCATCGCCCCAAATCTACCCTCCTGATGATGGTAGCTGCCTTTGCGGGATATGATTTTGCGATGCAATGTTATGAGGAAGCCATTAAGGAGAAATATCGCTTTCACAGCTATGGCGATGCGATGCTGATCTTATAATATCTGATTATTAATTGAAACGAACTGCTATTATTGTTGCAGGCGGTACAGGCACCCGAATGGGGCATGAACTGCCTAAGCAATTCATCCACCTAGCAGATAAGCCAATCATCATTCATACCGTAGAGAAATTTCTACGGTATGATGCACAGCTTGTCATGGTGGTGGTTTTGCATGCCAGTACGCAAGCTTTTTGGCAAACAGCCAAGGAGGAATTTCTCTCTCCAACTGACCAGCAGCGTGTTTTTGCTTGTGTGGGGGGTAGCTCACGGACAGAATCTGTAGCCAATGGCTTGTCCAGGTTGCGTCAGGCTATAACTGAAAGGGAGGATTCTTTAGTGGCTATCCACGATGCCGTTAGGCCATTCGTGTCTTTCGCCATGCTCGACGACGCCTATTCCCTGGCTTCTTCCCATGGAGCGGCAGTCTGCTGCGTGCCTGTCAAGTCCTCGATTAGAGAACAAACTGAAACGGGAAGCCAAGCAGTGGATCGCTCTCGCTTTTTCCATGTACAAACTCCTCAGACCTTTGTTCTTAACTCCCTCTATCAAGCTTACCAAACACGTCCACATGACAGTTTTACGGACGATGCCAGTCTTTATGAGGCAGCTGGGGGAAAGGTAGAGATTTGTAAGGGCAGCTATGACAATATAAAGCTTACCACCCCCGAAGACTTGTTTGTAGCAGAAAGTATTTTGAAAAAGGAGCAAGGATAGGGCTTCCTCCGACAAGAAATTTAATTTACAGGGCACTGGTGCATTGGGCACTTAATAATTTGTGGTTTGAGCCTTGGGGCCGGATTACGCGCAAATCCAACCCACTCCTTACTTCTCCGGATTTTCTTCTTTCTTCTTTTTGTTGAAGCTCGTCATGGTACGGTTTATTCCTATTGAGGTAAAGGAAAGAATCCCCTTTACACAATAGTCTAACATGGCTGGGAGGGCTTCAAACTCCTCGTCTGTAAATGGAGAAAGGACATAGTCCACCTGTCCCCCTTTGTGAAAGTCATTCCCCACCCCAAAACGCAATCTAGCGTATTTCGTCGTTCCCAACATCTGGTTGATATCTTTGAGGCCATTATGACCTCCATCAGAGCCTTTGGCCCGCATGCGACAAGTTCCAAATGGCAAGGCTAAATCATCAGTGACTACCAAGAGGTTCTCTAAGGGAATTTTATTGTCATTGAGGTGATAGCGAACCGCCTTTCCGCTAAGGTTCATATAGGTGGTAGGAAGCACCAAATGGAGCTGGCGACCCTTGTGCTTCACCTTGGCGGTGTAGGCATTTCGCCCAAGTTCAGGGGTCGCCCCAAAATCCTCCATCAATCGATTGAGGACCATAAATCCGACATTGTGACGGGTATCTACATATTCGGCCCCGACATTTCCCAGGCCTGCGATCAGGTATTTCATAAGTAGCAAAAAAACCAACCCCTCAAGAGGGGTTGGTCCGATATAATTGGAATAAGAAGAAGTCTAATGAATGGAGAGCAGGAATACCTTATTCTGCTGCATCTCCCTCTTCGCCCTCAGTTGCGCCTTCTTCGCCCTCTTCACCTTCAACTCCATCACCACCACGAAGGGCACGCGGAATTTCTACTGAGGCAATCGCTGCGGAAAGACTAGAGGTGATAGTCATGCCATCAACAGCCTTTACACTTTCTACCTTGATACTCATTCCCAGATCGAGGTCAGAAATATCTATTTCCACATCACTAGGAAGATTTACAGGAATACCTTTTACTTTAATCCGACGAAGCAATGGCATTACTTTTCCCCCTTTGATCACCCCTTTGGGCGTACCCACCATCCGGATAGGAAGAACGAGTTCTACTTCCTTTTCTTCATTGACACGCAAAAAGTCAATGTGGAGAATCTTGTCTGTAACTGGGTGATATTGTGTCTCACGAATAATAGCATTCTCTACCTTCCCATCTATTTCCAACTGGACAATATAGGTATCAGGAGTAAAGAGAATCGACTTTGCATCGGGATAGTCAATAACAATATTGGCAGCAGGGCCATTGCCATACAAAACTGCAGGGACTTTCTGACTTCTGCGAAGTTGTTTATTGGCGATCTTACTCAAGTCGGTTCTGGTGGTTGCCTTTACTGACAGTGTCTTCATTTCGTTAATCTATAAAAAGTGAACTGATAGATTCGTAATTGTGAATTTTTCTAAATGCTTTGGCAAAAAGTGGCGCGATAGTTAGCACTTTTATATTACTCGCTTGCTGTTTCAGGGGAATGGTATCTGTCACAACAAGTTCTTCTAATTTCGATCCTTCTATGCGGCCGTAAGCTGGTCCTGACAAGACAGGGTGGGTAGCAATGGCTCTAACCGATACGGCTCCTTTTTCTAGCAACACCTCAGCAGCTTTGCACAATGTCCCTGCTGTATCGACCATATCATCGACCAATACTACATTCATTCCTTCTACAGAGCCAATCACCTGCATGGATTCTACTTCATTGGCCCTTTCACGGTGCTTATTGATCACAGCTAAGGAGGCTCCAAGGCGTTTCGCATATTTTTTTGCTCGGCCTGATCCTCCCATGTCAGGAGAAGCGATACATAGATTCTCTAGCTGCAATTCTTCCAGGTAAGGAAGGAATATAGCTGAAGCATCTAAGTGGTCAAGCGGAATATCAAAAAATCCCTGAATCTGCCCCGCATGGAGATCCATAGTCATGATCCGATCTGCTCCTGCCGCTGTGAGCACATTGGCAATCAGCTTAGCTCCTATAGACACCCTTGACTTGGATTTGCGATCCTGACGTGCATAGCCATAATAAGGCAAAACTACAATTACTTGTGCCGCAGATGCACGCTTGGCGGCATCTATCATCAGCATAAGTTCCATTAAGTTGTCTGCGGGAGAAAAAGAAGACTGAATCAAGAATAAATTAGATCCCCGAATGGATTCCTCATAGAACACCTGCATTTCCCCGTCACTAAAACGCTGCAATTCAATTTCCCCAAGTGCTGAGCCAAAAAAATCTGCGATTTTTTCTCCCAATTGCTTTGAGGCAGAACCTGCGAATATTTTTATTCTAGAGGACATCACTGTCTTTGTTGACCTACTAGGACTCGAACCTAGAACGACTGAACCAAAATCAGCTGTGTTGCCAATTACACCATAGGTCATTAATTAAATTTGCCTGCCATTTGCGTAACGGGATGCAAATTTAAAAAATATTTTTCCTTTGCAAACAGTTAATCCATTATTTTTTTCTCCAACCCCTTTTTCCTTTGCTTCCAAAGTCTTTTTTGATCTCTACTTCAGTGCTATCTTCCAGTTGTTTGGTCAAGACCGTGTAGCTACCGATTACAACTTCATCCCCTTCTTTAACCCCATTTTTGATCACAATATGGCTATCATCACTGATACTAGTCGCCACGGGAATTTCACGGGCAAGCCCATTATTGACGACATACACCACTTCCTGAGGTTTTTCTTTCTTTTTCGCTTTATCAACCACCTTCGTGCTTGTTTTCTCATCCTCTTCTTTTTCCTTCTTGGTCAGCGTTACCGCTTGTATAGGCACTGTAATAGCGTCTTTTTCCCATTCGGTGAATATCTCTATCAAGGCGGTCATCCCTGGTCGGAAAGGACTTTCATTGGATGCCAGTTCGTTTCCAAGGTTCATGGCGCCGCCTGATCCATACGAAGAAGGGGAGATATTAACCTTTACTTCAAAATTGGTCACTTGATCTGTGGACCCAAGGCCTGCAACATTGGCTGAATAGGCAATCTCTGAGACCTTCCCAAAGAATACCTGGTCCGGGAAGGCATCTACTTCGATGCGTGTCGAATCTCCCAGGTTGACGTTAACAATGTCATTTTCACTGATTTCCACTACTACTTCCATAGAAGAGAGATCTGCCACCCTCAGAACTTCTGTTCCTGCCATCTGCATGGTTCCCACGACGCGCTGACCTAGCTCTACATTCAGTTTGGTCAGGGTGCCATCCATGGAAGCGTAGATATTTGTGCGATCAAGGCTCTGACGCGCCTGCGTGACGGAAGCTGTAGCACTCTGTACTTGATAATAAGCGGCACGGGTGCTGAAGCTGGCAGCTTCAAATTGGGAGCGAGAAACCTTGTATTTAAGCTCTGCATTCTCCAATTCTACTTTGGAAATCACATTTTCAGCAAACAGCCCTTTGGCCCTGGCTACCGCTACAGAGTCTTGTAGCATGGTGGCACGGGCCTGCTTCGCCGATGCTTTTGCCTGGAGTTCGCCTGCTTTTGCCTGATTGAGGGCTGCTTGTGACTGCTCCAGGGCAGCTTTATAATTATCTGGGCGAATAGTGACCAAAAGGTCCCCTTTTTTCACTTTCATCCCTTCTTTGACATACAAGTCCACCACCTCACCCGAAACGTCAGAGGCCACTGGCACCTCTATTGTGGGCTGAATCATGCCTGATTCGGATACCCTCGAATAGACTGTGCGTACTTCTGCTTTCTCAACTTCTACTTCTAAGAGATCTTTTTTATTGAAATTTCCTGCCACAACAAGGGCAACCAAAACAACTGCCAGCCCCCCTATGATCCAAAGAGTGGTCTTATTCTTTTTCTTTCTACGCTTAGATTGAGTAGCCATTTAGATAGGTTTAGGGTTAAAGTTTTGAGTTTGTGGTTTGTGGTTTGTGGTTTGTGGTTTGTGGTTTGGGAGCTTAAACATAACTACAAACCACAAACTACAGACAACAAACTATTCCAAGACAATCGGCTTGCCTTCATAGAAATCCAGAATCTTCGTTTTGAAGATGTAATCATACTTCATTCGGACCATGTCATTGCGGGCGCGATTGAGATTATTTTGAGTTAATAGGTAGTCTACAGAGTTGATTACGCCGAGGGTAAATTGCTTTTCAGCATTTTGAAAGGTGGTTTCCAAGGCATTGATCTGCTTTTCGGTTGCCTGGAAGGTGGAATATGAAGACCGTACATCGAGGTAGGCCTGTTGGATAATCTGCTTCAAATTTTGCTTCTGGAGTTCAGAACCGAGGCGTGCATTCTGCATTTGGATTTCAGCTTGCTGAATCTGGATATTGGTCTGTCCGCGGTTAAAGATGGGGACATTGAGGTTCACGCCAAAGGAGAAATTTCGCTGGTCCCATAGCTGAGAAAAATAAGGGTTCGGTTCCGAGCCTGGCACTTCTGATAGAAAAGTAATGTCCACCGGCGCATTATTGAAGATCACTGTTTGCGTGAAAGAATCTACCGAGGAAGTCCCTGTCAGGCGCCTCCGTGTATCCACAAACAAGGTATTTACATTATAGCTAGCAGATAAGGTAGGAAGCCGTAAGCCTTTGGCAACTTTCAACCCATATTCGGCCCCTGTGATGCGTAATTCCGCAGCGCGGATATTGGGCTGGGTGCTGAGGGCTGTGCGGTAGATATCTGCCGCACGGGTAGAAGTGATGGAATATTCTGGCGTTTCAATATTAGGCTTTACGATCCCAAAATTATCACTAGGGTCTAGTGTCAAGAGCTGCTGTAAATTGAGGTAAGCCAATTCAAGCTGGTTATTGGCATTGACGAGTGCCAGCTCATCTGTAGCCATCTGAGACTCCAAGTCCAGCAGGTCTGCACGGGCCAAGGTCCCTGCGCGGACCAGTTTGTCCGTGCGATTGCGGCGTTCCTTGGTGGTGGCTAGCTGGTATTCAGCACTTTCCACCAACTCTTGATTGAACAAGATGGCCAGGTAAGCCTGAACCACAGAGAGGATCGTCGTATTTTGCTGATCCTTGAGGTCCATCTCACTGGCCATGAGCAAGGCCTTGCTTTGAGACACCCCATCATTGATCCGGTTCCCAGCATATAAGGTAACATTTCCCCCTAAAGATAGGCTATTGGTAATGATACTTTGGTTTTTGATCTCATTACTGGAAGGGTCATTCACAAATCCCAAATTGTACCTAGCATTGTTATTTAAAGAAAGGTCGGGAAGTCGGTTGCTTTGGGACTGCTTGAGGTTGTATAAGTTATTATCCACATTCAACACGGCCTGCTTGATCTGGATATTATTTTCAAGCGCATGATCAATACACCGCTTGAGGTCCCATAAATTTTGTTCTTGGGCAAAAAGGCCTACTGAAAGCCCTATAAAGAGGAGAGAGAGTAAACTTAGTCTAATCATAGCATAACAGGGTTAAACGTGAAAATAGCCACGCAAAAATAGCTTTTTCATTTGTATCTCAAGGACATAATTTATTACAAGCATTTTTTTGAGCCGTAGATGCGCGATTAATCGCGCATCTACGGCTCAAAAAAAACGCCCCACAAAATTTTCCCTTTCTCCTCATGCAGCATTTTAGTAATTTTGCCGTCTGATTACTGATTAATCTTTGAATAAGGCCGATGAGTTTACATACTCAAATAGATTCCGACCGACTGCCAAGCCATATTGCCATCATCATGGATGGCAATGGCCGATGGGCCAAGAAGCGGGGAAACATGCGGGTTTTTGGTCATCGATCGGCGATTAAGGCCGTGAGAGATACCACTGAAGGGGCTGCCGAGTTGGGCATAGGCTTCCTGACCTTATATGCGTTTTCAACAGAAAACTGGGGAAGGCCCAAGTTAGAAGTCAATGCGTTGATGGAATTGCTTGTCGACACCATTAAGTCTGAGATGTCTACCTTGATGGACAATGATATCCGCCTTGCATCGATCGGTAATATCGATGATCTCCCTGCAAGGACGCGACGCAGGCTGCAAGAAGCCATTGAGCAGACGCGGGACAATAAACGAATGACCCTGACCCTGGCGCTGAGCTATGGCGCGAGAAATGACCTGGTCTCAGCTACCCGAAAGCTAGCTCAGCTAGCCAAAGAAGGCGATATTTCCCCTGAAGAAATTGACGACAAGATGATCAGTCGTCACCTGAGCACGGCAGACATGCCCGACCCTGAATTGCTCATCAGAACATCGGGCGAGTACAGAATCAGTAACTTCTTGCTCTGGGAGATTGCTTACGCAGAACTTTATATTACCCCAACCCTGTGGCCTGACTTCCGACGAGAAGATCTTTATGAAGCCATCAAAAATTTCCAGCAACGCGAACGGAGATTTGGAAAAATAAGCGAACAAATTCACAATAATTCATGAAAAAGCTTCTGATTCTTTTATTGGCTGTAACATGCCTCCCTCTTCTTCAGCAAGCACAAAACCCTGTCTCGGAGCCGAAAGTCTATATTCTTTCGGGCCTTGAAGTGGAAGGCGCCAAATACAGTGACAAGAATGCTGTCATCAACCTGAGTGGGCTTATGGTGGGCGAACAAGTGCGGATTCCCGGATCCAACCTCTCCAATGCGATCAAGCGCCTATGGAAGGAAAGTATCTTTTCTGATGTGCGCATCCGACAGGATAATATCATCGGTGATAAAATTTTCCTGACCATTATCGTCACGGAGCGTCCTCGAATTTCCAAATTCTCTTTCTTGGGAATCTCCAAAACTCAGGCAGATGATCTACGCGAAAAAATCAACTTTATTAGGGGTTCTATCCTGACAGAAGCTAAGGTCACAGCTGCCAAGCGTGTTATCCGCAATTATTATGTGGAAAAAGGCTTTTTTAGCACCTCAGTAGAAATTACCTCTCTACCCGATGCCGTCCTCAAAAATGGGGTAACAGTTGAGATTAGGGTCAATAAAGGCAAACGTATCAAGATCAATAAGATCGGCATCAAAGGCAATGCTGCCTTTGCCTCCAATAAGATCAAGCGCAAACTCAAAGGCGTCAAGGAAAAGAAAAAATGGCGTTTTTGGAACAGGTCCAAATATGTTCCTAAAAAATTCAAGGAAGCCAAAGGCCTCCTCGTCCAGTCATATAATGATGCAGGCTATCGCGACGCCACCATTGAATCCGACACAGTATACCTTCATGATGAGAAGACGGTCAATCTGGAGATGACCGTGTATGAAGGACAAAAATACTACTACCGTAACATCGACTGGGTAGGTAATTACAAATACAATTCGGAAACACTGGCGAGAATCCTTGGCCTTGGAAAAGGGGATACGTATAGCGCCACAAAATTGAATGCGCGACTCTCTGGCGACCCCAACGGCGGAGATGTGAGTTCGCTTTATATGGATGACGGCTACCTCTTTTTCCAGGTAGACCCCGTCGAAGTCGCGGTTCAAGATGATTCGATAGACCTTGAGATTCGCATCATAGAAGGGCCTCAGGCCACGATCCGCAAGATTATCGTGGAGGGCAATACCAAGACCAGTGACTACGTCATCCTGCGTATGCTCCGCACCTATCCTGGCAAGAAATTCAGCCGTTCAGATATCATCCGTAGCCAGCGTGAGATTCTCAGTTTGGGCTATTTCAACCAGGAAACGCTCAATGTCCTCCCGATTCCGAATATGCAGACGGGAACGGTTGACATCAAATATATAGTCGAGGAGCGCCCGTCAGACCAGTTGCAATTGCAAGGGGGTTGGGGCGGTCGTATTCGCGATTCAAGAGGAAATGTTGTCGGAGGGGGATTTGTAGGGACTGTCCAGTTGGCCTTCAACAACTTCTCTGCGCGCAAGATCTTGAAGCCTAGGAGTGAATGGGCTGGCCCTATTCCTTCAGGAGACGGGCAGAAGCTCAGCATCGCCATGCAGATGAATGGCGTGGGCTACCGAAATTTCTCCTTTTCTTTCCTAGAGCCTTGGCTCGGCGGCAAGAAGCCCAACTCACTGGGCGTAAGCACCTCTTATGTCATTTTCCAAAATACCGCCAGTAACTATCGTAACGGAATTTTCTCTGCATCCCTCGATTATGGTCGCCGGATGAAATTTCCCGATGACTTTTTCCGTTCCAATACGTCTCTTACTTACAAGTACTTTGATGTGACCAATCCTGCTACTGTTTTCTCCAATAGCTTTATTCGGGCAGACGGTACGCCAGAGGCACAGGCCTTTGTTAATGTAATTACCCTGAGACAGTCATTTGATAGAACGAGTGTAGATGCACCGATCTACCCCAAAAGTGGGTCGATCATGTCTCTCTCCGTAGAAGCGACACCTCCCTACTCTCTCTTTTCCAAAAAAGATTATTCCGAGCTAAACCCTGCCAAGAAATTCAATTTGCTAGAATACCACAAGTGGCGTTTCAATAGTGCCTGGTTCTGGAAGCTCTTTGGCAATGTGGTCTTGCACACAAAGGTAGAAGCGGGATTTGTGGGCAAATACAATAACGACATTGGCGTATCGCCCTTTGAGCGCTTCTTCATTGGAGGAGCAGGTCTGGTAGGCACCTGGGGCTTAGATGGGCGAGACATCATCCCATTGAGAGGCTATGATGACAACTCCATCAACAACAATCAGCAAGGACATATCATCTACAATCGCTACCTAATGGAACTCCGTGTCCCGCTCACGCTAAACCAAAGTGCCCCAATATGGGTACAAGCATTTGCAGAAGCAGGAAATGGGTATACAAGCTTCCGCGAATACAACCCCTTCAAAGTGAATCGTTCCTTAGGAGCAGGGGTACGCGTCATGCTACCTATGGTAGGCCTGCTTGGATTGGACTTTGCCTATGGGTTTGATAACAGAGAAACAATCGGTGGACGTCAATTCCACTTTATTATCGGGCAACAATTTTAAGCCTTATTGATAGATACATTAACAGATTATTGAATGAAAAAGCTACTGGCAATTCTTATCGTTTCTATGCTGGCGACTGCCAGCTTTGCACAGAAGATCGGATACATTGATTCCGAGGAGATCATGGAGAAACTTCCAGAGTATACTGAAGCCCAAGCCGAAATCGACCGATTTTCTCAGCAGTGGCAAGATGAACTCGAAAAGAAATACGCCGAAATAGAGCGTTTGTATAAAGAGTACACCGCTTCGGAAGTATTGCTTCCAGAAGATACCAAGAAAGATAAGCAGCAAGAAATCTTCGACGCAGAGCGCGATGCCAAAGAATACCGCGAAAGCAAGTTTGGCTACAATGGTGACCTGTTCCAACTACAGACCAATAAGATCAAGCCGATCCAGGACCGCATCATGCGCGCAGTCAAGGTCGTGGCTCAGAAGAAAAAATTTGCCATGGTCTACGACAAAGCTGGCGATGTGACATGGCTCTATACAGACCCTGCTTATGACCTCAGTGATGAGGTTCGGAAAGAATTGGGCATAGAAGATGAAAAAAACAATAATTCAACGCCTGGCCGACCTGGGACAAGTGGCCGTACAGGAGGTTGATAGAGAAAAAAGGCCGGGAACAGTTACTTCCTGCCGAAAGCCCACATGAATGGCACGATGGCAATAAACAGGGATTCATCCCGTTTGCTGTGAAAAATTAGTAGCTTGCACCCATAACAAATTAAGGACAATATGAAACTAAAAACACTCGTACTGGCTGGCATACTCTGTCTAGGAATTGTGGCTAGCGCCACCGCTCAAGACAAAGTTGGCTTCGCCAATTTCGAACTGATTCTGAGCTATATGCCAGAAACCGCTAAGATCGGAACAGATCTCGCTGCCCTCCAAAAACAACTAGGAGACAAGCTCCAAGTGACCCAAAATTATGCGGAGACGAAAGTAGCAGAATACGAAGAGAGACGTGGAGCTGGAGAGACTGATGAGCAATTGGGAGATTTGATCAAAAACCTACAAGACCTGGATCAAGAGATCAAAAAAGGTGCGGCAGATGCAGAGCGTGCCATAGCGATTCGTCGCCAAGAGATGCTCCAGCCTGTACTGGACAAAGTCAGAGCTGCGATCGACAAAGTCGCCAAAGATGGTGGTTATACCTATATTCTCAACATGGTAGACGCTACCTCTATGTCCATCATCCTCCACGGACCAGAAGGCAATAATGTCACAGAATTGGTACTGAAAGAGTTAGGCGTAGATATGTCATCAGAAGGAGATAACACTGGAGGAAATTAATAACGGAAGTATACTATATTGACTAAATTATTGATAATAAATAGCACAATGAAATTAAAGAACATCATACTAATAAGCATCTTCACTTTGGCCTGTGTTTTCTCGGCCTTTGCGCAAAGCAAGCTTGGACACGCCAATATTGAAATGGTTTTGGCCAATATGCCAGAGACTAAGTCTATGCAGCAGTCGCTTCAGACGTACCAAAAACAATTGGCTAAGCAATTGGAATCGAAGCAGCTCTATGCGCAAGAGAAATACAAGACATATGTAGCGAAAGTAGAAGCATATGAAGCGGCTCAGGCCTCCAAAACGGAAGCGGAACTGAAGGCGATGGAAGATGAGTTGAAAGCGATGGAAACAGAACTCAGAAAACTCGATGAGGAAATCAAACAAGAGACGGCCAAAGCAGAGCAGAAGCTCGCCAAAAAGCAAGCCGATCTGATGGCTCCCATCACAGAAAAGCTAGAAGCAAAAATCAAAGAAGTTGCTACAGAAAAAGGCTATGACTATATCCTGAACATGGTAGACGGAGCAGGCGTATCTATCGTCCTATATGGGCCAGATGAGCGCAATGTCACCAAGGAGATCATGGTCAAATTGGGCATCAAAGTTCCTGAAGAAGCAGGGAAGTAAAACGGGTCGTTTTTCTTTTTCTATTAAACCATATAAGGAATATAAGTACATATAAGGAAGTCTATTTTACCTTATATGCCCTTAAATGCCTTATATGGTTTTTTCTTTCTCTTATTTTTTTCGCTAATACATGGCGCTCTCCAAAGACCTCCCTATCGGCATCTTCGATTCAGGCCTTGGTGGCTTGACCATCGTGAAGGCAATGCAAGCCCTGCTGCCTGAGGAGGACCTGATTTACTTTGGCGATACGGCCCACCTCCCCTATGGCGACAAGTCGCCAGAACTCGTTCAGAGCTTTGCCCTGGCCATTACCCGCTTTCTCCTGTCACAGCCCGTCAAGGCCATTGTGATTGCTTGTAATACCGCTTCTGCTGCTGCAGCACAAGCCGTCGCCGCCGTCGCTGGCGAGGTCCCTGTCTTCGATGTCATCAGTCCCGCAGTGTCAGAAGCGGCACGCCATTCTCGTAACAACCGGATCGGCATTATTGGGACCAAAACCACCGTTCACTCCCATGTCTATCGGACCCAATTGTCGTTTGCCTTGTCGGGGGCACACATCGTCGAGAAGGCAACTCCCCTCCTGGTACCTATGATCGAAGAAGGCTGGCTGCATAATGCAGTGAGTCAAGATGTCATAGACGCCTATATGTCTGACACAGGCTTTTTTGACATAGATACGCTGATATTGGGCTGTACCCATTATCCCTTGATAAAGAATCAAATAGCAGCTTATTTTGAGGCAAATTATCCGAATCCCATCACTGTTATTGACTCCTCTTTAGCAGTTGCAAATGCGGTAAAAGCTGGTTTGACCCAAAATGACCTATTGAGAACCCAAAGGTCCAAAGCTCACTATCAGTATTTCTTATCTGATTATACCATCCATTTTCAGGCAGCCGCTAAGCTGTTTTTAGAAAGAGAAGTGGTATTTGAGAAAAAAGAGGTATTTTGATGTTCATTTTCATTTACTCCTAATCCCCCTATGATGCGCGCTCTTCTTTTATCATTATGTCTCGTTGGTACCCTTTCCCTTTCTGCCCAAGTAGGGTATTATGGAGTGGAAAAAACGACTCCCCTGCGATGGTCTTTGGGCCTAAAACTAGGTACGAGTGCCGTGCGTGGCGATGTCGCCCCTGATATATCAAACAGCTACCAAGTGGGCCTTTCTCTTCAGAAACAGGTCTCTCGGGTGATTGACTTTCGCCTACAGCTCCACAATGGCAAGAGTCAAGGCCTGGATACAGAAGTCTCTACGGGGATAAAGTACAATAAAGCCTTGAATGGTACGCCCGATCGCAGTGAATTTTTGGTGGCGTATGACACGCTGAATCCAGCCGTCTATCACAACTATAGCATGGAGTATTTTGACGCTTCCATCCAGTTAAAAGTCAACCTGAACCGCCTGTTCTCCCCTTCAGGAAATGACACATGGGACCTGTATGTCTTTGGCGGCTTGGGTACCATGCTATATGCTTCATGGATCAACGCTCTTGATGAGAACAATCAAATTTATGATTATGCCAATATAGAGGTTACTGGCTCAGATGCGATTCGAGCTGCCCTGATAGACATGCGCGACGATACTTATGAAACTTATATCGATCAAGATGTAATCAATAAAACAGGCATCGGCGACTATGCCATTATCTCTACTTTCATGGTGGGTACTGGCTTTCGCATAAAGCTTTCCGACCACTGGGCGGTGGGCCTGGAAGGACGATACACGTATACCCGAGACGATCTCCTTGATGGTCAAGAATGGAAGAATGACAATACTTTGCCAGAGACCCTAGCCTTATCCGAGACCCTAGATGCCCATCTCAGTGGCTCTCTGGTGTTGGCGTATTTCTTTGGAGGAGAGGAATAAGAGGAGAAAAACCACAGATTACCCAGATTCCCACAGATTTTCTTCTTTAATCCGTGTAAATCTGTGTAATCCGTGGTGGATGTTAAGGATAAAGTGATCATTCCACTAAATATCTCAATGAACCAATTTTGAATGCCTGTTGAAGGAAAAGGCTTCAAGTAATCATTCATGGATCTATTTCACCAACATGCCCACCTGCCTCCCTTGGCGGAGCGCATCCGGCCCAAAACCATCGATCAGGTCATAGGCCAAAAGCACTTGCTTCACGAAGGCAGCCCTTTCATGCAGATGGTGCGGAGTCAACGCATCCCTTCCTTAATCTTCTGGGGCCCGCCAGGCATTGGCAAAACGACACTTGCCCAGATTCTGGCGCAGCATGCCGATCGGCCCTTCAAGCAGCTCAGCGCTGTCGCCGCCGGCGTCAAGGACGTCCGCCAAGTCTTGGAACACGCCAAGCGCTTCCCAGGCACCATCCTCTTTATCGATGAGATCCATCGCTTCAACAAGTCTCAGCAAGACTCTCTCCTAGGCGCTGTCGAGCGCGGCCTAGTGACCTTGATCGGTGCCACGACGGAGAATCCGTCTTTTGAAGTGAACGCAGCCTTGCTGTCGAGGAGTCAAGTGTACAAGCTGGAGGCATTGGGGCCAGAAGAAGTCCAAGAATTGCTTGAATATGCCATCAAGGAAGACAAAGTCCTGAAAGAACTGGACATAGAACTCAAGGAAACAGGAGCGATCTACCGCATTGCAGGAGGGGATGCGCGCAAAAGCTTGAGTTTGATAGAAATTTTTGTAGCGGCTAGCGAACAATCGGAAAAGATCGTCGTGACAGACGAAGCCATCATGGCTTCCGCCCAAGAGCATGTCGCCCTCTACGACAAGACTGGCGAACAGCACTATGACATCATCAGTGCTTTCATCAAATCGGTGCGAGGCAGCGACGCCAATGCTGCCATCTACTGGCTAGCGCGCATGCTGGATGGCGGCGAAGACATCAAATTCATTGCGCGACGCCTCATCATCCTCGCCTCCGAGGACATTGGCAATGCCAATCCGAATGCCCTCCTCATGGCTAATAATTGCTTCCAAGCCATCAATGTCATCGGCATGCCCGAAGCCCGAATCATCCTCGCTCAGGCAACTACCTACCTCGCCAGCTCCCCCAAGAGCAATGCTGCCTACGCAGCTATCAATAAAGCCATGAAGCTCGTCTCGGACGACGTCCCGCGTCCCGTACCCCTGCACCTGCGCAATGCGCCTACCCGCCTCATGAAAGGCATGGGCTATGGCAAAAATTATAAATACTCCCACAACTATGAAGGGGCCGAAGGCAACCAAGAATACCTGCCTGAGGGTCTCTCTGGCACCACCTTCTATCAGCCGAAGGCGATAGGGTCAGAAGCGAAGCTTAAACAGTTTTTGGATCAATTGTGGGGGGAGAAATATAAGGGATAAGGCGTTTAATGGATTACAAAAATTCCTGGGAATTCGGGATGACTCATATATACAGCTAAATCACCTCCACCACATAATCAGGCTCCGCCTTTTGCCTATTTTCCGCTGTCAACGGAACCGATAATTGATAGACCTTTTCCCCTACATAATAATACGCCTGATACTGGCAATCGTCCTCAGGCTGGAAGAGAAAAACAAAAGTGTGTTTTCGTTTCAAATACTTCCGAGGGAATCTACAACCAATATAATACGTCACCTTCTTGGGTTCACAGTGAAACAAGAAGTGATCATTTTGCCAAGAAAAATGTGAATTTGAAATTAATTCGGCCTTTTGTATCGGATGAAAATATATCACTTCCTTCACCCCTTCTCTTCTTGACACGGTGATTTTTGCCCGTTTATAAACTCCTTTCGTACCGAATTTTATTTTGACCTGTAGGAATTCTGATTCAGGGATTGGCGCATGGACCGAAGGTCTTTGGGCATTTTCAGAAGGAGCTATGCAGGCGATTATTAGGAGGAATAGAAGGGATGGATTCATGTTTTAAGATACAGCAAAATGATAGGAATAGCGAAGGAAATTGATAAATTGAAGAAGGATTACCCTTCAAAGAGTTAATCGATCAATAATTACTCAACCAATAATCAATAATTCCCATGTTTGGATTGATGAAAAATACAGGTTGCCTGAAGGCAGGACAGCCAGACTGGTACCGCCTCCATTATTGTGGAACATGCAAATCTATCGGCAGACTCTACGGCCAGCGAAGTCGCATGCTACTCAATTTTGACAGCGTATTTTTGGCAGAAATTCTCAGTGTGATTCAGGAAGCGGATACGGAGCAATGGGACGAGAAATTATATGCGCACAATTGCTTTTCCATGCCAGCGGCAGATGCCTTGCCCCTCAGTCTGCAATACGCGGCTGATATGAACCTAATTTTGGTGGAATTAAAGGTGCGGGACAATGCGCAGGACGACGTACAATTCGTATGGAAAATGGCGCAGCGATTTCTCAAAAAGCCGCTGGCCCGCGTCCAAGACCGCATGGCGGTCTGGAATATAGACCCCCAGGTGCTCCTAGAGCACCAAGCCGCAGACGCTCACCGCGAGACCCTTGCGCCTACCACAGACAATCCTCAAGCCTTACTGGATTGGCATGCTGAGCCATCTGCCGCGATCACAGGCTACCTCTTCGCCAAAGGCGTAGAAGCTATCGAAAGGCCCGCCTGGCGGGACACGGTCTACGAGTTGGGCTATGCCTTCGGGGAATTGATCTATGGTTTAGACGCTTGGAAAGATATAGAAAAAGACGAGCTGGAAGCGGCATTTAACCCATTGCTAATCCATCCATCCATTCCCCTAGAAACCCAAAAACAAGCCGCCAGCGACTGGCTATGGGAGAAAGCGAAAGCTATCGAAGGCATGATTCAGCAAGCACCTGTAGCGGCAGATATCAAAGCTTCTTTGATCTCTCGACTCATGCTCAATCTGGCTGCTACCTTAGGAGAATCACCCCATGTCTGCACGCCACAAAGCGGCATCGAAAAGGCCACCGTGCCGACCATCGCTCGAACCGTAGGCCGCATTCAACAACATATCGGGGCATGGACCGACCCGCTCAGGCCTGCCCGATTTGCCGCTAGCTATATCGCCCTACTGTTCGTGATATTTCACCAGCAACTATTTGCTGCCGCAGAATATGGCGCGGGTAGTGGCTTTACGCTTGACTATGCCATGATAGGGGCACTCATCGGTGCGCCGATCGGCATGTACCTCCTCGCCAAGGGTATTTCCAAAAACCGTGAGCGTCTGCTCAGAAAGCTGGACCGCCAGCAAAGGCGGATGAAGCGGCGCCTTCAGCGCGCCGAGCGCAAGGCCCGCAAGAAAGACGGTGGCCTCAAGTGGTGGGCATGGGCACTGATCGGCGTGGTTGGCGTCCTTACCCTCGCAACGTTAATAGCCATATCTTCTGGTGGCGGCGGAGGTGGTAGTTGTGGGGGTGGTGGTGGTTGTGGGGACTGCGGAGACTGTTGTGGAGATTGTGGGTGTGACCCTAATTGTAATTGCTAGAAAAAAAATGGTCATGCAAGTTGAGGTTTTGAAAAAGTAGCTGACTTACGAAGTCAGAAGACTTTTTTAACCTTTAACGCATACCATTATGGCGATTCGAATTGAACGTATTTTACCGCTTATTAGCCTGTTTGTCCTGCTCGCATGTTTTGCGAGCTGCAAGGATGATGACCCTGTCATTTTTAACCCTGATCCCCTCGAAGAGGAGGTTTATTATGAAAATCTACAAAACCTAGAATTAGGATTAGCCCCACTACTGGTCTATGGAGACCTCAATTGGGACCTGAAGGTCGACGAAACAGACCGAGAATATCTGTATGAGTGGACAACAAATTCAGGGGGTGTCATCCCAGTTCCAGGCGCATGCCCCGCTGCTGCTGACCTCAACCAAGACGGAGACATCTCTCAAGAAGACCTGGACTTGATGGATGAAATTCTGGGTTTTGGGGCGGTGACTCGCCCTAGCCTTTCTACCCATTTAGAGCTAGGCTGTGATTATAACCACGCCTTCCTCGCAGGCCCCACTTATGTGTTGCCAGGAGACAGTGCCTCTTTGCGCCTGTTGACAGACACATTACCCTTTTCCTTCATAGAACTATGGGCTGAGGGGCCTGTGGACGAGATCCGCCCTGTGGAAGGAAATCGCGGATGGGACATTTTCTTGTCAAATGAGGCTGACCCTACCGATACGTTTCGGATTCATCTGGATGTACCTGGAAAGGGCAGTTTTATCTATCGCGTGCGCATCATCGAAAATATCCATGACATGAGTGAATGGGCTGAACCCCCCACTTTTGAAGAACTGCCCCCAGATACGGTAGCAGACTGCCCCAACCGTGGCAAAGGGACCGAAGCACTCATTGTGGATATGCGGGTAAGCACTTTTGAACCTTCAGCCCATAGAATAAAAGTAGCCTTAGAAAATGCTGGCGTTTCTGCCACCTACCTTGCTCCCCACTTTCGCTCTATCACAAGAGAGGTGGACGTCGGTTTCTTCGGAAGTATTAAATCCTGCTTCTCTGGAAATGAAGCATTGGAAAAGGAAATAGCCGCCCATAACAAAGCAGAAGCCACCAAACTGGTAAATGGGATAGCATCCTATGCCAAACGCGTGAGCCAAGGGCGAGAGACCTCCATTGAAATTATATGGTCACATGGGTCAGAGAGAGATACCAAAAACGGCTTCCCCTGTGGCGCCTTCGCCTCTTCATTTTATGATGCTGGTTATCCTAGGGAAAAGTTCCATCGCATTATGTACAAGGCAATCGATCAGAAAGTATGTAACCACATAGTGGCAGATTATTCGTGCTATAGCGGGCTCACGCCTATGGGCGTAGATGAACTCAATAATACCGGCTTTGCTACCTGTACCAGAAACCTGGCCAACCAGACAGCTTTTAGACCAGCTCATGATATGACCTTGGCTATGGGGGCTGCTGAGCCCAAATTGACAGCCACTTTTTTTGAAGCAGATAGATTAAGAGATAATTGGGTTATGACGATCAAAGCGACTCCTTCTCTCGACCAACTTGCTATGTTGCTCAAACGAAATCTCCCCTTCATTGGAAATAGTTCCTATGAAGACCAGGGCATCCACCAAGTGACTGCCAACCGCAGAGGATATTAAGGCAAATTGAGAACTAAAAAAGAAACATGATTATGAAAACCAAGAATCTATATATAGGACTCCTATTGTCTTTGGGGAGCTTTTTGCTTCCGGCTTGTCTAGGACAAGCACCTGCCACATTTTCTCTCCCAGCAGTGACTGCCAACATTGAAAAGCAGTTTGAGTTGCCAGAAAGGGCACAGTGGGAGAAGCTGATCAATCAAGATCCCTCTGGCCAAATGGCCGCATTTTATGCCTCCTGGGCTACCATCAATGATGAACTGGGATGGGCACTTTGGCTTACAGCCAAGTATGCTGCTCAACAACCGAATGACGCTGTTGCCTATCAAAACCTAGGCGCCATGCTCTGGGAATGGCACCAGCAGGAACCTGATGCCCACCTTAGCCAGATGGCTAACCTAGCCTTTGAAGCGGCCAAAAAATTGGCACCAGAAATAGCAGAAACCTATCACAATCATGGCGTCATGACGTATGAGGAAGGCATTCAACAGGAGGATGAGGGGCAAATAAACAGGGGAATAGACATGATCCGTCAGGCTGTGACTTTGGCCCCCAATCAAGCCGGGCACCATAGCCAACTGGGACAGATGTTGCTTGAGCAAGGGAAGGACCAAGAAGCCGCAGAAGCCCTGGAGTTAGCCAGGCAAATGGATCCGTCTGATATGACGTTTGTGACTACTTTCCCCCATATACCTGCTACGCATGATTATTTCAACCTACAACGAGCCCCCTGTGATGACATCAATTTTCATTGCATGGAAGTCTGCCCAGGCGGGCTTATAGGAAGGATGAGAGTGGTAAGCTGTGAAATAGAACAGTCCAGTGCTCAACTGGATTGCATGAAAGGGAGACCCTATCCACGCTATTATGATTGTGAGATCGAAGCTCCCAGTTTTGGGATTATCATTCCAGGCTTTTATGAAGGGTTTGGGATCAGAACTCCTTGGGGAAATTTTAGCATTTACAAAAAATCAGGGGAGAAACTGGCCTTCTCTCTAGAGTCCTCTGGTCTCAATATAGGCCCGCTCGAAATGGGCTTAACCCTCAAGGGCACTTACAATATCAAGAACCACAATTATCAGCTAGAATGGGAATCCAATTTGGCACTAGATTTCATCAAAATCCCAAAGGACCTACAAGAAGCTGGGTTACAGGGATTTCCGGGTGTTCAGGCAAAGTATGTGACCAATCATCGCAAACAGACTGAAAGCGTTGAAGGGCATGTTTTGCTTGCAAAAATGACGCTATTTCGGAGTTTGCCAGCGAAACCATCGACGTCGAGCAATTAGCATATAGACTATCCCCAACAACAGCCCTATGGCCAAAATCACCCCCCAAATATTCATCTGACCACCCCAAAATGAAGCACCAAGCTCTACCGGCTGATCGTCGCCAAGCAATAAGAAAGGCGCCCAGTAATAGGGATGAGCATAGCCATCTTGCATCAGCGTCTGTTTGGCTTTTTGTAGGGCTTGGTCTTTGGGGAGGCCCTTAGCGAGAAATTCATAAAAGGATGCCATAAACAGGGCCGTTGCTTCGTCATCTACTTGCCATAGGCTATACACCAAATTGGGAACACCTGCATAGCGAAACGCCCGTGCGATGCTGATCACGCCTTCTCCTGGCTGGTACTGTCCATTGCCAGTATTGCAGGCGCTGAGGATCGCCAATTGGGCTGGGAGTGATAGCCCATAGACCTCACCCGTTGTCAGGTATCCATTATTTAGGCTATCAGTAAATTCTGGATAAAAGGCCATTCCAGATAGCTCTGGAAGGCTATCATTCATATCCGCATGCATGGCAAGGTGAAGCAGGCGGAAGCGGCCTGCTTGTGCTTTAAAAGCTGCTTCTGTCGCTGCCTTTCCTACAAAAGTATCCCCTGTGGCGAATTTCATGATGGAAGTGACTTCTTCCACATTGTAGTTCAGGGAAGAGAGCCCTTCCCTAACGGGATAGAATTCGTCACCTACAGTAACCTCCGCTAGCTCTTTTGGATAACTAGGCGCAAAGGCACCTATGCCTTTTGTGCCTACTTCAAGTGAAGGGGGAGCTTCCATCAAAGCAGCTGAGTAGCTATACCGTAAGGCAACATTGGCCTGTAGATAAGTGAGTGATTCCCAGTTGAGGTGTCCATTGTTAAATGATGGTGGCAAAATGAGCAAGGCTTCGAAGGGCAATTGATACAATGGGCCGTCAGGAATGATGACAAGCTTTGATATGTCTTTTGGCAGGGATGGGCCAATCAATCGGCGGTATATTTGATGAGACATGTCCATCATGTGCGCGGCGCTTTTGCTATCATGTACCTCGTTATATGCCTTTAGCCATGCGATAAATGTATGGAGCGAATCTGTAAAGCGCTGTGAAATGGGAATTAGCTCACATTGAAAGTCATTTTTCCTCATCCAAAACCTATAGAGCATACCCTCTCCCCAGAAATACTGGAGCAGGCCCGTATGGTCGTCAAGTTGGGATTGAATGGAATGCCTGTCTGTTGAGAGATCAACATATTGCAATTGGTAGAACTGGGGGTAGTCTTGCTGGAGGGCATGCTGCAAGGAATCCAGCTGTTGATGATAGGCAAAGCCTCGCTGTCGTAAAGCGTGAAGACGCATTAGGTCACTGGAAGGGCCATTGGCCTTTTCTGCTAAGACTTCCTGCTGATACTGAAATACCAAGCGTTTGAGCCGTTTTTCCTGTACCAATACCGCATCAGGGATTCCCGAATAGGAAAGCGCGTGCGCTTTTCCCACGGCTTGTTTTAAGATAGCAGCCTTGCTTCTTTCAGCTAGGGAGAAAGCGAGCTCTTGATAGGTAGTGTTTTTTGTCAATTCATCTAATAAAAAAGCACACGCTATTCCTCCTTTATACAGACGCTCAGCCTCCTTGAGAAGGGTTCTTTGAGAAGCTTCATAGGTAAATATGCGAAACAAGGTATCGTGCAGGGCAAGGGCATTCTCAAACGCTGCCATCGCGCGCTGGCCTTCGGAGATGGAACGGCTCGATTTCGCTTTTCCTAAATAGATTTCCCCTTTGAGCCGCCAGGCTTTCACCAATACTGGATTTGCCCAAATCGATGAATCTGTGACGGAACCACCTGCTGGTATATCTCGAATCAATTGATCCAAGGTGGCTAGCCCCTCATCATATGCACCCATTTGGTACAAGGCATCAACCTTAGCTAGCTGTATGCGCAACATCTCTAGGTGATCATGTGCATATATCTCTTGCCCCAAGGCCAGTGCCTGATTCAAATAGTCCAAACCTTCCCCAAACTCCTGAAATTCAACGTAGCAGATGCCTATAGTGCCTAGCATCACTGAACGATTTCGCTTACTTAAAGAAGAGAGATTATCCATCAGCTCTTTGGACCAGTGGAGGTATTTTCGGGCAGAATCCATAGCGCCCAACATCGTATGCATTTCTCCTATTTGGGCAATGCTCAGGAGGTAGGGTTCTTCTTGCTCCGGGCGCTCATAATGCCTCGAAACGTAGGCAACATGCTGACGAAATCTCTTTAATGCTTCCAGCCATTTTCCTTGAAAAAGCACACTGTTTCCAAGATTCTGATAGATAAGGTTCAGGAGGTAGGGAAATCGAGCGGATAAATCATGTGTTTCTACTAACCCAGCAGCTTCATTTAAGTAGGCTTCCCCTTGTGCATAATCCCCTTGATTGATCAGCATCCCTCCCAGATTATTTAGCCCATTGATGAATCTAGGATTATTTTCCTGCCCATACAACCGCTTTATGTCTAAGCTTTTTGCTATCGTTTCAATCGCTTTTTCATGCCAACCAAGCAGGTCATAATTGATCCCTGATGAGTTGTATATATGAGCTACTTCAAGGCTGTTTTCGCCTGAAGTATGCTTGGCGACATCAAGCGCTCGCTCAAAATAGGGGATTGCCATCTGAAAATGACCGCTATCGCGGAGGGTCATTCCATAATAGCTACATATTTGAGCAAGTTCTTTATGCATGGGGTGACCGTTCAATTCATGGATCACCATGGCAGAGTCAAGGAAAGCGAGGTTTTCTTTCATGGTTCTCGCAGCATCCATTTTTCCCAAAATAGCATACCCCTCTGCCAGTAACTCATGGTGATCTCCCAAATGCAACTTCGCCATCGCCTGTGCTTGACGAATCGCCCAAGTTGCTTTGGCTTTTTGGGTGGTATACTTCTCCTGACTCATACCAGGACTTGTGTATAAGACCACAAACAACATGTCTCCCCAAGCATTCCAAGCATGTACGGTTTGGTCCCACCATACGGAATCATTCACTTGAGGCGCAAGCGCTTGGTAAAGCTGGGCGGCTTCTTCATAAGCATATACTGCCTGCTTAAATTCATAAGCTTTGGCATAGCAAAGCCCTTCATCGAACCAGTTGATCGCGAGCGTGGTGTCGGCGAGGGAGAGGGGATTATTCTGGCAAAAAGCTACTTGCAAGGGTAAACACATGACCCCACACCACCAGAGAACGAAGTTCTTTACAATATTTTTCATCTTAAGGTAGGGTTATTTGTACTTTTTAAAGATAGGCATCTTTCCTAAAAGATATTCGATATATGGATTTTTGATAAATAAATTTACCCGCCTTCTCATAAAAGAAAGCAGGCAAAATCATGGCTTCAGTAGCCGGTATTATGGCAGTTTAATCCCCTTCTGATAATAGGAATGACCATCGGCAATTACCTCCACCAAGTAGACTCCATCTGGCAACTCATCGAGTTTCAGGACATATCGATGGAGGCCTAAGGCTTGACGACGTTGCTGCATTTCATTTACCTTTCTTCCCTGCATATCCACAATCGAGATCACCACATCTGTGGGATGGGGAAGGGAAATTTCGACTGTCACTTTATCTTCAAAGGGGTTGGGAAATAGCCTGAAATACAGCTCATCCGCAAGCGGTTCTGATAGACCAACGCCAAAGTGTGTCACCGCTATTTGGGTGGTGCTCGTATCCAGAAATTGATAATAATCTCCCACAAATACCCTTAACTGGTATTGCCCCGTCTCACTGCTGTCAGGCTTCCACTCAAATCGAACAGAATCATTGCCATAAACCTCAAATTTCGGGGGATTAATCGGGCTATAGGCTCGCCCTTGAACATCCTGTAGTTGGTAGGCAAATAAGAGCGTATCGATGCCTGGTATAGCAAGGTCCATATCATAGGCCCGATAGGTATGACTAAGGGTGTTGAAAACCTGAATCTGTTTCCAGGGCGCCAAGGTATCGGTAAAGGTGGGCGGATTGCCTTGATAGGTCACATACAATGGCACGGCATAGCGCAATGTGTCCATCGTGATGACATCAGCACTGCTGTCTGCATAGACAGCCAGGATAAGCGAATCTATCCCCGCATCTGTAGGTCCCGGGGTGCCCGTAAATCGAAGCAGGGTGGTGTCTCCCGTACTGCTCGGGACTTGAGTCATTTGCATCCAGCTTGGCATCCGAATGACACTGGCCGTGGGATCGCCTTCGATCCAGCGTACAGGCCCTGGATAGTATCCTGTCCACGTCATCAATTCCCCCACAAAAGCAGGCCCTACAGTAGGCCGCCAAGGAATATGTGGAGAAACACCTGTTGGCTCTATGGGTAGATACCCCTTGAAGTTGCCATCGACATAGTCTGGGTCTTCTGCATCGCTGAAAGTCACTTTTTCAGAAAACTGATAATACTCCTCCTTGGGATCATAGGTCCATCGCACATAATAGACTGCTTTTCGGTGATGGGGATCATCAGGGCCTGGACATGGCCATCCCTGCACACAGAAGGTCAGGATTTTCGTTTCCCCTGGCGCGAGGTTGACAGGCCGGGGAATCACTGTCGGGGGAATGGGTAATCGATCGCCTCCCAGGAAAGTAAAGTCAAATTGAAGGTCTTTGACAGGCACTTTGGAGCGATTGGTCACAGGAAACATGATGGGGCGTTTTTTACCACAAGGAATATGGAAGATGCGCCCGTCAAAAAATATATCTCTCACATTGGGCTTCTGAGGCTGTGAGTCGCTAGGCGGAGCGCATGACAGGATGGGAACAGGGGATGGTCCATAACACCAATCCTCTGTTTCTCCCACGGTATAGACATTGGCCACGTCTCCTGTGGCCCAGCCATATTTGACAGGCTGGTCCGTCACGGAGATCCGTGCCCAGACAGGAAACAGCAGCAGGTCGCTACCAAACCCAAAATAGTCGGAGATATTCCAGAGGGAAGTATCTGCATCCATATACACGATCATATTGCGGACCACCCAGTTGACATCTCTTGCGTCATCAAAATCCAAGTCATGGTCTACGTCGATGGCCACATTGATATAGATGGGCGTGGCCGGATTGTGAGAGGCACTGGTGGTGATTGGGACAAATACACTGGCAGGCGCAGGCACGCCCAGCGCCAGGACAAAGATGAACGGGCGACCATCGTCGGCATCGGCATCTGGGAGGAGCGCATCTGCTTCGACAGAAGGAGGCATAGGGATCGGTTCATCGGGGCGTCCTAGCCAAAAGGTCGATGAAGCGGCGGCTGTATGTCTAGGGCCTTGGTTGCTCGCTGTGGTGTTAAACTGGAAGGTTTTTCCCAGGAAACTGCCCGTTTCGGGTGCATCACCAAAGTCAGCTTGCTGACTTTGAAGGGAGGGCAGGCATAAGGTTAGGGTAAGGAATAGGATCCAAATTCGTTTCATGATTGGGGTAAATTAGAGGTGAAATAAAGGGGAATTCCCTTGAACACCTGTTAGGTCTATCAGCATTGTGGTGGGGAGACCTAACAGGTGTTTGAAGGCTTGCCCAGCGTTAATACCGAAGGCACTAGAGCCATTCTACTGTCAATTCGTAATGAACGCTGCCTGCATTATAGACAATGGTGGACCTACTTTTCTTTTGCGCGGAGCACTGTTTCAACAGCTCCACGCCACTGAAAAAGACTTCGTGACCGATAGCGGCCCCATTCGCATCTTTGTTGCGGAAGGTGAGGCTCACAGGCGTGCGGAGGTCATTTACCTTATAAGGCAATCCCCGTCGAAAAAAGGAAGTACGGCTACTCGGCATGCAGTCTCTGACAGTCTCAGTCCGCACCGTCGAACCATAATTGCGCGTCAATTCGACATAAATATCGGGGAGGTTGATCCGCTCTTTCTTTCCTCGATAAGTGATCCCTCCTTGGAAATCAACCAACACAATTTGAGAAATACGGTACCCTTTGATTTTGGGGCGTTTGTGGCCAAGGGTAAAGCTGCTCAGGAGCATGACAGCAGCTATCAGGAGGACGATAGAGAATGATGAAGTTTTCATAATGACAAGGTTTTTTAGCTTTAAAAAAATGAAAGCGTCCTCTCTCATCAGAAAGGATTTACTTTCGTTAATCTCCTGCTTTGAAAAAACCTCAACTCATTTCTGAAAAAAATCTTCTTTTTTTTTACCTTACCTAAAACTGCTCCCTTACTCCATGGCTCAATTTTTCAACTTCCGAAGAAATCCCTACGAAGATGATGACATCATCCAAGGGATACGAGGGAATATGGCCCAGCAGAACAGAGCCATAAAAACCTTGTTCAAGAGTCACAAGGGCTATATCCACAAAGGCCGAAAGAAGTATGGCCTAAGTGAAGAAGATGCGCGGTTTGCCTACGATCTGGCCTTGGGGCAATTGATGAAGGAGATCTTAGACGATCGTTTCAGAAGAGATTCTTTGCTGTCGACTATGCTAATGACCATTTTCTTACGCCGGTGCATTGATATATTAGATAAAAAGCGGACTAACCTAGATACCGTGCCGATAGAAGCCATTGCGCCAGGACTACCACAGACCTCCCAACATTTCCTCAAGGATTTCATCACAAGGGACAAATTGGACCATGTGAAAAAGTTATTGGAGAAAATTGGGGAGAAATGTAAAGAGATTTTGGTCATGAAATGGGAAGGGTATAGCGATATTGAAATTGCAGAACTGCTGGGATATTCGGGGCCTAGTGTGGTCAATTCTCGGCGATATACGTGTCGAAAAAAATTAAAAGATTTAATGTAATAGGGCGATTAGATGCACAGTGAGCCAGAAGATATATTGATTGAAACCTACTTGGACGGGCAGCTTTCCGACGAGGAACGGGCTTCTTTTGAAAAAGAAGTCACGGAAAATCCTGCGCTTCAAGCAGCTTTAAACAAACATCTGCTGCTCAGAGGTGCTTTGTGGGAAACCGCACAGGAACGGTTATCAGCCAAATTTCGCGAGTGGGATGCTGAAGAAGGGTCGGAGGAAAAGGTGGTTCCCTTTCGCCGTTATTGGACGCTCGCTGTGGCAGCGGTGGTATTGGTGTTGGTGGTCATCGGCCTCAATCAATGGCTGAAACCAGCCCCAGTCCTATTTGCCTATGCAACCCCATCAGAGACGTTGAGGCGTGGCCCCAACGAGGTCGCAGACAGCCTGGCGGCTGTTTTTGAAGCAGGAGCGGAAAGATTTGAAGCAAAAGATTATGCCAATGCCCAGAAAATATATGTGGATATTCTAACCAACGCCTCGCCTGAGAGCGAAGTGGCAAACCGTGCCTTGGTGATGCTCGCTGCTTGTGAAACACAAGAGGGACGTGTCAATGTTGGGGAGGGAATTTTATCCCTTTCTCGTGTCCCATTTAGCAGTAGCTACGGCGTAGAGGCAAAGTGGAACCTCGCCATGCTGTATGGCCTGAATGGGGAAGTCGAGAAAGCTAAGCAGGAATTGGAAATCATCGCCGCATACCCCAATTCGGGAAAGTGGAAACAAAAAGCGCAAGACTTGCTTGACCAGGTCAACCAATAAGGAAAAGTTCAAAATCAAATTCACCCTCATCAAACTCCTCATCCTCGGCGGCACCAACTTCATCGGGCGCAACCTGATCAACCAATTGATTACCCTCAATCAATTTGACATCACCCTCTATAATCGAGGCGTCACCAATGCGCATTTGTTCCCAGCACTCTCGAAACTCTACGGTGATCGCAATACGGATCCGTTGACGAAAGTCGCCGAGGGGCGTTGGGACTACGTGATAGACCTGTCCTGCTACTATCCCGACTCGCTGGAAAAGGTCTTAGCAGCGCTCGATGGGAGATGTAAGCGCTATATTTTTGTATCCACCTGCTCTGTCTACGACAGTGAGGCTGAAAAAAGCGTCTTACGAGACGAGACTGCGCCCATCCTTCCCTGCACGCCTGACCAGCGTAACGATCCTTCCCCCAGCACCTACGGCCAGCGCAAGGCCGAATGCGAACGCATCCTACAACAGAGTGGATTGGACTTTGTCATTTTCCGCCCAGCCCTTGTCTATGGACCTTATGACCCTACCGATCGACTGTATTACTGGTTGTATCAGGCGAAAAAAAACGACCCTATCTTATTGCCTGATGAAGGCAAAAAAACATTTTCGGTGACCTATGTAGCGGATTTGGTGAAAGCCATTATTGATGCCATTTCTATCGAACATCATCAATCCATTTACACCATGACCTCAAGCCCTCAGACCTCCATCAGGCAGCTCGTAACAACCGCCAGCGAACTTCTTCACCGATCTCCCAATAGCATAAATGCCCCTCCAGCTTTCCTTCACGCCCAGCACGTAACCCAATGGACAGACATGCCCTTATGGATCGACAATGATTACTTCACCTATAGCAATGAGCGATTGAAAGCAGACTTTGGGTTCACGCCCATAGACTTTCAAGAAAGCATTCAGCAAACCATTATCTACTATAATAATCGCGGCTGGGATGCCCCTATTTATGGCATGACGGAAGCCAGAAAGCAAGAATTGATGAATCAATTAGTCTAAAGAGAAGCACCCCCAATTTTCTCATTTAATCATTTACTCATCTTATCATTCCATTCCATCATTCTCTCATCCTATCATTCTATCATTAACCTTCCCCCCATGTTCACCTTAATCTCAACTGCCGACCCCCTCCAAATAGAAGACCTCATGGCCAAGCTGACCGAAGCGGGAATCCCCTACGAAGTCGAAGAACGCGAAGTAGATAGCCCCTTCTCCCGCGATGTCAGTTGGTTTTTGTTAAATATCAATGAAGCTGACAAAGAAGCAGCGGAAAAGCTATTGCATGAGGAAAAGACCTTTGACAATATGGTATTTGATACGCCAGAAGAGGCAAAGGCAGGCCAAAAGGCAGGGGTCAAAAACTTGCTAATCGGATCAGGCTTAGTTATAGTCGGCTGTGGCATCACTTATTATTCATTTATGTCTCGCTGGGACTACGGGATCGTCACTTATGGAGCGATTTTGGTAGGGTTGGGATATTTACTCAAAGGTGCGTTACAGATGTGGCGGGGCGAGAAATGATTACATGATAACATAAGCTGAGATTATTGATGAAAAAAATCAAACTCTACATCGCTATCAGCTTGGATGGCTATATCGCCAAGGCTGATGGTAGTGTGGACTGGCTCCACGAACTCCCCAATCCAGACAAGCTGGATTATGGCTATTTTGCCTTCTACGACTCCGTAGACACGACCCTGATGGGCAATAAGACCTATCAGCAGGTGTTGGGCTTTGATATGGACTTTCCCTATGCGGATAAAACGAACTACGTCTTTACCCAGAATACCGAACTGAAAGACGACGGCCATGCGAAGTATATCTCCAAAGACCACATCAATTTCCTGAAAGAGCTGAAAAAAGGCGAAGGCAAGGACATCTGGCTCATCGGCGGTGGGCAATTGAACGCTTTACTGCTGCGTCATAGATTGATCGATGAGATGCAGGTCTATGTGATGCCGATTCTGCTAGGAGATGGCATTCCGATGTTTGCCAAAGGGGAAGAATCCATTCCGCTTAACCTCGTCCATACGGAGACCTATTCGTCAGGGGTGGTCGAGTTGCGGTATGGGTGATCAGTAGAGACGTGATAAATCACGTCTCTACGAGGCGGGTTTCCGCGCCACAACAAAGTCGCTGATTCCGCGAAAGCACGTCTTGCTCAGTTCGATTTCAAATCCTGTGTCCCTCACGGCTTGGCAAAATTCTTCATGACTGTGGGTCCAGAATATCCCTTTTTCCTGCATATCGCGGATATAAGCGTTTTGGCGACTGACTTCTTTCCCCTCCTTGAAGATCTCAAGGGTCTTGCGAAGGCCATACTGGCGGAGGAGGTGCCAGCCCAGGGCGCGCTGCCAGTCAAATACTTTGACCATTCGCCCAGCATCTACCAAGACCGCTTTTCCGCCTGGCTCCAGCCAATCGTACATGTCGCGCAGCACCTGTGACGGATCTGGAAAAGTGTACAAAGCATGGATGCTAATCAGGGCGCGCAGCGAAGCCGATTCCAACTGAATTTTATCGACACCTAATGACAGAATTTTGTGATTGGGAAGTGGATCGACCATTTTCTTTTGCGCGGTGACCGCATTCATGCCCGCATCTTGGTCGATGTGTAAGACAGAAGCCATCGGAAAGTGGTGCGCCATAGCGAGAGAATAGTTGCCCGTACCTGCACCAATGTCTGCTAACGTGTCGCCAGGGCGTATTTTCCATTGTTTGACCTGATCCATGACTTCTTGCTGAAGCTGCTGGTAAAAGGGGTTAAAAGCGAGGAGCATATCGTATTTCTGGGCATAGGTGTTCCAGCTTACTGTGGTAGTAGATTGCATGATAAATGATGTTAAGAGTGAAAAAAGGAGGAAGAGAAGAGGAAGTTCAAGTTTAAGTTCAAGTTCAAGTTCAAGTTCAAGTTCAAGAAATTACTTTGAGTTTGAGTTTGAGTTTGAGTTTGAGTTTGTACTTGATTTTGAGTTTGCGCTTGAGTTTGAGTTTTTCTTAAGCCGCAAGTCGCTGAGACAGGACTTGCGGAATACCTGCTGTTACGGCATAATTGGCGATGTCAGTTTGATCATAGGCAGGCATGCCTTTTTTGAGGATCGCCTGAAAACATTCTTCTGTCTCATTGGCAAGCAGGGCGACATCGGCATGGGCCCATTCCACGCGCGCCTCGCCAGAAGAAATAGGATTTAACCCTAGAAACCGCTGATAGAAGGCTACGTGATTGGATCGGACGGAAGTCATGATATAGCCACAGTCATGGGCTCCAGCATTCAGGCCGTGGGCCCGGAATAACAAGAAGCGTGCATAAAGGGACTGTCTTCCTTGAAAATCAGGGTCTACCGCAAAGCGATTGGATTCCAGGTAACGCGTCTTTGCGCCTAATTCGCTTGTGATATCTGTTGGGAAATAGGTGAGGGCTTCCGTGGGCAACCAGCGGTACGCATCTGAGTAGACACAGCTCCGCACAGTAGCCACAGCCTTGCCTTCATACCACACCAAAAAGACGCGTGCATTTGGCAGAAAATCGTACTCATCATATAGCAGCTTTTGCTCATTTTCTTCTATAGAACCTACTTCCAAATAGGCGCGATAGCGAAGGGCAAAAGCCCGATTGAGGCTGGCCTCATTTCTACATACTTCAAGGGTAAATCCTTTGAAAGTTCCAAGCGTCTGTGCAAGTGCAGGGGCCTGTGCGAGGGAAAGAGTCAGTAGCTTTTTCATAATAATACGCGTTATTTTTTCAGGTAAAAGAAAGATTCATATCAAGCAGACAGTAGCGTCGATTGCTTGATACAAAGGTGGGACAAACAGGGAGGGAACGTGTATTAATTATGTTGCCAAAAGCTTAAAAAAATTGACAACTTATGTTGCAAAGTGCTGCTATGTTGCCAAAAAGGGCGATTTTGGGGAGAAGAGTGAGGTTGGGAAGAAGTGTGAGGTTGAGAGGGAGAGTGGGAAGTCGTTTACCACCTTCAGCCATTAATAAGTATAAATAATTAACAAGAAATAAAAAATGGAAAAGGGAAGAGACAACTAGTGATCCATAACAGAGAAATACTTTTTACTTTCTTGTTTCTTGTTTTGTATTCTTACTTAACCAAGCTGTCGAGGATTTCCGGATTTGTGCGCTGGCTTGTGGGTAATCCTCGATAGCCGCTAGAAGCGAAGCTTCTAAGGCAAGCCACACATCCCCCATCACACAGGCCGCCCCCTTCTCCTGCCACACCTATCCACCGCACAAGGGGGATTGCCCGCAAGGCCAAAATCTTTATTCAAGCTGTCGAGGATTTCCGGATGGTGGGCGGCTCTTCGCGTAATCCTCGACAGGAGTCAGAAGCGGAGCTTCTTTGGTGGGTGACTGACCCCAACACACAGGCCCCTTCGACAAGCTCAAAGGGGGATTGCCCGCAAAGCCAAGAACGCTACGTGTCTATGCCTTAACCCAGAACATAAAACCCAAAACATAAAACCTCTTTTCAAGCCAACTTCATCCGCTTCAACAACTCCTGAAAACGCGGGTCATCCCGCAGGATATCAAATATCGGATCGATGCCGATATAAGGCATATTGGAGTCGTGGGCCTCATAGGCTTTTTCCAGCCAGGTGATGGCTTCCTCTTTCATCCCGGCACGGGTGTAAAGGGTGCCGATCTGCCAGGGGGTGACGTACTTTGTCTTTGACCGCTCGATGAGCAATTCAGCGACTGCTTTCAGGGCACCCGAATATCCGCCTTCGCGGTTGCCGCGCATCAGGGCTTCGACCGCTTCCTGGTCTCCCTTGGCAGCATAGGAAGTCTCCCATATCTCCAAGGCTTCGGGGTACATCTGCTTCATGTGATAAGCAGTCCGCAAGGTGGAGAGAGCCACGGGATCTGTAGGTGCAGTCTCCAGCGTTTTGCTGAGGGTCTCAATCGCCTTGTCAAATTGCCGCGCATAAAGCATGTCCATGCCATAGAGTGCCTGGAACAAGGGATTAAAAGGATCTAGATCCAGCGCCATTTCGATATGCTCCATCGCTTCGTCTGGCTTGTGGCGGATATTAAGGACGTGAGATAAATAGGCCCGCGCAGAGGAGTGATTGGGATTGAGGGCAATGGCTCGCTTCAGTTCCCTTTCAGCAGTCTCATAATCCCAATCCACCCAACAGCTTTTAGTCCCTACTACATAGTGAATCTCAGGGATGTCCCTATCCAGGGCCTCCAGGCGCGTTTTGATATCCGCAATTTTGATATTTGACCCTCCCTCAAAATAGGAAGTAAGCCCTTGTTGCATCCTGCCTACCCACACCAAGGAGATGCCCGAATAGGCCAAGGCATAATTGGGATCAATCTCCAATGCCAGTTCAAAATAGTGCATGGCTTTATTCAAATCCTCTTCTGTCAATTTGTCCCAATAAAACATACCTTTCATATAGGCTTTGTATGCATCAGGATGTACTTGGGGGGTATTGGCCAATTGGCTTTCTTCCGCGGGGGTGATGGTGACATGGATTTCCTGGGCGATATTGCGCACCATATCACTCTGCTGCGCCAGTATATGGCGCAGGTTCTGATGGTATTCCTTCGCCCAGAGCTGTCGCTCCCTCGGAGCCGTTCCGATCAGCTGTAGCTGTATACGCACGCTGTCTCCCCTTCCATAGATGGAACCCTCTACAATCGCCTCAACGCCCAATTCTTGGGCGATCTCGGGCAAAGGCATCTGCGTCTGTCGGTAGCGGAGCGTAGAGGTCCGCGAGATCACGCGGATGGCAGAGAGCTGTCCCAGTGCCCCAATGATGGCGTCGTGCATGCCTACGGCCAGGTATTCTTGCTCAGGATTTCCTGAGATATGTTTGAGCGGAAGTACGGCAATCGATTTTGGACTAATGGATTCTTCGTTTGTAGCTATTTCCTTTACCACAAAAACGCCTGCAAGCACCAAAACCAATCCTAAGGCAATTGGGATAGCCCATTTTGGGAACCCCTTTTTCTCTTTCTGTACACTTTCTTCATCATCAGACTCCGCGATAGGAGCAGGATCGTGTACAGGAATTGGCGTGCCTTTTTTCACTTCTCCTGGCGGATAGCCATATTGTTCTAAGAAGCATTTATGGAAATAGGAAGAGCTATTGAACCCTACTTGGTAAGCAATCTCGGCAATGGTAGCCGCATCGTCCTGGATCAGCTTCATGGCCTCGTTTAGCCTTATTTCTCGGATAAATTGACTGATCGATTGCCCCTTAATCCGTTTGAGGGTGCGGTGCAAATGAGAACGACTCATACCCACCTCTGACGCAAGGTCCTCCACCCCAAACTGCTCATTATCCAGATTGCTCAATACCACCTCCTTGAGCTTTTTTAGCAATGCATCATGTTGGGAGAGTCCTTGGGAGGGTTTCATCGTGGGTAGATAAGTGTTTGTATGACCAAGGTATCAATATTTGCAGGATAATTCAATCCAAATCGGAAACGATCATATTTGGAAGAAAAGAGGATTTTGTGGCAATTTCAAATATATTATCCTTGCACAAAGGACAATAAATTATTAACTTGTCCTTTATATAAGGACAATTATTACATATATTATCTTTTATAAAGAGACAATATGAGTTCGAAAAAAAAATATCTTTCAAGAAATAATTGCTGATTTTTTTGAAAATCCTTTAAAAGAAGTAGTTCCAAGGGATATAGAAATCCCTGTAGACATCCCTAAAATCATCTCCTTACTTGGCCCTCGTCGTGCAGGGAAAACCTACATCTTATTTGATATTATCCACCAATTAAGGGCGTCAGTACCTACAGAACGACTTGTATATGTGAATTTTGAAGATGATCGGCTATTCCCTTTGAAGTTTTTCCACTGAGTTTCAGTGAATTCTTGCGATTTAGCCATATAGAGGCGAATCCTTCCACCTCCAAGGGAAAAGCATTATTGTTACATCATTTGCGCAAATACCTAAAACAGGGAGGATTCCCCGAGTTAGTTTTCTTGCCTCATGAGCAGCATAACCGTATCATCAATGAATACATAGACCTGATGTTGTATCGCGACTTGATAGAGCGTTTTTCTGTAAAACATCCTCAACTTGTCAAGTATCTGTTGAAGTATATGCTGCATAATTTGGCCCAACCATTCAGTGTCAATAAAGTCTTTAATGACATTAAATCTCAAGGGTATAAAGTTGGAAAAACTACCATTTACGATTATGTCTCCTACCTAGAGGAAGCCTTTATTATCTTTCGCTCAGAAATATGGAGTCGTTCTATCCGACAGCAAGCTGTCAATCCAAGTAAGGTCTATGCAATAGACCCCGCATTTAAATATGCAATGAGTATAGGAGAAGATATGGGTCGCGTTTTTGAAAACGCAGTATTTTTAGCATTACGTCGCAAGGAGATTCACCCATCTTATTTTTTGCAAAAACAGGAAGTCGATTTTTATTGGGAAAATGGCGTGCTTATCAATGCCTGTTATGACTATAGTGATGCCAGTACACGAAAACGTGAAGTTAATGGGTTATTGGAAGCAATGGATTTTTTAGGATTAAAGGAGTCGTTTCTGATTAATTGGGACAAAAGAGAAACGCTTGAGATTAACGGAAAAAAGATTCACACAAAGCCACTGTGGACATTTTTGCTGGAGGAATAGATTTATCGGATAATTCAATCCAAATCAGAAACGATCAAATTTGGAAGGAAAGAGGATTCTTCTTAACATAAGGAATTATTAATTATTAAATTGAGTGATTATTAATTAATAATTTCCTCAATCCTAATACCTTCCCTATCATGAAATCATCTTTTTCCAAGCTCCCTTTCAGGCTTTTTTGCCTAGGTCTCCTCATTTTCCTTTTTCTCCCTACCAAAACATTTTCCCAAAAAAAATCCCTAAAAGACCTGCCCGCACCTAGGACCTGGGGCATCCTCAAACCACACGAATACCAGATGACGCATTGCCCATTTGACTCGAGTGCGACAGCAGTGGTTTTGAGTGATTTTGGGGAATGGAAGCTGAAGTCTTCGGGAAAAAATTTGGGATACAAAGCCATTCTGAATCGCCATGTCCGCATCAAGATTCTCGCAGAAGGCGGCTTTGAGCATGCCAATGGTTCGATTTCATACATTAGCCTAGAGAAACTCGAAAAGCTCTCCAATTTCGAAGCCCATACCATCAATGACGAAGGTGGCAAGGTTGTCTACTACCCCATCGAAAAAGACGGCAAAGGTGAAGAGGATGTTGATGGGGCATTTACAGAATTCAAATTTGCTTTTCCCCGCGTACAGGTAGGTTCTATTTTGGAATACAAATACACCCTGACGACGGCGAATATCTACACGATGGAGCCGTGGGATTTCCAGAATGATATTCCCACCATGCGCAGTGAGGTACGCCTCATTTCGCTTAAGAACCTTGACCATTCGGTGATTCTCTATCACCTGACCGATGATTCTACCATGGAGAACCGATGGGTGATGGAAAATATTCCTGCCCTGGAGGAGGAACCATTTGTCAATAATATGGAAAACTATCGCGCACGGCTCACTTTTGACCTGAAGGATTATAAAAAATCCTACTATTCACAATATGGCTCAGTCACCTATAAATCAGATATTTATAAGACATGGGATGACCTGCGGTACGGGATGACTTCTTATCCGCCGACAGTCATTACCCTGGGTAAAAGAGACATAAAAAAAAGGAATGCAAGTGATAGCCTGCTCAAAGCGACTGTCCTATCGCTTACCCAAGGAACAACAGATACTATCGAACAGATTCAGATCCTGTACAACTTTGTAAGGGACTCTATCAAATGGGATGGAGAAATGGCCGTCAAAGCGTCCCCTTACGTTGCTCATGAGTATTTCGAGGAAGGAACAGGCAACAGTGCCCAGATCAATATGGCCCTCCACCAGGTACTGGGCTATGCGGGCATCCCAAGTGCGCCTCTGCTTGTCGGTACCATCGATCACGGCTTGCCGATTTACAATTTTCCCGTATCACGACAATTCAATGAGGTGATTACCGTCGCCCAAACAGGGGGAAAGACGTTTTTGCTCAACGCCATCGACTCGCTTCGCCCCTTTAACTACCCAGCCATGAACGACCTCGCCCAGTCGGGGTTCTTGCTCAATGGGCAGGGTTCGGGCTGGTTTCCCATCACCAATAATTACCTCTCCCAACAGAAGGTACTTGCGCGCATGACGCTCTCTCCCGATGGAGAACTCACGGGGAAGGTAACTGAGACTTACACGGGCTATTATGCCTTGGCGTATCGGACAGAGTTGATAGAGGGCGATGGGGAAGAAACTTTCTGGGAAGATCGCATAGACGAATCCCTGGCCACCACCACGCAGGAAAACGAGGAGATCGCTGAAATGGACAACCCAGAGAAACCCTTAAAGCTATCTTATGAAGTGACCACTTCTGACTTTTCCAATGTGGCAGGAGATTATATCTATTTAAAACCGTTGATGGATTTTGCACAGGAAGCCAATCCTTTTATCAATCCCGAACGGAAATACGATGTAGAGATGGGCTGCCTGCATAGGCGAAAAGTCACAAGCATCATAGAGATTCCCGAAGGGTATGAAGTCGAAAGCCTTCCCGAACCTGCCCGGGTTATTTTGCCCGAAAAGTCCATGGTCTTTCAATACAGTATTGCGCAGAACCTTAACCAGATCCAGGTTCTCAGCATTTTCCAGACATCGAAGGCCACTTTCTCGACTGGGGAGTACTATGCCCTGAAAGAGCTATATGACCACATGGTCGCCAAGCAGATCGAGCAGGTGGTGCTGCGGAAGAAGGAGTGAGAGATTGCAGAATATCGAACAAGGATTGAAGATTGATGAAGTGTTAATGCCTTTTATCCTTCTTCAATCCTTGTTCATCACTCCTTGTTCTGCAATCCATCGAGCTACTTTGCCTTTTTGGCAAATAATGAAATCGGACAGTTATTAATGGCCTGTTCCTTAATCAAACTGTTGCCCTCCTTACCCTATGCTATCATCCTCTTCAAACATCATGTCATAAATGTCTCCCACAGAAACTTGACAGGCAAGGGACTTGAGCAGTATCATATCGGCTAATTGTGTGAATTCTTGAATATCCCACAACCCCACCTCATTTCGATAATACGTTTCAACGCGCGGTTTTTGCGGATTAATAATGACATACTCTCGGAGGGTGGGTAATTGCCGGTAATGGGCAAATTTTTCACCTCGATCAAAAGCCGCCGTAGATTCGGAAAGGACTTCGAGGACCAAAGTAGGATTGATGATGGCGCGGGGGTCTTTCTCACTTATTTCCTTTTTCCCACAAACAACCGTGGCATCTGGATAATAAGATCTATTTACAGCCTCAACATAAACTTTCGCATCGCTTGACAAGACACGACAGGGTTTATTTGCTTGCTTTAAGGCATTTTTTAGTGCCCAGGTGAAATTTACAGCTATCTCTGCATGCTCAGGCGTCCCACCCGCCATTGCTAAGATAAATCCATCGTGAAATTCGTATTTCACATCCGACTCGGCTTCCAATGCCAAATAGTCCTCGTATGTATTATTTCCTAATGCTTTTTCAGCCATCGTCTTTAGGGTTATTTGATCCTAAAGATAAAGAAAAGAATTTACCAATTTTCTATGGGGAGGAAGTGTTGTGAGTGAGGAGCTTTCTTAGAGAACTGATTTAAAGTTTTTTTGGCGGACAAAAAAACTGCGACGAACTTGTAGAAAATACTACTAATCAACAAGTTATCGCAGTTATGTTTGAAATTATTCCTAAAGATATGATCCAAACCCATATCGTCCAACATTTGAGTATTGGTAAGCGTGGCCCCGAATGTAAAATACCTTTATGGGAAATTGTTAATGCCATTTTGTATAAGCTTAAAACGGGAAATCAATGGAGCTTACTTCCTGTAAATTCGGTGATTTTCAGCGATTCTGTAAGCTGGGAGCTGGTTTACTACTATTTTCCGCAAATGGTGTAAAGACGGTAGCTGGCGTAAGGTATGGCTTGAATTAATGAAAGAATTTAAACGTTTGCTTGATCTTTCTACCGCTCAACTCGATGGAACGCATAGCCCGGCTAAGCGGGGAGGTGAAGCGGTAGCCTATCAAGGACGGAAGAAGTGTAAGACGACCAATATTTTGCTTCTGACAGATCGAAAAGGGATAGTTGTAGCTTGCGGCAAGCCCATTGCTGGTAATCATAATGACTTGTACAACATTGAGGCACAAATCACCGAAATGCTATCTCAATTAGCAGAATCTGAGATACCAGTGGACGGGCTCTTTCTCAACGCAGATAGTGGTTTTGATGCAAAACTGATAAGGCAAGTGCTTGATAAAGAAGGGATTATGCTGAACTCGCCGCTCAATCGCAGAAATGGATCTCGCCTTGATTCGGATATCTTACTTGATGAAGAAATGTACAAAGAACGTTTTGTGGTCGAGAGAACAAATGCTTGGATCGATAGCTGTAGATCGTTACTTGTCAGGCAAGATACTACGGTTTCAAGTTGGTGGGCTTGGCATTTCATCGCCTTCACTTTTTGGTTCTTGAGGCACCAAAACCTCGATATTAACTCATGACAGAAAACTTTAAATCAGTTCAGAGATATTTCAAGAAACCATAAGCATTGCAAATCTCCTCAAGAAAATAAGTCATCCATCACCAAGGTCTGATCCACAAGCCCCACGCTATGTATATTATTTGTGAGTCCAAAGGTGGTGATCATGACTAGAAATAACTGCTTTTTCGTGAAGAGGTAGACTGGTTGATTGACTTTGAGCGAGAAATAAAAACCTATTGCTCGCTCAATCTTTTTTCGGGCCTAAGATGAGTTTGGATATTATCAAAAAAAACAAGTGTTGCTATCCCAATAGGTGTATGGTTAAGCATGAATAGATTTTTCCCATCTCCAATCCTTGTTCGACATTCGGAAATCTTCAATCTTTCCCCCCCTAATCCATCGTCACCACCAGATCCTCTGTATTCACCATCGTTCCACTTTGCAAGTGGACCTTCTTGACGACGCCATCGGCAGCCGCCGTGATGGTCGTCTCCATCTTCATGGCTTCGATGACAAATAGGGGTTCATTGCGTTTTACGGCCTGTTTGGCTGCTACGAAGACATTGGACAGCATGCCTTGGAGGGGCGCGCCGATTTGTGTTTCGTCATCTGCATCCGCTTTGGTGTGCTGTACCTTTTCTATCTTGAGCTGCTTATCGGGGATTTCGACGTTCCTGGTTTGGCCATTTACCTTGAAGAACACCGTCCGAATCCCATCTGTGTTAGGTGGGCCGACAGAAAGGAGTTTTACAATAATGGTCTTGCCTGGTTCGATCTCCACACTGGTCTCTTCCAGTTCATTGAGGCCAAAAAGGAAATTGCGGGTGGGAATTTTGCTGACATCATCGTATTGGAGGTGAATATGATAAGCGTCTTCCCAGACCTTTGGATAGAGTTTCCAACTCAGGAAATCGGTGAAGACGATTTCGCGGCCAAAGCCCTTTTGAAACTTCTGCTTAAACGCTTCAAACTCCGTGTCGAAGTCTACGGGCTTCAGATGGGCATTGGGACGGTCCGTATAGGGCTTTTTGTCCTTTAGGATGATCTGCTGGAGCTTTTCGGGAAATCCACCTACGGGCTGGCCGAGGTCCCCTCGAAAAAATGCCTGAATAGACTCAGGGAAGCTAAGGGTATCGCCTTTGGTCAAAATATCGTCCACCGTCAGGTCATTGCTCACCATGAACTGCGCCATATCCCCCACGACTTTCGAGCTAGGCGTCACTTTGACCAAGTCTCCAAATAATTCATTTACTTCTTCATAACGCTTCGTAACTTTTTGGAACTGATCGCCCAATCCCAATGCAATCGCTTGCCCCTTGAGGTTGCTGTATTGGCCGCCTGGAATTTCGTGCTGGAAGACTTCTGCGGTACCTGTTTTGAGGCCAGATTCAAAGGGGTAATAGTGCGTACGCACCGTCTCCCAGTAGTTGCTGAACTGGTTGAGGCTGTCCTGATCAAAGGGGTTTTCGCGTTCGTGAAATTTCATCATCTCCACCACCGAATTGAAATTCGGTTGGGAGGTAAGGCCGCTCATACCGCCCAAGGCCACATCTACGACGTCTACCCCTGCCTCGATAGCTTTGAGGTAGGTAGCAGTCTGCAAAGACGAGGTATCGTGGGTGTGAAGGTGGATGGGCAAATTCACTTCTGCCTTGAGCGCCGAAACCAACTCAGTCGCCGCATAGGGCTTCAGCAAGCCAGCCATGTCCTTGATCGCCAATATATGCGCCCCGGCATCTTCTATTTGCTTGGCTAATTTTACATAATAATCCAGCGTGTATTTAGTGCGCTTGGGATCGAGGATGTCCCCTGTGTAGCACAGTGAAACTTCTGCCAATCCGCGCGTACGCTTGCGGACGGTATTGATGCTGGGCTCCATGGCCTTCAGCCAGTTCAGTGAATCGAAGATGCGAAATACGTCGATGCCGGTCTCTGCTGCTTGCTCGACAAAGCGTTCGATCAGGTTGTCGGGATAGGCGGCGTAACCTACGGCATTGCTGCCGCGGAAAAGCATCTGTAAGAGGATATTGGGAATGGCTTCGCGGAGTTTGGCGAGGCGTGCCCAAGGGTCTTCGTAGAGGAAACGCATGCACACATCGAAGGTAGCCCCGCCCCATACTTCCATACTGAAAGTCTGGGGATGTTTTTGGGCATAGGCTTCAGCCACTGCCAGCATGTCCAAAGTGCGGACCCGCGTAGCGAGCAGGCTCTGGTGGCCGTCACGCATCGTGGTGTCAGTAAAATGGATTTTCTGTTCCTTTTTTAGCCACTCACAAAACGCTTCTGGGCCCAGTTCATCAAGCAGGTTTTTGGTGCCTTTGGGGATTTCTCCCGTCGGGTCAAAATCAGGGATGACAGGCGTTTCAAGGCGCTTATCGGGGTCTTTGACCTTTACGTCTGGGTTGCCGTTCACTACGACATTGCCCAGAAATGTCACCATCTTAGTGGCGCGGTCGAGTTGGGGTTGTATGCTAAAAAGCTCAAGATTTTTCTGGATGAAATTGACCGTCGCATTCCCTTCCTGGAAAGTCTTGTGGGTAAGGATATTGTAGAGGAATGGAACATTGGTTTTTACCCCTCTGATCCGAAACTCCATCAAAGCACGCTGCATCTTGCGGCAGGCGCCGTCCAGCGTCCGGCCGTGGGCACTCACTTTCACCAACATACTGTCAAAAAACGGACTCACTGTCACGCCTTGGTACAAACTCCCCGCATCTAGTCGTATGCCAAATCCCGCTGCGCTCCGATAGGTCGTGATCGTCCCATAGTCTGGCTGGAACCCGTTTTCGGGGTCTTCTGTCGTGATACGACACTGAATGGCGTAGCCAGTGACTGTGACAGCCTCTTGGCTGGCGAGCTTGATCTGCTGATCGCTGAGGCGATAGCCGCCAGCAATGAATATCTGCATCTTGATCAGGTCAAACCCTGTGACCATTTCCGTCACGGTATGCTCCACTTGGATGCGTGGATTCACTTCGATAAAGTAAATATTGTGATCGCTGTCCAAGAGAAATTCTACCGTGCCTACATTGTTGTAGTTGACTTTGCGGGCAATGGCCAGTGCATGGTCAAAGAGCTGCTGGCGAGTCTCCTCTGAAAGGCCCAAAGAAGGGGCCATCTCCACGACCTTCTGGAAGCGTCGCTGAACCGAGCAATCCCGCTCATACAGGTGAACGATATTACCGTGGCGGTCGCCTGCAATCTGCACTTCGATGTGCTTGGGGTCCTCTACATATTTTTCCAGAAAAACGGTATCATCGCCAAAGGCATTCAGCGCTTCGCGTTTGGCTTCGCCAAACGCCTTTTCCAGGTCCTCCTCACTGCGCAAGACGCGCATGCCACGCCCGCCGCCCCCCGCGGCAGCCTTGAGCATGATCGGGTAGCCGATCCGGTTGGCCTCAGTCTTGGCGATGTCCAAGGACGCAAGGGCCTCTTTACTGCTTTCTATGAGGGGCACCCCACATTCACGCGCGATCCGTTTGGCACTGACCTTGTCGCCCAAGGCCTCCATAATCTCTGGATCAGGGCCGATGAAAATCAAGTCATTTTCACGGCATTTTCGTGCAAATTCTGCGTTTTCACTCAAGAATCCGTAGCCTGGATGGATGGCATCCACCTGTTTCTCCAAGGCCAATTGGATGATCGCATGGATGTTCAGATAAGGCTTTAATGGGTCTTTTGTCCCGCCGATTTGATAACTCTCGTCAGCTTTGGTGCGGTGCTGACTGTAGCGATCTTCATAGGTATAAACCCCAACGGTTTTGAGGCCCAACTCTACACAGGCCCTAAAAATGCGGATAGCAATTTCTCCACGATTGGCGACTAATACTTTCTTGATTTTCATTCGGCAAAATTAACAAAAGCATATTTATTTGCACCTATTTTTTAAAATTTAACACACAAAGGGCATAAATAATAAACATCTCCTAAAAATTTATGAAATTTTCTGATGTAAGCACGTCCATATTTAACTAGGGTATTCCTCATTATTTCAGTGTACAAACAGTTTTTTCATACATCCTAAAACAGCAAAGCTGTCATCCCGAATGAAATGATGGATCTTACTAGGCTCACAATCCAGCAATAGTAAGATTCTTCACTTCCCTTCGGCAAGCTCAGGGCAGGCTGTTCAGAATGACAGCCAAGCTGTTATTCTATTGAAATACTTTTTTATATAGAATTTCCCTACCGTCCCACCACAATCTTCTCATGATACACTGCATCGCCATTTTCTAACCGAAGGATGTACATCCCTGCAGCCCAGTCTCTCAAGTCGAGTTCTCTCGTCTCCATGCCTTCTCCCTGAAGATAACTTTCTTCAGTCAATAGCCGTGTACCACTCGTGCTGAATACTTGCAGGCTGAGGTGTCCTTTTTGGCCTTGGAAATAGAGTTGGATTTCTCCTTCTGTCGGATTTGGGTATACTTCTAACCCAATCTCCTCCACAGTCTGGCTCAGCTCTACGCGCTTCCATTCAGTGAAGTGCTGCTGGCCGTCGAGGTCGTATTCCACCAAGCGATAGAAAGACTGTCCTGGATAAGGGCTAAAGTCTTGAAAGTCATAGGAATTGCGTTGACCTGTGCTGCCTTGAGCGGGTTGGGTAGAGATGATGTCTACCTCGCCATTGGGATTCACCGTCCGTTGGATAGCAAAATAGCTGCTATTCAGCTCCGAAAGGGTCTCCCAGGACAAGCGCACATAGCGATTTGCGATAGCCTTTGCCTCAAAATTCACTAGTTCTACTGGCAAAGCAGAGCCGATGCCCGCGCCATCAAACTGCATCCAGTTGAGGTGGAAGAGGTTATTGGGGTTGGTGGAATTTTTGAACACAAAGAAATACTCATCGGTGCCTCCTGGATCTGTGATGGGGATGGTGACATCGGTATAGGTGCTGTAAGAGCCTGTGGTAGGGATCACCGCTGTAGCTACCAGGGAGGCCAATCCGCTGGTAGCCCCTTTACGAACCTCAATGGTGCCGCCTGGTCCACCTGCAGCGACACGGAAGGTGATCGCCGTGATGTTGAGCAGGTTCATCGGGTCAAAGGAGATATAATCTCCATCATCGATGTCGGTGACATCAGATACACTGAGGGCATCTGCTGTCGCAGTGAGCGTCACGCCGCTGCTATTGGTGTAATGCTCTGCCTGGCGAAGTTTGGGGTTGAGGAAATGCACTTTGCTATGGGTCAAGGTGCCTGTGCCTGTCGCTCCTTGGTCTGTATAGCGTGCTTCAAAGAGGTAGAAGAGCGCATCTTCTGTGGTCGAGTGACCCGCCGAAGGCGTCTGGAAGGAACCCGAACAGGTTGAGTATTGTGCCGAGGGGTGGGCATGGCTGTCATGCCCCACCAAAGTCTGGTTGGTCAGGGTATTGCAATTAATTTGTCCCAAAGCGGTACTGCCATCTTCGGGATCTGTGACCGCCACATCAAATTGCACAAAATCATTCCACTCAAAGAAGCCACCGTCTACGGGTTGAACAATGTTCACCGTCGGAGAAGAATTGCCCGCCGTGATCGTAATCACGGCTGTGCCTGTCTTTCCGTCAGTATTGGTGACGGTAAGTTTCGCAGAATAAACACCAGCCGTCGTATAAGTATGGGTGGGATTGATCGCCGAACTCGTACTAGATGCGTCCCCAAAATCCCAACTATGGGTAATCGCTTTTCCCGCAGGGTCTACAGAGCCACTACCATCAAAACTGACGGTCAGCGAGACAGGTCCATCTGTGACATCTGCTGTTGCTACAGCAAGGGGAGATCGTCCATTCGGCGAATACTCAATGCGGCTGATCCGTGAATTGGTATTACCGCCTCCGCCCCAGCCGAGGTCCCATTCAAGCAGGTATAGACAGCCGTCTGGCCCTACTTTCAGGTCCATCGGACGTAGCATCGCCCTGCTAGGCAAGAAGGGGTTTATTTTTAACAAATTTCCATTGGCATCCAATTTCACCTCTTTGATCCAATTCCGATTCCACTCCACAATAAACAAGGTCTTGTCAAAATATTCAGGCAGTTTATTGGTCGATGCGAGGGCAGGGTTGTAGTGATAAAATGCACCGCCAATGGCCGTTGCATTCCCCCCGCCAAGCATGGGGAATTCTGGGGTGGTTGTATTTTTATCCTCCCAGATCAAGGCAGGTTGAGCGGGGGGAAGGTTCTTTTTACCAGTACTGTTAGGAGAGTCATTATAGGGGGCCAAAGGATCAAAAGCAGCTCCACTGGTGCTCGTAGCAAAATTGTAGTCGATATAGGCTGAATTGTCTCCTGTGAAATAGGGCCAGCCGTAGTTCCCTGCGCTTTTGGCGAGGTTGAACTCATCTTTGCCGATAGGGCCACGTGTCGCACTGGCCGTCACTGCATCAGGGCCTACGTCTCCCCACGATACCCAATTGCGGAGCGTGTCCACGGTGAATTTGAAAGGGTTACGGAGCCCCATGAGATAGATCTCTGCCAAGGTAGAATCTGTAGCGGGGAATAAGTTTCCTGTAGGAATGGTATACCCGCCGCCGATGGTGGCCGACGGCTTGATGCGGAGGATTTTGCCTCGGAAGTCATCCGTATTGCCGGAGGTGCGCTGGGCATCATAGATTTCTTGACCAGACCGCTCATCGATGGGGGTATAAGGATTGGCGAGGCCCGCACCATAGCTGGTATTGTCGCCAGTAGAGATGAGCAGGTTGCCATCTCCATCAAAGTCCATACAACCCGCAGAGTGTATCTCAGCGGCACGATCTACGACATAGGTCAGCAGAATTTCCTCAGAAGCCATGTTGATGGCATCTCCAGAGACGGAAAAGCGCGAGATTCGCTGGGTGCCAGGGCCTGTATTACCCCAGTTGCCATCTTGGTGGGTATAGTGTAGATAAATATAAGGAGAAGTAGGAAAATTAGGGTCTAAGGCCATCCCAATCATGCCATTTTCTCCTCCTGGAAAGACAGCGACCCAAGCTGCTTGCACGGTGGTATTGGTCGTAGGTTTCCAGATATTCACTACCCCATTTTTTTGTATATAAAATACACGCCCATCTGGCGCAATGTCGATGGCGATGGGATCTGTATTATTGTCATCCAGGATGGTGATGTCAAAGTTCGATTCTATCGTAGCGCCCGCATCACCGATCTCTGCGCCAGCCGCCCATTCTATTCCACCTAACAGATGATCCAAAAAATAGGTATCTGAATACAGGCCCGTTACCCCTCCCAAAGTGGTCACCCAAACCCGTCCGCCGTCATAGTCATGACACCAAGAGACGGGATGATCATCTCCGTTTACGCCCCCCGAAATCGTGTTTTCATCTAGCGTAGCCAGGATATGAACTTCGCCGCGTGGACTGGAAAGGAGATTGTACCATGCGTCAGTGGTATTCCAGACTTGAGGCAAGTTACGACTCGAAGGGTGTGCCTGGTCTGCTACGATGATCGTTCCCGCTTGGGAGCTGAGCTGCGTCGTCACTTGCTCTCCCATCAGGTCACTGAACCAGGTCCATCCTCCAGTAGCCGTAGCGGCTGAGTGAATGGCTACGCAGCCATTTCCTGCCTGGACAAATGCCTCAAAATCGCCCTTCTGCGTAGCATTGAGGGCACTTCCGTTGATATTCAGGAAAATAACTGCTCCGTAGTTGCTGAGGTTGGTCGTATTGAAATCCGATGCGCTAGCAGTGGTCGTGACCCCAAAGCTATGAACAAAGCCCAGGTTATTGATCGCCCCAAGGGCAGTATTGTCCAGGGTTGTCGGACTGGCATTCATATAGACCAGCACATCAAAATTATGGGCGGAAAGACTGACAAGACAAAGGAAAAAAGAGAAAGTGAGCGTGTAAAATTTCTTGATCATAGACGGAAATAAAGGAGCTATTGGGGGATAATGATAGAATGATAATATGAGTAGATGATAGAATGGGAAGGCAATCTTTCCATTTTATGCTAAAAAGTCGAGTTGTGAGTAGTTAATTCAAAGACACAATATTCATACCAGATAAAGGACTTTTTGTTTGGGAAAAAATCCACCCTGTGGCGATTGCGATTTACTGAAATCAACTGACATTCAGTCAGTTACTGCTAAGGCCAATAGAAAGCTGGAATGATGAAGTGCAAGGAAGGAATGACAAAAATCAGTGACTAAGATATGGAAGTTTAAGAAGAATGGGAATAATGACCTGTCGCTATTGCGACCTAACCCGCGAGAATTGCCCGATGGCTGGCTGGGAGGTCGTAGGCAAAAAAGGTAACTTCATATCACATTTTTGGCAATAAACAGGCATACGGCATGCTTTCATTCCCCTAAACCAACCATTGATGGAATTATTAATTCTTATGAAACATTTTTGCTACACCTTCCTCCTCATTACCCTATCCGCTTTCTTTTCTCCTCATCTCCACGCCCAGTGCACGACTGGCCAAGAAGAGGTGAAAGTCTCTGTCTCCCTCAATGGTGCCTGGACTTCCATTAGTTGGGACCTGGTCGAAACAGCTTCGGGTCAGCAGCTCATGGGAGTCACACGGTTCCCCTCCAATAGTTCCAATCAGACATTTGCAGATTCTGTCTGTGTAGACTTACCCACCGTTGTCACTTATACCATTCGCGATAGCAAAGGCTATGGGTTATGTTGCCAATACGGCGACGGCAGCCATTACCTCAATATCGGCAGCCAACGCTTTCTCACAGGTGGGCCATTTCTTCGCCCATCTGAGTCCGTCACCTTCCAGGTCCCGCTCCCTACAACAGATGCATGTTTGCGGGAGACATCCATCAGTGATACCCTGGCTACAGGACTACATTGGGTCACAGGTCGTCTGATGAATACAGGCACTACCCCCCTTACCTCCTTTACCCTCAATTGGGCTGTAGACCAAGGTCCTGTACACACCCAAGCCTATAGTGGGCTGAATATCAGTTCGCTAGAAGAGATGGAATGGGAACATCCCTTGGGCTGGAAAGTGGATCAGCCAGGTGATTATCAGGTAAAAATTTGGTTTTCCGATGTAGAAGGCGGACTAGATGCTGTACAAGCCAATGATACCCTGACGGTGAATGCCCATGTCATCGCGCCAGCGCGAAATGTCCTCGTAGATGTCATCACCAATTTCTATTGTGGACCTTGTGCAGATGCAGTGCCTGTCCTCACTGACCGCATAGAACTCAGCCAGTCTTTTGCTTTTGGGCTGGTGACACACAGTTCAGGATGGAGCGGCAATGATCATTTGTATAAGGACAACCCTGTTGACTGTGGCAAGCGCTATGATTTTTATGGGGGAAATACCCATCCTTGGGCCTATGTAGATGGTCATAGACTCCCTGGATCTGGTGGGTCTACCAATGTGGTGACGCCGCGATCCTTGCTCAAAAGCGCGCAGATTCCAGCCAAATTTGACATAGAAAAACCTACCCTTTCCCTGCAAAATGGCGTTTTGACGGCTACTTCTAACCTCACAGCACTCACAGCCGTTTCTAGCCCCAATCTTGCTGTTCATGTAGCCATTGTTGAACGACACATCGATCTGGGGGCTCCCCAGCCCAATGGGGAATGGGGCAGTGACTGGGTACTGAAAGCCATGCTGCCTACGGCTGATGGCACTGCCATGGCCAGTAGCTGGACCGTTGGACAATCGATGAATGTGCAGGAGAGCTGGACATTAAACAATGTCTATAAACAAGAAAACCTGGGCGTTTTGGTCTTTGTCCAGGATATGGCGACGAAAGACGTCCACCAAGTCAATTATCGCCCCATCCGCGAGCCTGATACGCTTTTGGACAATACGGCCATCGACAGCTGGGATCAGCCTATAGGCATTAAGTTATATCCCAATCCAGCCCGTCATCACCTCCAAGTCGAGGTAGCCCTGGAACAAGTCGCTGACGTCGAAGTGCATTTGCTGGGAGTAGATGGCAAAAGGGTACGGTCCCTTTCCCTAGCACATGCTACGCCTGGAGAGCATCCTTTTAGGGTTGACCTTCAAGGGTTATCGCAAGGGATTTACATCGCCCAGTTCCTAATAAATGGCGGCATCGTGAAAAGCGAGAAAGTTGTGGTGAGGTAATTTTGAATGATGAATTATTGCAATGTAAACCAAGTCTATATACACTTTTAACAGCTCTGCTGTCATTTCGAATCCCCTTGAGGCTCTGCGAAAGGGGGTGAGAAATCTAACACACTGGTCTAGCGGTATATTTGAATCTAGGACAAAACAGGTTGTTAGATTTCTCCCTTCCCTTCGACAAGCTCAGGGAGAGGTCGAAATGACAGCTTTGCTGTTTAGTTTTTGGTAAGTAATTTAACTTACAGTGTATTATGAATAAAGACTTTGCTCTTCATTCAAAATTCAACATTCTAAATTCAACATTTCTTAAAGCCCCTCCAATTGCCACTCGATCGTGACACTGTCATCGGCAAATTCCAGCCACATGGACTTTTCTCTCAGTTCTTTGAGCTGGAAAGAAATGGCAGGAGGGATAAGGAGAGAATCGGCAGTTGAGCCAAAAACGATGTTGAGTTCTTTGTTTTTGGAGACAAGGGCCCAAGTGCCCGCAATGCCATAGCGGCTGTCGGTCACGGTTTCATCGTCTAGAAAGGAAAGGGTATCGTTGGCAACAAGGAGACTCAGGTTAGTCTCTACGCCTTTTTCTGTCATGCGCGCAATGGTCCATTTCCACTGTCCTTCAACGCGGTGTTTGGCGCTCCAGATACTGAGACCTGGGCCTTCGGGATACTTCTCGGAACAACTGAAAAGCCCTAACATAAGTAGGGCTATCAAACTGGTAATCAGGTATTTCATGAACTCCTAAAACGGTTCCAGCTTCATCGACATACTGTCATTTTTCATCCAAAACTCCTCCTCCGTCAAGCGTGTGATGGTCCACTGCTCGTAAAAATCTTCCTGGAAGAAAATCGTCTGATCGTAGCTATCTTGGTAGAAAAAAGTGTAGTTCCACTCGATGCGATAGTCCTCGTCTAGAAAATCCCAATTTCCTTTACCCAAAACAGTCAGCGTATCAGGACGGCCAAATGGGGGGAAATTCACGGTGCGGACAGCATCTAGGATGCTAAATTCTCCATCTTCTTCAAAGCTTAGAAAGTCGCTATTGAACCGAGTGGTGATATCTGTATTATTGAGCACAGCTTCTTTGATGCGCCAGGTTCTGGCCATCTGCTTAGCAGAATCTTTGAAACTGATGGATGGTCCATCTTCAAACCCTGTACAGCTATTGAGGCCCAGAAACGCGCACATCACAAGGGGAAGGACAATGAGAAGGGTAAACTGCTTCATGTGAGTTGTAGTCGATTGTAGGTTTTGAGCAAATGTATGAAAATTTGGAGAAAATTATAGCATCCGTACCTTTGAGCCATGGACTTACTGAATAAAATTAAATCCCTGGCGGAGACGGTCTACGAGGAGACGGTCGCCACGCGCCGCCATATACATGCCCATCCTGAGCTTTCCTTTCAGGAAAATGAGACGGCCCACTACGTGGCCCAGCGATTGAGTTCTCTCGGCATCGAATGCCAGACGGGTGTGGCTGACACAGGCGTAGTAGGGCTGATCAAAGGGACCAAAACCTCCTCCCAAGATGCGAAAGCGCCCGTCATCGCGCTACGCGCGGACATGGACGCCCTGCCCATCCAGGAAGCCAATGAAGTCCCGTATCGTTCCCAGAACCCTGGCGTCATGCATGCCTGCGGTCATGATGTCCATACCTCATCGCTTTTGGGAACAGCGCGTATCCTTTCCGATCTCACAGATCAATTTAGCGGCACCTTCAAATTGATTTTTCAACCCGCGGAGGAAAAAGCGCCAGGAGGTGCCTCACTCATGATTAAAGATGGGGTACTGGAAGCCCCCAAAGTACAAGCGATACTGGGTCAGCATGTCCAGCCCTATATTGACCAAGGCAAAATCGGTATAAGACCAGGCATGTATATGGCCTCTGCTGACGAAATCTATCTGACGATTAAGGGCAAAGGCGGTCATGCAGCCCACCCTGCTACCTTTATAGATCCTATCGTGATCGCAGCCCAAGTTATTTCCACGCTACAACAAGTGGTAAGCCGTAGCGATCCGCGCATCCCCAGTGTATTGTCCTTTGGGACCATACGGGCAGAAGGGGCTACCAACATCATCCCAGATGAAGTCTATATCGAAGGGACCTTCCGCACGATGAACGAAGAATGGCGTGCTACCGCTCATAAGAAGATCACTTCTATTGTCCACCATGTCACCGAAGCCTTGGGTGGCAAGGCTGATCTTGAGCTAGTCAAAGGCTATCCTGTCCTCTTCAATGATGAAGAACTCACACAGCGGAGCCGGGGCTACATCGCCGACTTCGTCGGAGAGGAAAACATCATAGATCTCGATCTATGGATGGCTGCGGAGGACTTCGCGTGGTACACGCACGAAGTGCCTGGCTGTTTTTACCGCCTCGGCACCCGCAATGAAGCCAAAGGCATCATTCACGGCCTCCACACCCCGCGATTCAACATCGACGAAGAAGCCCTCCGCCAGTCTACTGGCCTCATGGCCTGGATGGCTATTCAGGAAATGGAGAATGGAAAATGAAGAATGGAATAGGGAAAAGGGAACAGAGAAAAGGGATATGAGGTTTTGGAGGCTAGTACTTTCTGCATGAAGTTCCTAGGAGTTTTGGACAAATGCAAGCTGGCGCGGATTTCGGCGTTGCTGCGATGGCTGGTGGGTAATCCGCGCCTCAGCATAACCGCTAGCTATTTGGTGCCCAAAGCAACAGACTCATTCCCCTAAGCAAAAGCGGTCCCTTTCCTATTTCCCCCATTTATACCTCAGACCTAGTGAATAACCTTTTTGGAAAAGAGAAAGAGTAGGCAGAATTTTGGATTATCAAAAACAAAAAACTTGCCTACTCAATTACACTTGAGCGACGCCCAAATGGAAGCACTAA
>JAUIKF010000031.1 GCA_030430575.1 Bacteroidia bacterium | reverse complement strand
ATAAGATCATATATCCTCTCGGCCAGAAAGCAGGGCAAAAGGGCATTCAATGCCCTCAATGAGGTCTTTGTTGACCAGAACGCGATAAATCAAATCGCAGGCCTTAGGCCTGCTGAATAGTTACTTTTTTAATTTATTTGAAAAGTACTTTTGTATCAGTTTGCCTATACATTTTCTTGTTTAAGCGAGGTCTTCTCGCGTGAGTCCCTCCTTATGTAGGTAGGTGTAAATGAGATAGTCCATAATAGCATCAAAGGGCTAAAGGGTAAATACTAAGATGATCAACCCATAAATCCAGCAACTATAAAGCAAAGTAAATCCCAAACTATACAAAAGACTTTTGCCCCATTTTCCTTGACAAACGGGTGACTTTTTGAATACCCAACGAAGCGCCCGGAAAAACACCCAATATAGCATGGCCATCACTGCTAGGAACACGATCCAGAGGGCTGCACTCAAAAATGCCATAATCAGTGAAATAATAAACGCCACAACGATGGAGAGAATAATCATGAATATGGCGCTAATAATATCATCACCTCCTCCAACGAAATCAAAACCATCTGGAGAGAAAGTAAAGCTTTTAAAATTCTTCTGTTCAAGCACTTTTCCCAGGTTATCCTTTAGCTTAACCCCATCATACAACCCTATCGTCACAAATAGGAAAAAGAATCCACTTAGTAGGGTAGTGGAGATGAGGGAATTGTGGTAAAGGCTCCTATCATCTTGAATGCCGTACAGCCACACCCCCAAAATCGTCACGGTCATGACGATCAGTGCAATGATAAAGGGCCATTTGGTTTCGAGATAATTGAATCGAGTAGAGGGCATAGGTTGAGGGATTATTAATTAAAAATTGATTGATTATTCATTGAAACCCAGTCGCAATAGTAAAAAATGACAGACAAGAAACTATTGCGATGCGGCGTTCGACTGAGCTCACGCCGAAGTCTTTAGTCCGTCGTAATGAGCTGGGATAATTTCATTACTCACTTCATTAAGGAATGAATAAAAATTAAAATGAAAGTTGAAATTAAAATATGAACTGATTCTCAGTGAGTTATAGATGAATAACTGAAAAGTTATTTTTTCTTCATTCCTAATCTTAACTCCTTGTTCGACATTCTGCAATCTATTATCCCCCCACCACCACCCGCATCGCCTTCGGCGCTATCCCAAACGTCGCAGGACAATGTCCAATAATCTCTCCATCAAGCTGGATAAAGACATCGTCTCCTGCATCGACGTGCAGCTCATGGGTTTGGTAGGTATCTACTTTAGGGTGAGAAAGAAAAGTGCCCTTATATAGGCGCGGAAGCTGACCAATAATTCCCAGTTTGCTGAGATCAGAAACCAGTGTCAGGTCCAAAAGCCCATCATCAGGCAGCGCATTGGGGGTAATCATCATGCCTCCCCCCAAGTACCGACAGATACCAATAGCCAGTAATGTAATAGGAGCTTCTACTGTTTGTCCATCAAAAAGGACTTTGACAGGCAAGTGTTTGAATGAAGAAAGGCCCTTGAGGAGGGCCCACAGATAGGCAACACTGTTGTGTTTATTCTTTTCATCCAAAAAATTAGCTGCTACATAAGCATCAAATCCCAATCCTGCCAAATTGAAGAAATAGTGCTTGTGATCTGCGCCCTGGTGAGGCAAATGTGCCCATCCCACATCTTGAAGCTTGGTATGACCAGTGAGGATCATTTGGACAATGTCTCGATAGGACGCTTTGGGATGGTAAGTCCGCACCCAGTCATTGCCAGTCCCTGTTGGGAACATGGCAAAAGTGACATCAGGCGATGGGGTAATATCCTGACGCATCATGGCATTGGCAATCTCATGGTAGGTGCCATCGCCGCCAATCAGGATAAAATGCCGATGCCCTTTTTGAAGGTAGTCCTCCAATAACACGCCTGCATGGCCTTGGGCTTCTGTAAAGACCTCCTCAAAAGAAATAGCCTTTTCCGCTAATAGCCGCTTGATTTTGGGCCAACGCTTTTTTCCTTTTCCCCCACCAGAAACTGGGTTGATGATCACTATCCAATGGGTATCCGACTTTTGTATGTCCATTATCCAACATTATCCTTTCCCTCCTAAACTAGCAAAAATTCCCTACTTGCTGAAATTAGGGTTGTGGATAAATTCCTCATCTGTGAGGGATTGGAGAAAAGCCAATAAGGCGTCTTTCTCTGTTTGGGAAAGGTGGAGTGGCTTTACATCAGATGATTGATTGGGGTGTTGCACGCCGCCTGTGTCGAAATGGTCGATGACCGCTTCTAAGGAAGGAAGGCTTCCGTCATGCATATATGGCGCTGTAAGGGCTACATTTCGCAAGGTCGGCACCTTGATCTTGCCGATGTCAGCACTGTCAAGGGTGATGCGAAACCGCCCCAAATCTTGGTACGTTTCGTAGAGCCCTATATTTTCAAAAGCATAATTGCTAAAGTCAAAGCCTTCATGGCAAGTGGCGCAGGCTGTACGTTCACTGAAAAATAGATTCATCCCTTGCTGAGCAATGGGAGAGAGGGCAGTAGAATCTCCTAGGATAAATTGATCATAAGGGGCATTGCCACTGATAAGGGTCCGCTCAAAAGCCGCGATAGCTCTTGTAATGACATATAAGTCCATCGGACGCTTATAGGCATCCATCGCCATAGCGTCATACAAGGTGTCTCCTGAAAGCCTATCGGCAAGCTCTCGTGCATTGAATCCAAACTCATCAAAGGAGCAAATAGGACCAAGGACTTGGCCCTCCAGGCTAGGATTTCCGCCTTCACGGAAAAAGTAAGGATGGTAGGCTACATTGGTAAGGGTAGGGACATTGCGAAAGCCCATACGACCTTGTATGCCTGTGCTGATCATCAAGTCATCTGCAAAGCCGGTTGCTTGTGGGTGACAGGTTGCGCAGGAGATGGTCGAGTCCAGGGATAAGACAGGATCATAAAATAGCTTTTTCCCCAATGCTACTCTTGACTCAGTGAGCTGATTCTCCTCGGGAATCTCGGGTTCAGGGAAATGAGGGGGAAGGGACAATTCGTACGGAAACTGTAACGGAGGATCTTTCTGACAGCCGGTAGCGGTAATCAAAATGATCATCAAAACAGCTAAATAAGTGAAAACCCTATTCATAATTCAAAATTCACCATTCATTCATTCAAAATTGTTTCTGAAAGCTTAACTTCGCATCTATGCGAAACGCTGTTCAAGATACGTATCAAAAACTCTTTGATAAATATAAAGAGGACTACGCCCAAAATGATCGATTGTTTAAGCAATACTCGATATTTCGGCTAGTGATTTTTGTCACTGGAGTGGGCCTAGGGTACCTGGTTCTGACATGGAACTTTGGGCTGGGAATCCTGACTTTTGGGCTCTTTATTGCCCTATTTCTATACCTGGTCAAGCGTCATGCGAAGATCGAGGCAAAGCGCCTGCGCGCCCAAAATTTGCAGACAGTCAATGAGCGGGAGTTAGCGGCTTTGGGAGGGGATTATTCCGCTTTTGATGGAGGAGAAGAACTGGTAGATCCCAAACACGATTATAGTTATGATTTAGATATCTTTGGGCAAAAGTCTGTGTTTCAGGCGATTAACAGGACTGCGTCTGTTTTGGGGAAGGAGGTTCTTAGTGGGTGGTTTAAAAGAGGGTTGACTGACAAGGAGACTATCCAAGCAAGGCAAAAAGCGCATAACGAACTGGCCGATAAGCTGAACTTCCGGCAGGAGTTCCTGGCAATAGGTACAGAGCAATTGGAGGCGGAAAATGATCAGGATCGCTTGATGAGATGGCTCGAAGTGCCAGCTTTTTATCTGAATCATCCCTTATATAAAATACTCATCTACCTCATGCCAGCCCTTATGGCGCTGCTAGTAGGCCTGAGCTTCGTGGTTCCATGGATCACCTGGCATTTTCCTGTGTTCCTGGCTTTGGTGAATTTGGCCATAGTTCGGCAGAATCTGCCTCAAGTAGGGAAAGCACATGCAGTCCTCAGTCGCCGAAATAACATGTTGGAACGCTATGCCGATCTATTGCATATCATCGAACAGGAACCCTTTGAGGCAGATTTACTTCAAACCCTTCAATCCCACCTCAACCGAGACGGGGTACAGGCAAGCGAGCGTATAAAAACGTTAGCGAGTATCAGTAGAGATTTTGACAATCGGCTGAATGTATTTGTCGCATTTCTGTTCAATGCGACGATTCTATGGGATTTACTCTGTATGCGTCGGTTGGAAAAATGGAAAGAAAGCGCCAAGGATGAACTGCCTTCCTGGTTTGAGGTGTTGGGACAATTCGATGCCCTGATTAGCCTTGGCGGATTTGCCTACAATCATCCTGACTATTCCTGGCCGACAATCAATACAGATGCATTTGTATTTCAGGCGAATGAGATGGGGCATCCATTGCTTGATCCTGAGGTCCGAGTTGATAATAACCTTACCATGGAGGGGGATGGTCAGTATGTAATCGTTACCGGAGCCAATATGGCGGGAAAAAGCACCTTCCTAAGAACTGTAGGGGTAAATTTGGTCCTTGGGATGATGGGGGCACCTGTTTGCGCCCAAGCCTTTTCCTTTTCCCCCATGCACCTGCTTACCAGTGTGCGGGCGACGGACTCACTCCAAGACAATGAGTCGTACTTCTACGCGGAATTGCTTCGCCTCAAATACATCGTAGATGAATTAAAGGGAGGACAAGGCCATTTTATAATTTTGGATGAAATGCTGAGGGGTACCAATAGCCGAGACAAGCAAACTGGCTCTCGGGGGTATATTGAGCAGTTATTGGGACTCAAAGCGATGGGACTTATTGCTACCCATGACTTGTCCCTGGGAACCCTTATTGATGACTACCCTGATCAAATCAAGAATAGACGATTTGAGGTGAATATCTTAGAGGATCGTTTGGACTTCGACTATAAATTGAAAGAGGGGATTTCTCAAAACCTCAATGCTACTTTCTTAATGCGGAAGATGGGGATTATGGCTTAAAGAAAGCTCAAGTACAAATTCAAGCACAAACTCAACCACTACGCTCTATCTTTTTGAACTTGTGCTTGAATTTGAGTTTGAACTTGTTAATACCAGGCTGTTTCCAACAAATCTTTAAATGCTTCAAGGTCCATGCTATCATAGCCTATCCCTTCGATGAGGCCAGATACCTTATTGGCTTCGAGTTTCAGCCAGTAGGCACCGCATACTGAAAGCGAAAAGTCATTTCGCTGTTCACCGACGTGCCCCCCGTGATCCAAAGCTTGATGGAATGCCATAACCCAGTAGCTTCCTTCAGGGAACCGGGTGAGATAAGGCCTGCACAAGTAACCATTATCCCCCCATACAATCACACAATCTCGACTTTCATTGCCTTTCAATACCTCCACGACCTGGACTTCCATCCCAACGGGGGTGTCCAGGTCGTGAATTTTTTTAAATGAAAGGTGTTTCTTGACCTTTACTATTGCGACAAATGAAGCCGTAGGAGCTACTGATACAAAAGGCCCTTCCCAGCCACAATTACAGTTGCTTTGAGCGTTGGAAAGAAATGGCAAGAAAACAAGAATAAGAATTAATCGAAATGTAATATTTCCCACAGGTTTGATTTGACTTTTTCGATATAACAGTCACAAAATTAAATATTATTCGGGGAAAATCCTTGCTTTCGATATATTTCTTATCCTCTTAAACTGGCTAGATCAGCCTTGAGATCTTTTCTGGCAAGGTGGATGCGGTTTTTGACGGTACCAAGGGGGAGGTCAAGAATATCCGAAATCTCTGTGTATTTGTATCCCTTCCAATACATCATGAAAGGCGTTTTTAAATCGTGAGGAAGCTTTTTGATGGCTTTGCTGATCTCATCCATCGCCAATTTTCCCCCTGCTTTGTTGTGGACACTATGGCCTGGTGAATTGAGCAAAAATTGATCTTCACTATTGTCTACAAAGGTTTGTCTGCGAACTCTTTTATGGTAATCAGTGATAAAGGTGTTTTTCATGATCGTATACAACCACGCCTTAATATTGGTTCCCTGACGAAATTTATCTCTGTTGGCAAGGGCCTTCAACATAGTCTCTTGGATGAGATCTTCAGCGGCTTCGCCATTATGAGTGAGTTTCAATGCGAGGGGTTTGAGGAGTGTCTGTAAACTCGCGACGGTCTGATCAAAATCTAATGCTTTCATGTATGCGGTGTGTTAAAGCCTTTTTTTCAACAATTTTAACAAAAATAACAAGAGATAATTATAAATCAAATCAATTGTTTTTATATTTCGATCATAATTATCTATATTTAGTTCATACTCATTTTTGCTATCTTTGGTTACACTAAATTTTAGGCTTATCGCATGACTTTGACCCAACTTGAATACGTGATCGCTGTAGACACTTTTGGCAGCTTCGCTGAGGCTGCCAAAAGGTGTGATGTCACCCAACCGACCCTCAGTATGCAAATCAAAAAAATTGAGGAAGAGTTGGGGGTGACGATTTTTGATCGAAGCAAAAAGCCTGTCATAACTACAGATGTAGGGCAAACGATCATTGCCAAAGCGAGAGAAGGATTACGTGAGTTGAATTGCATTCCAGAGTTGATTAAAGAAAAAAGCCAGGCTCATTTGGGAGAACTGCGACTTGGCGTCATTCCCACCCTTTGTCCCTACCTTCTTCCTCGTTTTTCTTTGAATTTTGCCAAGCATTATCCAGATGTGACACTGGTAGTAGAAGAACTGCTTTCCTCACAAATTCTTGAAAAACTGGAAAAAGACATGTTGGACGTAGGCATCATGGTTACCCCACTAGATATGCCTGGGTTTGTGATAGATCCGCTTTTCTACGAAATATTTGTGGTCTACATGTCCTCTCACCATCCCTTGACGAAAAAATGTTCTGTAGCGCTGCAAGACCTCGACCAACAAGATATGTGGCTACTCAAAGAAGGGCATTGTTTCAGAAGTCAGGCTATCACTATGTGCACAGAGCAATCTAGTATGAGCGATAGACCGCCACTGCGCTTTGAAAGTGGAAGCTTGGAGACGCTGAAGCGTATGGTAGAAAGTCAGTGTGGATACACCCTATTGCCAGAACTGGCTCTATATGACTTGCGAAAGCTCCAGCGCCGCCATGTCCGACACTTTAAATCTCCTGAACCTATTCGCGAGGTCAGCCTCGTTACCCATCGCAATATCCTCAAACAGAAACTAATCACTGCACTGAAAACAGAAATCCTCGCTTCTGTCCCTAAGAAAATGCGAAAACCTGATCGCGGAGAATTGGTGAGATGGGTGTAAGAAGGAAAGTTCAAGTGCAAACTCAAGCTCAAGCTCAAGCTCAAGCTCAAACTCAAGCTCAAACTCAAGCTCAAACAGTTTCCCCTGAACCCTGATCCCTGAACCCCAAACTTCATTATCTCACCTCAACCTTAAAAACAGCTTGTTTTTCCCCAGAAGTTACCTTTACCGCATACCTGCCAGCAGCCATCCCTTTAAGGTCAACACGTACCGAGTGACTTTCTTTCCTATTGTTGGAAAAGACCAACTTTCCGACCCCGTCAAATACCTCAATTGTCACATTTGGATAAGTCTTTCCAAAGTCGATGGTAAAGGCACCGTCCGTAGGATTAGGATACAGCTTTGCCTCTGTGCCAAATGTTTGCTCCAATCTATGATGACTTTTTGCTTGCCGCCTGCCGTAGGGATGGCGTTAGTGATGTTGGTGGGAAAAATAAAGTTTGCTGCTAAAAATTAGGGAAAATACCGGCATCAAATTCTTCAATGTATGATTTGGAAAAACTTCTTGTCCGAGGCATGAGCCACAAAGAGGTCAAGGAGTTCCCGTTTTTACACATATAGCCATATCCGTGCATAGAGCGTCCCTTTAGCGGAAATGAAATCATGATGGTAATTTCACTAGCTTCATAGGCTAAGGTATCTATAGACAGCTCAACGAGCTTGACCTTAATATTCTTTAACATACCTATTAAGCTAGCGTCGAAGGAATGTTTTATTGGTACAGAATCTGTTTTTACCACCGTTTTCATACCTACTGTAAAGCGGTCTTTCCCTCCATCATTATAAGATTCAAATACATCGTACATAGCTGTTAATCCTTTGGGTACCTCGTCAATCACAAGGGGGAGTTTACTAGGGGTATCAAATTCGATATCTCCAATTGTTTGCGTGATCCAATCTTGCTGAAGGATTTCATCATCTGTGAGCTGGCGTTCAAAGAAAAATGGAATAGAACTGAGTCCAATTAACCCAACTAGTGTAAAGACTTTGATTCCTACGCTTTTATCTTTGGTAAAAAAATATCCAGTTATCCCCACCATTGTTCCCAAACCCCAAAATAAGGCCTTATAGATCATTCCAGAAAAGTTGTCTGCTTGTAGTTCTGCCATACCGAAGCCCAATAACATGCCTGGAATTATGGCCATCAGAATCATCCAGATATCGTTGCTTGAATATTTCTTTTTCATACTGCTTGGGTGTTTACAGAACAAATATACCCAACAGGTTGCAGAAAACCTGTTGGGTATAACTAGACTTATTTTTCATTTTCAATTCTTGGGCATGACCATGCCCTCCATCCATGGAGCACCTGCATCCATCAATGCCTTCTCCAATCTAGGAATTTCTTCTTCATAGATTTTCTCAATCTGAGGAATCAGTGCGTTCACCATGTCTTCAGCGATAGCCAGACTCTTCTCATGATTGGCTGTCGGGCCATAGGAAGAACTCAATCCCCTAAATCCTACAAACATTCGCGAACGGGCTGATGCGTCCCCTTTTTCCCCCACTTCCTCTTTCGATGGACTGCCACTAAGTTGTGTTTCCATCACCATCATTTTTTGGTTGAGGGCATGTACTTGTGCAGAAAGGTCACTATCTGCCTGGTCGGCACGAGAAAGGGCACTTTGCATGGCAGATACACGCTTTTTGCTTTGCTCAAACATATACGTGCCAATAGCCACCTTGCCTTGCAAGTCCCCCAAGCGCTTTTGGAAAGCAGCGATTTCTGCGGCTGATGCGCCTTCTAATGCCCCTTTTCTAAGCATTTCCACTTTGAATGAAACTGGTTCAGACAACTCACTTATTACTCCATTGACCTCCTTGACCAGGGTTACGGAATATGTGCCAGGCATGGCAGCCCAGCCGCCAAATCCGCGCCCCGATGAGCCAGGGCGAGGAGGCCTTGAACTGTTAGATGCATATCGGAGGTCCCAGGTAGCACGGTGCAGCCCTTTGCCAGAAGCTCCTTTTACCCGCTTGACCACCTTGCCTTCCCCGTCTTTCACAATCAACCAAATCTTGGTAGGGGTTTCCATTCGTTCGGCATCCAAAGCTTCCCAGCCTGGGAAGGGAATATCTTTATTTTCCTTGTTCAATTTTCCTTCAGCCTTCTTTCTCTCTCCTTTTTTAGTAGGATAATTTTGGGATAAAAAGTAGGTGAATGTTGCGCCAAAGGCAGGGTTTTTTGCAGCATATTGAGCGTTTGCCTGAGAAGTATGCACCGTCCGAGGGCGGAAGAGCTTGGCGGTTTTTGGGGTAAAAAGCGTGCCTTCAGCCTTAAGTTTTTCTTCTGTAACATCTCGAAGGGCACTGTAATCGTCCAAAACAAAAAATCCACGCCCAAAGGAGGCTGCCACGATGTCGTTCTCACGGCGCTGAATCGTAATGTCCCTGAAAGAAATGGTTGGCAAACCTCCCCTAAATTTCATCCACTTTTCGCCACCATTTAAGGTGAAATAAATGCCAAATTCTGTCGCAGCAAATAGTAAATTGGGCTTCACATGGTCTTGGACTGTACGCCAGACCAAGGTCCTGTCGGGGATATTGCTGGAAATAGATTTCCATGTTTTTCCTTTGTCCGTGCTTTTGAGCAAATAAGGCTTGAAGTCGCCATACTTATGGTTATCCAATGCGACGTAGACTGTACTTTCGTCGAACAAGTCTGCCCGAATGTCATTGACAAATGCGGTCGCGGGTACGCCAGGCAGGCTCCCCACTTCAATCTTCGTCCAACTGGCGCCGCCGTCTTCCGTCACCTGGATGATGCCATCATCCGTGCCAGCGTAAATGACGCCTGCTTTGATGGGTGATTCAGCGAGGGATGAAATCGTATTATAGGTGGACATGGCGCCTACATCCCAGGGGTTGTCCCAACTTTGGACCCTGCCCATGATAGGCAAGGCAAGACGTTCTTGGTCGCGGGTCAAGTCGCCCGAAATCGCTGTCCAGCTATCGCCCCGGTCTTCAGATCGCCACACGCGCTGGGAAGCAAAATAGAGTCGGGTAGGGGAGTGAGGGCTCACCAGAATAGGCGCATCCCAGTTGAAGCGCTCGTAAGGGTCATCTGCTCCCCCTTGAGGCTGAATGTAAACTTGCTCCCCTGTGATCAAATCGACACGATGGATACCGCCTTGCTGCGTTTCAGCATAAACGATATTCGGATTGCCAGGCTCGGTGGCAGACTGGTGTCCATCGGCAAAAAGTGTCTTATACCAATCCGCATTGCGGATGCCGTGGCTATTGTCCGTCGCAGACGGGCCACCATGGGAGCCATTGTCTTGCGTTCCGCCAAAAATATGGTAAAACGGCTCACGGTCGTCTACTGCTACTTTGTAATATTGGGTAATGGGCAGGTTGTCGATGAATCGCCAGTGCTTGGTGTCGTCAAAACTCTCAAAAAGGCCGCCGTCAGTGCCCAGCAACAAATAGTTCGGATCATCTGCGTGGAAAGCGATGGCGTGGTTGTCAGAGTGTTTACCCTGCCCCGTAAGGCGTTTGAAGGATTTGCCTCCATCTTCTGAAATTTGCACCCAGACATCCATCAGGTAAATCTTGTCAAACTGATGAGGCGAGGCATATAGTTCTTGGTAATAATGTGGGCCAGTGCCTCCTGAAACGGTGTTGGACCGTTTTTCCCAGCTCGCGCCACGATTGGTGGAGCGGTAGATGCCGCCTTTGGTGCGGTCGGTCTCTACGGCTGCGTATAGGATGTCGGGCTTTTGAGGGGAAATGGCTATGCCTATTTTCCCAAGGTTGGAGCCTGGAAGGCCCTTGGTGATCTTTTGCCAGGTTTCGCCACCGTCTGTGCTGCGGTGAATGGCTGAGCCAGGGCCGCCGCCCATATAGGCGGCTACGGTACGGTGACGTTGCCAAGTGGCCGCGTACAGCCAATCGGGATTGCGGGGGTCAATGACAATGTCGGTAACCCCTGTCCACTCGTCGTCGCCGAGGGTCTTCTTCCACGTATTTCCCCCATCAGTGGATTTATACAGTCCACGCTCCCCTCCTTTGTTCCAAAGCGGCCCTTGCGCGGCTACCCATATGACATCTGAGTTCTCAGGGTGCACAATGATTTTGGACAAATGCTGAGACTCCTTGAGGCCCATATTTTTCCAACTTCTACCGCCGTCTGTACTTTTGTATATACCATCTCCATACCCTACGTGGCGACCGCCCACATTCTCACCTGTACCGACCCAGATGGTGTGGGGATTGTTGGGGTCTATGGTAATGCAGCCAGTGGAGTAGCTTGACTGGCGGTCAAAGAGGGGTTGCCAGGTCACGCCTGCATTGGGCGTCATCCAGACACCGCCAGAGCCTACGGCTACATACCAGACACTATTATTGTCAGGGTGAATGGCAATATCCGCGATTCTGCCAGATGAAAAGGCTGGGCCGACATTTCGAAAGGTGAGGCCTGCAAAGTTCCCCTCAGAAATGAGGGTTTCTTCCTTGTCTTGGGCTGTAAGGCATAAACAAAGGACGAGGAAGAGCGTGAGGATAGGAAATTTTAAATTCATGTAGTTAAGCAAATGGTTTAATGATGTGATACTTACATGTGAGTGCCAGCTAAAGAGATTTTCAGGAAAAGTAGGGCTTTTTTAGGAAAAGCCCCGCTAAAGACTCAGTAAAACGCCAGATTTTAGCATTTTTCGCATTCCTCACTTGCACCATTTTCTAGGGGGCTCCTACACTTCTTGCCAGCCGAAATCCTACATCGTCTCCCTTTTCGTGATCCAAAATCGGACTCCTATTCGCTACACGGTAATATAGCGCAGCCCCTAGCCAACTACCGCCTCGATATACCCTACGTGCTTCAAGAGAGTCTCCAAAGGTCGGCCCTACAGGCATTTGCCAGGCAGAACCATCGGTGGGGGCGCCTTGATACGTTTTTTGAAAACGATCCTGGCACCATTCGCCTACGTTGCCTGCCATGTCGTAAAACCCAAGGGTATTGGGCTTTTTCTGTCCTACAGGCCGGCTGTGATTTTCACCCCTATAAATATGAGGTTGGACATATTCTGTGAGTGTGAGTGGATCACTGGTTCCAGGCCAGATGGTTCGGTTTTGGGCACCGCCGCCTGCTGCATATTCCCATTCGGCTTCTGTAGGAAGGCGGTAAGACTGTTTAGTCTTTTTGTTCAGTTTTTGGAGAAAGAGTTGAATATCCTCCAAGCCAACGGTCTCCACTGGGCATTGTTCGCAATCCTTAAAATGACTGGGATTATCCTTCATGATGGCCTTCCACTGAGCTTGTGTCACTTCATATTTACCCAAATAAAAATCGGGAACCGTCACCCGATGCACGGGCTTTTCATCTTGTTGCCCATCATCACTCCCCATCAAAAAGCTACCGCCTTTTACATAGAGCATTTCTCCTGCCCAGCGGTCTTTATACGCCAGGGAATCTGGGTCAATAGCTTGTGAAGTGTTATTTTGTTTGGGCGGAGCGTCAACCGTATTGGCAGCTTTTCGGTTTTGGCAAGCGGTGAGAAGGAGGAGGAGCAGGAGGATTCGATTCATGAGAAATGCATTTTTGAGTAGCCCAAAACCTAATACCTATAATGATCTGGCTAACCGGAAACCGATATCTAAGCAGTGGAAATAATGTTTTTTGGATAAGTTGTCACGACTATGCCAATACCGTAAGTCACTACGCATAGTAATTTCGCTGTAGGCGAGCATCCATTTCCAACTACCGCCACGAATTACTCGCCCAGGGCCAATGGGGTTTTCCCAGGCAGAACCATTATTGGGCGCGTTTTTATAGGATGCATGGTACCAATCCTGGCACCATTCCCATACATTGCCAGACATATCGTAGAGGCCCAAGGCATTGGGTAGAAATGTCCCTACTGGTGCTGTATATCTATGTCCATCATCCAGGGAATTAAAAGCCCATGGAGCGGTGCAATTCTTATCACAAAAATTAACATACTCACTCAACCCTGCTCCATTAGTCCCAGCCCATGCTGTACGGTTATTTGCACCTCCTCCAGCTGCATATTCCCACTCAGCCTCAGAAGGCAAGCGGAAGGTGACACCTGTCTTTATGGATAACCATTGAATAAAAGCTTGAGCATTCTCCCAGGTAACTCCCACAATAGGTAGGTTCTCACTACCGACCTTCCTATAGCCCATATCTGAATAATCAGATTCTTCTCCCGTTTCCACATGGTAATTATTTCCTTTTTCAAGCCATTCTGGCCAGTGACCATTAGTCATTTTGCAAAAAGCCAGATATTGCCCAACTGTTACCTCATATTTCCCCAAATAAAAATCTGACACTGTCACTGGGTGTATCGGTAATTCATCAGGGTATCTTTCTTTATTCCCCATCAAAAAGGTCCCGCCTTTCACGAGCACCATCTCTCCTGCCAATGAGTCGGTGTAGGTAATAGGCGAATGTGGCGTTTTCCCTTTTTGGGGAAGTGCGGCCTTGTCTTTTCCATAGGAAGTAGCATAATTTAACCCTAGCATCAAATTCTCAGGCACACCCCAATCTCGACAGGCTTGCTGGAGTATGTCAGTATTCAGGCAGATGGTATTGACGGAATCAGTCTGGGTCACAAGCCCATAGAGTGCGTTTCGCTTGTCCAAAACAGGACTTCCAATACTGCTAGTGCCAAATGATTTGGAATAAAGGGCAAATTTTCCATATGGTACTCCATCTGTATGGGGTTTGATTTGGTTGCGACGATTGATATGCCAATAATGATCAGGGAGATGACCTATTGTAGTCAATTTATCATTTTCTGACAGTGGACTTGTAGCGTAAATATAAGAAATAGGAGTCTCCATATCATCTGGGAGAAGGCATCGAATTGCTGCCAAGTCTAGCTCCTTATCAATATTCACCACCTCAACATTAATAAAATGATTTCCTCTGAAAATTACTTTGGCCTCCTCAGGAGCTTTGAGCAATTGGGCTGCAGTAAGCAGATACAGATAATTTCTTTGCATTCCCACGACAAAGGCTGCTCCTGTCTCTCCGCCAGACTGAAGCACCACTACAGGCAGAAGGGTATCCTGAGGTTCCGGTGAATTGCAGGCAGATAAGGAAAGGAACAAGAGGAAAAAACGGATAATAGAGATTCGATGGGGCATGGGAAATGTTAGAATAACTTTTTACAAAATAGGAAAAGATTTGAAGATGGAGAAATGACGGTTTTTTGTTCCAACCCCCTGGCCATTTACCCTTAACAATTTACCATTAATCATTACCTCTCACCATCTCCTCCCGCACCGCCAGCCCGACAACCACTACAAACAACGCAAGCGTCGTCCAAAGCAAAAATCCCGTCTGCTGTTTGAACAGCCACAAATAGACTGTGGCGCCCAGTAAGCCACCAAGAATGGGGCCTATCACGGGGATAGGGGCATATTCCCAATCGCTGTCTCCTTTGTCATGGATAGGAAGGAGAAAATGAGCGATCCTAGGCCCAAGGTCCCGCGCAGGGTTGATGGCCCAGCCAGTGGTGCCTCCCAGGGAAAGGCCGATGGAAACGATCAGTCCACCGATGATCAAGGGATTGAGGCCGTCGGCAAAGTTATTGGCACCGATGAAGAGCAAGGCGATGATCAGGACAAAGGTGCCGATGACTTCGCTGAGCATATTGGCCCACAGCGAACGGACGGCGGGGGCTGTGGAAAATACGCCTAGTTTCGTGGCTGGGTCGGTCGTCTTGCGCCAGTGAGGGAGGTATTGGAGCCAGACTAAGGCTGCGCCAACGATGGCCCCCAGCATTTGACCTGTGAGGTATATCGGAAGTTCTGAATAGGGTAGATCCCCTGTGGAGGCCAACGCCAGGCTCACGGCGGGATTGATATGGGCGCCACTGATGGCGCCTACGGCGTAGATAGCAAGCGTGACGGCAAGCCCCCAGCCAATGGCGATTACCAGCCAACCAGCACTTTCTGCCTTGGAAAGTCGGAGTGAAACAGCTGCGTTTACCCCACAGCCAAGGAGGATCAGTACCAGGGTCCCAAAAAATTCTGCTAGAAATATGGACATAGGAATTAAAATCAGAATGAAAATGAAAATCAAAATGAAGATGACCAGATTAATTCATCTCGGGATTGGAGCAATAATACAAAAAATGATACTTTTGCCCCATGAAAAATGTCCATGAATTGTTGGAGCTTTTGGAATTAGAGCAAATAGAGATGAATCTCTTTCGCGGTAAAAGCACCATGGTGGGAGGAAAGCGGGTGTACGGTGGCCAAGTGCTGGCCCAAGCCTTGCATGCGGCTGCGCGCACAGCACCAGAAGACCGCCGCTTACATTCCTTGCACGGCTATTTTATCCTGCCTGGCTCCATTGAAAAGCCCATTATCTATGAGGTCGATCGAATCCGTGACGGAGGCAGTTTCACGACTCGCCGCGTGGTGGCTATCCAAAATGGCAAAGCCATTTTTAACTCTTCTGCCTCTTTCCAGTCGGTTGAGGAAGGATTTGATCACCAGGGGGAAGCGCCTGATGTTCCAGATCCTGAGGAACTGCTGGATGATCTCAAATTGGCGGAACGGTTTCAGGACAAATGGCCCCTGGCTTTTCGCACGTTCTTTGAGCGGGATCGCCCCATAGAATTTCGTCCAGTGGACCAGTACGATGCCTTTAACCCAGGCAAACAGGCACCTGTCAAATACGTGTGGCTTCGGGCAAAAGGCGATATGCAAAATGCACCAGCAGCCAGCCATCAACATGTCTTGGCCTATGCAGCAGACTATAACCTGCTTACAACGGCCTTAAATCCGCATTGGGACCATGTTTCTTTTGCCAATCTGCAATTGGCAAGCCTCGACCATGCGATGTGGTTTCACCGTGATTTTCGGATAGATGAATGGCTTCTCTACGCCATAGACAGCCCTAGTGCTTCCAATGGGCGCGGCTTTACGCGAGGGAATATATTTACCAGAGACGGGAAATTGGTGGCTTCTGTGGTACAGGAAGGGCTTGTGCGGAAAAGAAGATAAGAAGATTGGAGAATATCGAACAAGGATTGATGATTTTTGAAGTAAAGATTCTTCTATTTCAACAATCCTTGTTCATCAATCGATATTCTGCAATCATCCCCCTTCACCAATCCTTGTTCATCAATCAACATTCATCAATCATTCCCTTCCCTCGGTTCCATTACCGGAAACTGTAAGTGAATTTCTCTACCCGTCAACGCTTCCAGCGTAGGCTTCAGCACAAGTTCAGCTTGTTTTTTGGCGTTTTCAATGATCTGACCTTTGAGTGCGGCGTGGAGGATTTCCTTTTCTGCTTGTTTATAGGCTTCTTCTACCATCTCTGCCTCTTCCCAGAAGGTGTATTGGGTGTCGAAGACTTTGGAACTGTCGTGGTCGATGCGGGTATAGCAAATTTCTGGCTGGGGGAGCCTGAGAATAAGGACGCTGTCGCCGACATGGGTAATCGCAGCGCTGTCTATTTTGGTAAAATCAACGCAGCCTACCGCTTCTCCTTTGACAAATAGCAATACCTTGGGATCTGGCCACCAGTCCTTGATGATTTCGTGAGCCACTAAGTCTTGAAATTGGTATTGAACCAACTCCATTTTGCCCATGCCTACCACCTTTTCCACAATTATGTTATGATCTGTCACGGGCCTATCTGGATCGATCAAATTGCAACTACGGACAGATAACACCACCGTCGCGGCAGCAAAACCGATCGCCAGGGTCAGCACGAGATAAAACAGCTTTTTCATGGAGGTGAAGATAAGAAATTGTAGGGAATGTGTAACTTTGAAACAAATTTTGAATGAGTGAATGTTGAATTTTGAATAAAGGGCTGAAAATCAGCCATTTATAACTTCAAGTGGACTCGTTTATTTTATCAGTTTTCCTTTAGTAATTATTGATTGATAAATTGATTCATTATTGATTGGGTCTTTTCCTAGAACCTAGAACCCAAAACCTAAAACTTTTATGAACAATGGCTTTGACAAGGCGATCGAAACGCTTGAAGAACTGAGTGGAGGCACGGGTGATCTACAGCAAAAGGTCCTTGATCAGCTAGCTGGAAGGCCAAATGCCTCACGAAAAAGCTTGATCAACCAGGTGGCAAAATCCTTTCGGGACGAACGGTTGGTGATGGTATTGGGGGCGGGCGTTTCTTTTGAATTTGGGATTCCAACCTGGAATGCGTTGCTCCAAAAATTGATGATAAAAACCATTGAGCAAGGCGATCAAGCTTCCAGTATTTTGGCTCAGTTGTTTACCAAGGTTTTTTCTCCCAGTCCTGTTATTGCAGGACGCTACTTATACGACCACTATAAGCAGGAAGAAGAGCAGGACAGCTTTGTGTTTGAAGAGGCCGTGCGGAAAGTATTGTATGAACAAATAGACTTTACGCGTGAATCGCCCATGATGCGTGAAATTGTCAATTTCTGCGTCGCACCGGGCAAAAGCCCCAATCTCGACAGTATTATCACCTATAATTACGATGATGTTCTTGAGACCATGCTCTCCAAACTGGAGGTGAATGTGCCTTACAAAGTTATCTATGATGTAGGGATGAATCCGCGCTCAGGCGTTTTGCCCATCTACCATGTACATGGCTTTCTACCTCACAAAGGAAAATTAAAAGCCAAGAACAAAATCACCCTGGGCGAGAATATTTACCACAAAGAATACAGCGAAATCTATAGTTGGTCGAATATCGTGCAAATCAACAAATACCGCGATTTCTCCTGCCTCTTCATTGGCACCTCCCTGACGGATCCCAACCTGAGGCGCTTATTGGATATTGCACGGTTGCAACGGGGAGATGATGATGTTTTTCATCACTTATTGCGTAAGCGTTATGATCCCGCATTAATCAATAAGCGATTGGAAAAGCAATTGAAGCAAGAGAATATTTTCCCCAAAAAGGAATTAACCAAAGACCTCAATCTCACCGAAATCGCCAAATCACTCATCGGAATCATCGAAAGCTATGAGGAAAATGATGCGCTTTCTTTTGGGGTGAAGACGATCTGGATCGACGAGTTTACGGAGATTCCGAATATCTTGAAGGAGATTCGGACGAAAAGAGGGTGAATGATTGGAGAATATCGAACAAGGAATGAAGATTGAAGAAGTGAAGAAAGCCCTTCAAAAATCCTTGTTCGTCAATCATTATTCTCCAATCATTCCTCACTCCTCCGGCAGCCTCAACACAGGTGAAAGCAAGTTTCCTATCCGCACAATCTCTGCAAATACCCCCGCAGCCGTCACTTCCGCCCCTGCGCCAGGACCTTTGATTACCAGTGGCCGTTCCTGGTATCGCTGCGTAGTGAAGACAATCATATTGTCGCTACCTGAGAGGTTGTAGAAAGGATTGGCTGAATCGACATTTTGTAGGGAAATAAACGCTTCTTTTCCTTCTAGGGTAGCGATAAATCGCATGGCTTTGCCCTCGTTCGCAGCCGAGGCCCGCAATTGTTCAAAGTGGCCGTCAGCCGCTGCCAGTTCTTCCCAGAATGCTTCGATTGTAGGGGCCATCAAGCATGCATTGGGCAAGATATTGTCGATGCGTATGTCATCTGCCTCTAGGCGAAGGCCCGATTCGCGGGCCAGGATCAGCAATTTCCGCGCGACGTCTTGGCCGCTCAAGTCGACCCTCGGGTCTGGTTCTGTGAATCCGCGTTCCTGCGCCTGCTTCACAATCTCGCTGAAGGTCATGCCCGCTGCGTAATTATTAAAAATAAATGAAAGGGAACCCGAAAGAATGCCTTCAATCTTGAGAATTTTGTCGCCGCTGTTGACGAGGTCGGCGATGGTTGTAATGACGGGAAGCCCTGCACCCACATTGGTTTCGTATTGAAAATGAACGCCACGCTTGTCGGCTACGGCTTTGAGTTGCTCGTAGAGGGCGTATTTGCTGGAAGCAGCGACTTTGTTGGCGGTTGAGATGGAAATGCTGTTGTCAAGGATGCTTTCGTAAAAATTGGCGATTTCGTTGTTCGCAGTATTGTCGACAAAGATGCTGTTGGGCAAATTGAGGGCAATCATTTTTTCCATAAAACCCTTGAGATCTGAGGGTTCTCCTTGTGCTAAGCTTTCTTTCCATTGCCCCAAATCAATGCCGTTGTCATCAAATATCATTTTTTTGGTATTTGCCAACGCCACCAGATTCACTTCCATATACCGCTCTTCCCGCAAGAATTTAGCGTGATCTTGGATCTGCTGGATCAGTGTACTGCCAATTAATCCGACACCCACCATAAAGAGATTCAGGGAAAAAGTGTCGGATAGGAAAAAGGCCTCATGAACGGCGTTGAGGGCCTTCGCTTCATCTTCCTTGGAAATCACCACGGTGATATTGCGCTCAGAAGAGCCTTGCACCGTGAGGGCAACGTTGATCCCGTTTCGTCCCAAAGCACTAAATAATCGAGCTGAAATCCCTGGGCGGGACTTCATGTTCTCTCCGATAACAGCGATGACCGAAAGCCCCTCTTCAATCTTCACTGGGGTGATCATCCGTGCCCTAATTTCCAATTCAAAAGCTTGATTTAAGGCATTTTGGGCCAAAATAGCCTGTTCTGGCCGCACGGCAAAACTGAGCGATTGCTCGGATGAGCCTTGGGTGATCAGGATAATGTTGATCTCTTCTTGTGCGAGAACAGAGAATAAGCGCGCTGTCAGGTTAGAGCCACTGACCCCAAACAGGCCGCCGCCTTGCAAGGTGAGGATCGATAGATCCTTGATGGAAGTAATCCCTTTGACAGGGTGTGCATCGTCTTGGGCGGGTTCTCCGCTGATCAGAGTGCCTGGATGTTCTGGCTCAAAAGAATTTTTGATGCGGATGGGAATGGATTTCTCCATCGCAGGGACCAGGGTAGGGGGGTAGATGACTTTCGCCCCAAAATGCGACATCTCCATGGCCTCCTCATAGGTCAGTTGCTCGATGGAAAATGCCTGCCTGACCTTGCGCGGATCGGCGGTTAATACGCCGTTGACATCTGTCCATATTTCTATGACCTCTGCCTCCAGCGCAGCCCCAAAGAACGACACCGTATAGTCGCTCCCCCCACGCCCAAGGGTGGTGGTAGCGCCCTTTTCATCTGACGCAATAAAACCCGTGATAATCGGCAGTCCATTGACCTTTTTCCAATAGGCTTGGATATTGCCATAAGTCGTTTCAAAATCGACTTGTGCATTGCCGTATTGGCTATTCGTACGCACAAGCTTGCGGGCATCCACGAACTGGGCTACGATGTTGCGGTCACGCAGCACTTCGCTGAGCAAAAACGCCGAATGGCGTTCGCCTTGACTCAAGATGATGTCCAAGGTGCGTGGCGATAGCTCACGAATGAGGTAAATGCCCTGCAAGATATTGGCGAGTTCGATCTGCCATTCGCGGAGTTCGTATTTGACGATTTCTTGTCGCTGAGCTGAGATCAGGCGTTCCACCACTTCAAAATGCCGTTCGGTAAACGCCGCAAACGTCGATTTATAGGCCAAATCGCCAGCTTCTGCCTCTCGGCTCATCTGGATCAGCAAGTCAGTCAGGCCCCCCAGTGCCGACACCACGACAGCAAATTCCTCCCCTCGGTCGAGGTAGGTCTTTAAGATCTTCGCAACATTGTCGATGCGATCCGCATCCGCCACAGAAGAGCCCCCAAATTTGAGTAATTTCATCAGAGAAATGATAGTTTATAAAATTCAATCAATAACTAAACGCCTATGCCCCTCGCCTCACCTTAAAATTTGTGAGGCTTTGCGAACAAATTTTAAGCGGGCAAATATAGGGAAAATGGCTTGAACCTCAGCCTGATTTTTGCGTATCTTTGCCCCACAGAACTGCCCCTGTAGTTCAATGGATAGAATAGGAGTTTCCTAAACTCTAGATACAAGTTCGATTCTTGTCGGGGGTACAAAATCAGTGTGAGTGGGAGGAAGACCTCCACTTGTATAATTGTTATTCAATATTTCACAATAAAGAAAATAAGGAATAATTGATACTTCACTTCTTTCATGAAAAGCTCTTGATTCTCTGAGTTTTTTTTTTAGATTTACAAATCGTATGATTTTGTTTTTGAACAAGAATTTCCTCTTATATAGCTCGGGGCTTGCTCACTAACCTAATTGGCATAAGTTTATAAAAGACCTGTGCTATTGTTGGTAAAGGATTTTGACTATGTTATGGGGTAGGGTTGCTCATTTACTTAAAAAAAAGAAATTAATACAAGACTATTTGGCTTTAGTACCTATTTTGCAGAATTAATCTTGATCCATCCAGCATATTATAATACACGTATATTATCTATTTCAACAATGATATGGAACAACAAAAGCAACAGAGAACAATAATTTTAATTGATGGCCAAAACCTGTATCACTCTTTGAGAAATATTGGCATCCTTGAGAAGGATATTGCTTGGGGAAATTTCTTTAATGGTTTAATAGGCGAAAATGATAATTTAATGGCAGTATATTGGTTTCGGCCAAAGGCAGTAAAAGAGATTTATTTGACGAAAAGGAAAGTATTGGAGCAGTTGATCCATGAAAATTATAATTCAAGAAAAGAAGAGTTGCTGGCACTGTACAATAAAAAACGATTACCATTTAACATAAGTAAAAAAGTTGATGGAACCTATAATAAAAAATTGAGATGGTTGAAGGATAGAAAACAGAAGTTTAGCCAAGCCAATTATAAATATAAAAAAATAGAATCCGAGTATACAGAAGTCGAGATAATCAGGAGTGGGTTACTTCGAGTAGATCCATATAAGGGGCAAATATTAGGAGAAAAAGGGGTTGATGTTGCTGTTGCTATTCATATGGTTGAATTAGCATTAAGAGATAAGTGTGATAAGTTTATTTTGCTCAGTGGAGATTTTGATTTATATCCAGCTGTAAGAGTTGCCTCACAAAATCACAAAAAAATAGTTTTAGTTGAATTAATGGATAATAATGGCAAATCATCAACATCGGAGGATTTAAAAAAGACTTCAAATAAAGTTTTGACTTTCAAGAAAAACGATTTCATGACAAATGGTTTTATAAATACGAAATCCAATAAGCATTTTGATAAAAAAACGAATAAAGATCGGTTTTCAGATCAAATCAAAAAATTAATTACCAAAGATGAACTAGAAGAAGCGCTCATATCCCTTTTAAAGGCCATTCGAAATAACGGAAGGGACGATGAGAGTGAAAAAACGGTTTTGTTATTGCAAGCCAGATTAAAACAAAATCAAAATTCCATTTTAAGGGGAGTAGTTTTAACCAGTGAAGCAAATTTGGAATTCGCAAGAATAAGGCTTGGAATTCTAGATATTTTGGGAAATATTTGAAATATAAAATACTATAAATGATAAGTATAAAGGATTTAAAAGACGACTTGAATGACTTTAGCTCAGAGGGAATAATTCTTACATTAATAGAAAGTGGGGAAAAGGTTCTTGGTAGAATTATTAATATAAGCGATAGCTCTATTTTAATAGAGAAAATTAATGGGAATCGAAGTAGGGTATCTATTAAAGCCATTCAAAGATATGAATTAGTTTCCAAATATAGTATGATATCCGATGGGTTTCAGGTAGAAGGAACAGATTCAAAACAACCAGATTCAAAACAGCCAAATTTCGAACAATTAGATTCAAAACAACCAGATTTAGAACAATCAGATTCAAAACAACCAGATTTAGACAGTAATGAAAATGAGGTAAAGCACATTGATAAGGCAAGAGATTCTGAATCACTGAATGATAATACTAAGAATGCATCTCTCTTGAATAGGCAGAAAATTACTAAAAAAGATACTGGTGATTACTCTAGTGAGATACATGAAGTTGAATCTGGCAATCCAGACGATGAAAAGCTTGAATACATTAAACAAGATATTAGTTATCAATCAGCCATTCAAGGAATAGAATCAATTCTTAGGAAATTCGATCTACAAGATTTCCAAAATAATGTTGGATTGGACTTGCAATTTGTTGGATTGAAAATTAATAGATTTGATTCAAACCAAATTGATATAGAGCTTTCAAAAGAAATTGAAAAATTACTTAACAGTTATAATTATGCAAAAAAGGTAAAAGAAGTTCATCGGTTAAGTGATATTCTTCCGAAGCTTAGAAATTTGAAAATAGATTTTGCTGAATCTGAATACATTGGCTTGGTGGATAGTAATTACCTTTTTCTACTTTTGGAACTTAAAAAATTTGAGGAAGCCTACACATTTATTAGAAAAAATAAATCATCATTTGATGAAGTAAGATATTGGTATTTATGCTTTTATTCATCTTTGCAAGGATATTTTCTTGAGGATTCACTTTTTTGCTTACAAAAGTACTTGACACTTCATCAATGGGAAAATGGAGAGGATTTTATTAATTGTTTTCTTTCTCTGTGTAATCGAACTTTTAAATTTGAAAATCTATTTGCTTTACTTAAGCATAATCTCAAATTAAATGAAGGTGGTAATAAAGGTAAACTCTCATTTTTATTATACTCAATTGCTTATTTTCTGAATCAGCGTCACAAAGAAAAAGAAGCATATTTTGCATTTAAATTGATTGATTGTTCTGTTGAAGAGATCGAACTGAAAACTGCTCGACTTTTTATGCAATTGACAAATCAATTTGATGTGAAAGATTCCCTTCATTTTCAAATTGACAAAATTGAAAATGATTATACAATTGCAACACAAAGGATTATTGACGAAGAGGAAAAGGCTAGAGAACTTGAAGAAAATAAGCGGAACCCCAAAATACCTGAGAATGGATGGATTTGCAAATACTCGATAGAACAACAAGGCGGGGTAATTGCAACTCGAGATGGTCGAGACATTTATTTTTCGGTGAATCAAATAATTGATGAGGTTCTTAGAAAGAAAATTAAGACTCAGAAAATAGAACAAGATATTCCTATTTTCTTCATTCCCATGCGTAATCCGGCGGGAAGATTAACTGCTATCCGGATACAATCACCCCCAAGGCTCGATACTTTATTTCATCAGGTTGAAAGCCTTATAAAAACTAAACAGTATATTCGGACACTTCAATTATTAGAGCTAATTTTAGAAGCCTTTCCCGATAACGAAAATGCACTAATCTTAAAAAATGAAGTTGTGATTTCTAGGGAAAGTGATATTTATAATAATAAACGTAGAAGTAGGAAAGGGAGAGAAGAATTCTATTATAAACGAGCTAAGGAGTCCCACCAGAAAAAGAATTTCAAGGCAGCCATTCGCTTTTTTAAATTGGCAATTGATAACGAAGAACGATTGGAAACAGTCGTTCTTGACCTTGCTTCGGTTTATATTGAACAAAATAAAGATTATGATCAGGCTATTGCAGTCATTGAAAATAATCTTTACAGACTCAATAACCGTAATTCTGCATATAATCAATTAGTTCATTATTATTCAGCCAAACAAGAGTTTCGTACTGCGATTTCCTATTTGAAAAAATCGGAAACCATATCGCCCAAAGAGAAGATACCTTTCATTTTTCATTATTATGCTATTTGTTATTTTCAGCTAGGGGATTATGATAGAGCGGAAGGGTATGTGCATGATTTACTAGAACTAAAACCTGGAAATTCTGCAGCAATTAAGCAGTTAAAAGCACTAAAAGAAGCAAAATCATCTGGAGATTATGCGGCAATAAATGACCTTTTTAAAATTGGACAATTTGTAGAACTAGCTAGAACTACTAATCTAAGTGTTATTCTTCAAAAAGCTTTAGATAAAAACGATTATGAAGGTGTAGTAACTAGTGTTAGGGCAAAAGGAGAATCTGAGTTTAGTGACAAGACTCTTAAGTCAGTACAGGAACTGATTACAGATTCAGGAAGAGGTAGACAGGACGAAAGGGCGTCTTGGCTATTAACTGAAACTAAGCTTATTAAATTACTTGAAAAGGGGAATGATCCTGAAAAAATAGATAGTTCATTAGCTAAATATTGCCATGCAATGGCCCAGATAAAGGCTAATCATCGATACCCTTTAGAAGTAGTTCAGTTTTATCTTCGAGAAGCATTTAAACTCCATAAACGCTGGGGTGGACAAGAAAATAGAGTTTATATGTATATTTTAAGTTTTAAATATGATGACCCAGAGCAATACCTTGAGAATCTTAAAAACTCTAAATGGAAGGATGCCTTGATAAATATTCTTGAAGAAGTGCGTCCACTGACATCTTTTTGGAATGGATTGTTGGACATTTTTGTTGTTAGTCGTCCAATTTCAGCAAAGGTATTGGGTAATATTTATGAAAATGTGAGGTTTAGAGAGTTATCTGTTGATTTTCTTAACTCCAAAGGTCAAACCTTGTCTACTAATTGTTCTGCAGATGAGTTTGATGAAGCTTGGAATGAAGCAAGAAAGCAAAGACAGCTCGATTTCGAAAACCTGAAAATTCAATTTGACACCCTTAGGAACGAAGAAGATATTGAGAATATTTCTTTTCGAATAAAAAACAGTATTCAACAGGTATTAGATCGCGAACAATTTCATTTATCTTCTCAATTGGAGAAGTTTTATTGTGCCAGAATTAGTGAGATTTCAGAAAAGATTGTACAGTATTTGCAAACTAATAATTTTGATAACAAAGAAAACCTTTTTCAAATTCTTAAACAATTTATTCAGAAATTACTAGAAGAAATAGAAGATCAACCCACTCTTCTTTCTTCAGAGGCATTTATACCTTTATTGGAATACTTGCTCAAGCTCATACGTGAAAATTTTGAAAATTTTGAAAAGTCAAGTACTCCAAGACTAAGTGTTAATGTAATATCGGCCGCAAAAATTGCTCAAAACAAAGAGATCGAATTGCAATTGGAAATAGAAAATCATGAGGAAAGTTCTCCGATAAACGACTTGACAATTAAAGTTCAACCTTCGGACCATTGTACGCCTTTACACGAAGAAAAGGGAATTATATCTTCCGAGTTACTTCGCGGAGATCAGAAAAGAATTATAGCCCTACCAATTATGCTTGCTAATAGTGCAATTGGAGCAAAAACCATAATTGTTACAATTTCATATGCATATAACTATAATAAGGGGAAAGATCATTATGAGGAAGATAAGATTTTAAACTTGCCTCTATATTCTGAAAATGAATTTCAGGAAGTCCATAATCCATATGCTAGTGTAGCTGATGGAGGACCAGTTATTGATGAAGAAATGTTTTATGGGAGAGATGAATTAGTCACTAGAATAGTTGAATCTGTTAGTTCCCCTGGAACAAAACATATTGCATTATATGGCCAAAAGAGGTCCGGAAAGTCTTCAGTCCTATATCATATTGAAAAGGAACTTAAAAGAGGAGGAAAATCGATTCCTGTACAATTTTCTTTTGGTGAAATTATTGAGAATGTAAATATGGTTTACTACATGATCCTTAGTGGAATAAAGGATTATTTAGAAGAAATGGCAGTGAGGGGAGAATTAGATTTGCCTAGACTTCCCAGTTTCACCATAAGAGATTTTAATGAAGAACCATCCATAATTTTTAATCAAAAAATAAAGGAGTTCAAATTTAATTGTCAATCATTAAAGAATTGGAAGGAGAGGAAATTAATAATTTTAATTGATGAATTCACCTATTTATATACTGCAATTTTGAGGGAGAATGTGAAGCCTTCTTTTATGAAAACTTGGAAAGCGATAGTTGATAAAGGGATGTTCAGCGCTATCTTAGTTGGTCAGGATGTAATGCCTAAATTTAAGCGGGATTTTCCAAATGAGTTTGGAGTTACTGAAGATATTCGTTTGACATATTTGGATAAAAATTCTGCCCAGCGTTTGATCGAAGAACCTATTTGGGATAAGGCACGAAATGCATCAAGGTACTATGGAGAAGCTACTGATAAAATAATAGACTGGACTGCTGCCAATCCTTATTATATCCAAATGTTTTGTAGTCGCTTGGTTGATAATTTAAATGACCGAAAGGAACTGGATATAACAGTTGTAAATGTAGAAGATATAGCAATTCGAATGGTTAAGGGAGCTGAAAGTTTAGAGTTGGATAAGTTTGACAATTTGCTTACTGCAGGAGATGCTGATTTAGAAGAAATTCCCTTAGAGTATACAAGAAAAATACTTACGCAAATTGCAATTCAAACGAAAGAGGTAGGGTATTGTACTAGAGAGCAAATTTCCCTGAAATCACCTGAAGAGGACAATAAAGTATTGGAGGATTTAAAAACAAGAGAGGTTATTGAAATCACTCAGGGGGGATATTATAAGATTCGAGTAAGACTATTTCAGGAATATCTGTATGTTAATTACAAATATGTATATGTATGAGAGAAAATAGATACGCGAATACTGGAAACATTGTCATAGGTGATGATTTTATTGGGCGAAATAAGACCCTTAGATTAATTGAAGATAAGTTATTGGGGAAAAACTTTGGAAATCTTGCGATCATAGGTGTCGAGCAGATTGGAAAAACTTCATTAATACATCAAGCATTAGTCTCAAAAGCAGAAGAACTTTTTTGTAGCGAATCAAAAGTTTTACCTGTGTATTTAGATTTGTCAACGATTAATGTCTCAAAACCTGAGACTTTTTTCTTGGAATTGATAATGGAGATGAGGAGATCTTTAATAGCAGTAAAGGAAAATTTTAATCTATACCTGGAACAGGCTAAAAGGGAGGTATTTGATATTCGGGATACAAATTTATTTGATGATTCCCGTGAACACTTTCTAGAAAGCCAGTATATTTTTCAAGAATTATTAACTATCCTAGCTGTTCAAAAAATTAGACCAATTATTATTCTCGACGAATTTGATTTTGCAGTAAAACTATTCAAAGGGGATGAAAGAATTGCCATTTTTCAAAAAATCAGAGAATTGTCTAGCACTAAACATAAATTAGCAGTTGTTACGATTTCAAGAAAGTCATTAGAAGAAATAGAAAAACGAATTGTTGGGATTTCAACATTGGCAGGTACCTTTACATCTAGTTACCTTACAGGGTTTGATTCAAATGATATGAATAGGTTCAAAGAAACAGTGATGTTGAGTATACCTGAGGTGAATTTTAAGGAAATAGTCTTCTTTACAGGAAATCATCCGTTTTTATTGGGGCAGATGTGTTTTGAGTTAGCGAATTGTGAAGGAGTTTTTGACTTTCGAAAAATACGTATGTGTGTAAAAAAAGCATCAATAATTGAAAAATTTAATAGCCTAATTAATACCTTGCGAGATCTTGGGCTTTTTGAATCGCTACTGAAAATAATTGTAGGCCCTGTTTATAACCTATCTTTTCCTGCAATTATGCAATTAGAGAGATATGGAATAATCATTGAAAAACATAAAGATGAGTTCAATCAAAAATTTCAAGAAGGGAGTGATTATTCTGCATTTTCCCCTTATTTTGAACAATATTTACAATTGTTAGCAAAGGAAGTAAGTTTGTGGGAGGAATGGAATGGATTGGAAAATAGAATTCGTGATATTGTGAAAGATTACTTCTCTTATGAATTAGGGGGTGATATTGAAAATCTAAAATCATTGTTGGTAGAGTCAAAAAATGGCAATAAGCTCAGAATGGAAAGTAGGGTAAATCAATGGATTAAACTTCGTGAAGAGGAACTAGAAAAATTCCCTGAAAGAGCTTCTCGTAACCTTTTGGATCAAGCAAGTACGAATGATCTGAAAAAGATTATTATATCGAATTGGTCATATTTTTCTGGAATCTTTTTACTTGAAAAAAGTAGGTTTATTTCAAGTATTGAGTTTCTTATTTCAGTTCGGAATCCTTTGGCACATAGTAGAGAAGAGTTGATCTCAACAAAAGTTGCAAACAAAGCAAATTTAATTTGCATGGAGTTGTTAGAAAATATTAACTCTTCTACATAAAGCCATAAGGTTAAACACTCTCCAAATATCAAATACTGATTTTAACTAATATTGGCACTTTCAATGTAATTGCCTCAGGATATCAAAGCACTTGGTTGATATTTGATGGCAGTATAAGGTTTCAAAATTATGATTCATTTAATTTCTAGTTATTGGGATGGCTGAAATCCCACGCCTTTAGGCGGGAACTTAAGTATTTTAGTGGGATGGATAATTATAGACATGGTTCCCAAAGTCTTTATGATTTGAAGATTCACTTGGTATTTGTGACCAAATATCAGAAACAAGTACTTCAAGGCGAAGTTGCGAAACGGACACGTAGTATGATCCTCTAAATCTGTTTCGCCAATGAAGTTCAGATCTTAAAAAGTCATATATCGCAGGATCATGTTCATTTGTTATTGAGCTATCCGTCTCATTTGTCAATGGGCAAAATTGCCCATTATGTAAAAGGGAAGAGTTCTCGAAAGCTATTGCAAGAGTACTCGGAGCTTTGTCGTCAATTTTTGGGTCAACATTTGTGGATACGGGGCTATTTTTCAGCTAGCACCAGCCATTTCACCGATAAAGTGATAGAAGATTGCATCGCCAATCAAGACAAGTTTGATGATATGAAAGATGATGATTTTCAAATTGGTGCTTTTCTTTAAAGCGGCTTGCAGCCACAATCAAATCAACCAGCTCTAGCCGGCATGTCGTTTAATTTTTCGAAAAAAACAACTTTCTTTTTGAATTTTACGTAAGTATGTGTAGATTTGCGCTTAGTGCTATCACCAATTTGAATGGATAGTGCTTAGTACCCAATATTCAGCAATCTATCAATGTATAGATACGCTATACGGCATGCCAGTACATTTTGTACTGGCATTCCATTTTTATAAAAGACTGTCTATTGCTGAAATAGGGACTGCCCTAAATGGGGCATTCTCCAACTCACCCCAATTTCACCTTCACTCCCATCTCCCGCAGCCCCGCCAACAAATCGCCATTTGCCCCAACCCGCGCCTCAGCGGCCACCAGATCGATGGCCGACCCTAAGGGATCATCAATGATGCGGAATTTGAGGTTATAGGTGCCAGGATTGGCGTCGAGGAGGGCTTTGAGCTCGTCGAGGAAGCGCTGGTTGAGTTCGTCGTTGTTGATTTCGAGCTGGATGTGCTGAACCATATTGTCGAAGAACTCTTCGTTCATGAGTTTGACCTCTTTGAGGCGCAGCTCGTATTCGCTAGGGTCGTTCCAGCGGGGCTGGTATTGGCCGGTGATGAAGACCATCTCGTCGGGCACGATGCTGTTGCGGAATTCGATAAAGGTATCGCCAAATAGGGCGAGGTCTTGCCCACCCGTGAAGTCCTCGATGTTGAAGGTCATGAATTTCTTTCCACGCTTGGAGATGCGCTCATTGGCGCTGGTGACGATACCCGCAATCTTAACCTCGCGGTCTTTGTAGTTCTCGATCTCGGCGATAGGTGTGGCAAAGGACTCGATTTGCCATTTATAGCGTTCTAGCGGATGCCCAGAAAGGTAAAAGCCAATCACGTCCTTTTCGAAGTTCAACTCCATCAAGCGGCTCCAGGCTTCAACCACTTTGCCGTCGCGCATGGTGCCTACGGGAATGGTAGGTTCCTCTAGCCCCCCACTGCCAAAGCCGCTGTCTCCGCCAAATAAGCTGATCTGCTTGCTGTTTTTCTCCGCTTGGACTTTGCGCCCATAGGAGAGGGAACGGTCTAGGACGCTTTGGTCATCCTTGCCATTGGCGGGCATAAAGTATTGGTAGCGCTTCACCCCAAACTCGTCAAAAGCCCCTGCATAGGCCAGGGACTCCAGCGTCTTGCGGTTGAGGCTTTGGGGCGTAATGCGTGTCGTGAGATCAAACAAGGACTCATACGGTCCATTTTCCTTGCGTTCTTTGATGATCTCTTCTACGGCGGCACTGCCAACCCCTTTGATGGCCGACATGCCAAATCGAATCTGCTGCTCGGCGTTAACGGAGAACAGCTTTTGGGATTCGTTGATGGAAGGGGGCAGGACCTTGATGCCCATGCGGCGACATTCCTCAATGAAGAAGGTGATCTTCTTGATGTCATTCACGTTGTGCGTGAGGACGGAGGCCATGTATTCGGGCGGGAAGTGCGCCTTCATATAGGCCGTCTTGAAGGCCAAGACGGAGTAGGCGGCGGCGTGGGAATTATGAACAATTATGTCGTTTGCGACAAAATTATGGGTGTCCGCTATTTCTAAATCGTATGTTGGCTTTTTGCCTATGTAATCGATGGAGACGATTTTGTCCCAATAAATGTCGCTGTGAGTAGTCTTTACAGAATGAACATGATTTTCAGGATTAACAGGATCAAGGTTTTGGGAAAAATTTACATTAAAATCTCCTGCTAATGCTAAAGTCGATTGTGGAACGATTTGCTCCCTTTCTTTCAAATTATTTCTCGTAGCAATCAATCCACCCACCCGCAAATCTCCCAGGTTAACCCAGCCATCCCGAGTATAAAACGGATGATTATCTGTCGCCTGAATCTTCCTCCCAGCCGCCGTTGTCAATTCATAAACAGGTTTTACCCCATTAAACATCACATGATTGATGGGCTGATGACAAAGTTTGAGGGAATTGGTATCTAGGCTAATAGTTGTGGAGACGGATTTCTTCCCTTGGTAGAGTTCTTCGATCGTCACAACCTCTCCAGTCTTAGCATCTACGATTTCCGTTTCGCCAACGAGGCATTTGTTGAATCCATAAGACGCAAACTTCTCCATCAGGTCAAAGACCTCTTTGGAAGTCTCCTCCGAGACGCCGAGGCCGCTGGCGCCATTAGCGAAGTTGACGCGCTCCTTCTGCATGACGTCCATCTTCTTTTTCCCCATGGCGCGGCGCAAGAGGTCCGCGCCGCCGAGGGAATAATTTCCCATTTTTTGGGCTACCTGCATGATCTGCTCTTGATAAACCATGATCCCATAGGTGTTTTTGAGGATGGGTTCAAGCATATCGTGGGGGTAGACGATAGGCTCTTCTCCGTGTTTTCTCCGGACAAAGGATGGGATATTGTCCATCGGCCCTGGGCGATATAGGGCGTTCATGGCGATGAGGTCCTCTATGTTGGTGGGTTTGAGTTGTCGCAGATATTTGCGCATGCCGTCGGACTCAAACTGAAAGGTCGCTACGGTGTCGCCTCGCTGATAGAGTTCATAAGTCAGTTCATCATCCAACGGAATATCGTCTGGGTGCATTTCTACGCCTCGATTTTCTTTGGCGAGCTTGATAGCCGTCTTGATGATACTGAGGGTTTTGAGGCCCAGGAAGTCCATTTTGAGCAGACCACACATCTCAGACATAGGGCCATCATACTGGGTGACAATGGCGTCATCCTTGGCTTTGGAGACGGGCACGTAGTTCGTGATGGCATCGGGGGCGATGATGACGGCGCAGGCGTGAACCCCCGTGTGGCGGGCCGTGCCCTCCAGGGTCTTAGCGAAGCGCATCATCTTATTGATGAGGGGATCGGGGCTGCTAAACAGCGCTTTCAATTCCTCTGCGTGATCTGGGTTTTGATTGGCATCCAGCGATTTCTTGAAGCTCATCCCAGGCTTGTCGGGAATCATCTTGGCGATACGGTTCACTTCCGATAGGGGAATGCCCAGCGTTCTGCCGACATCGCGCAAGGCGGTTTTGGCACCCATCGTACCGTAGGTGATCACCTGACTGACGGATTCACGGCCATATTCACCAATTACATAGTCAATCACTTCTTGCCGGCCTTCATCGTCAAAGTCAATGTCGATATCAGGCGGCGAAACCCGTTCCGGATTCAAAAATCGCTCGAAGAGCAGGTCGTATGTCAGCGGATCAATGTCAATGATCCCGAGAATATAAGCGACCACACTTCCTGCCGCTGAGCCACGGCCAGGCCCTACATACACGCCGCGATTTCGGGCTTCGGTGGTGAAGGACTGGACAATGAGGAAATAGCCCGCATAGCCCATGCGTTTGATGATCTTTAACTCATGCGCAACGCGTTCCTCAATCACACTGGTGATTTCAGGGTAGCGTTTGGGGGCACGCTCCCACACCATGGCCTTCAGGTAGTCGTCCATGTCTTTGTACTGACTGGGGACTTTATACTGGGGTAAAATCATGTCCCCCGTAAGGCTCATCTCAAAGTTGCATCGCTCTGCGAGTTCAACGGTCTGGTCCAGGGCATGGGGGACATCCTGGAAGAGTTCCAGCATTTCTCCTTTGTCCTTGAAGTAAAAGCGTGGATTGAGACGGCCTTTGTCATCGGTGAAACGAAAACGGTTGGGATCGTTGTAGTCGGATTGGGTTTGGAGGGCGAGGAGGAGGTCATGGGCCTCAGAATCTTCCTCATTGACGTAATGGACGTCATTGGTGGCGATGACCTTGAGGTCATGCTTTTTGGCCATGCGGAGCAGCCATTCATTGCATTTCTCCATGTCGCCCAGCGTATGACGCTGGATTTCGACGTAATAGTTTTCCTTCCCAAACAGGTCAATGTATTCTTTCAAAACTTCTTCTGCCGCATCTTCACCGTGTTTAATCAAGGTTTGATTTACTTCACTTGCCAGGCAGCAGGTGGAGGCAATAACGCCTTTCGTGTGTTGTTTGAGGATTTCCTTATCGATACGGGGTTTGTAGTAATAGCCATCGGTATAGCCAAAAGAGCAGAGCTTCACGAGGTTGTGATACCCGGCCTTGTCCTTGGCCCACATGATCTGATGGTGACGCTTCTTGGTTTTGTCCCTTTCACGGGCATCTCCTGTGATGATGTAAAATTCACACCCTACAATAGGCTTTACCCCTTGTTTCTTGGCAGCGAGTACAAACTTTGGGACCCCAAACATGTTTCCATGATCGGTGATCGCGACGTGTGACATCTCGCATTTGGCGGCTTTGGCCGTCATGTCGGAGATCTTGGCAGCTCCATCAAGGAGGCTAAATTCGGTGTGGTTATGGAGTTGGACGAAATCAGGCATTCTGAGGGAAAAGGTGAAGTATGAATGATGAAGAGGATAACCCCTAAGTCAAGTTGTTTTCTGCATGGTAGGGGCGCGATATATCGCGCCCCTACCATGCAGAAAAATGATCCCTCAATTTACAATAAATTGTACTGGAAATAACCTGAAATTTCCACAAGTTTGTGGAGAAATAGGCAGCAAAATATTGATGATGAAAAAAGTTAAAAAAACACTTTTGGTTGTAGCTTTTTTGGTAGGCTGTTTTTGGGGAGGAACGGGGTGGGTGATTGGGCAAACGACCTTACAATTGGAAGGATTGAATCCCCTTCCTTCATTTTCAGCTATTCATGTATTTTCATTAAAAAATCGATTGATACCTTACGCACCCTATTCCTTTTTGCCCCGAACCCTTATCCCTGAATATGTGCGCAAAAACCCAAGAGGGTATTCCTACCTATGCCGTTTGGAATTGGAGATAGAAGAGAAGCTGCCGATAGGGGTGTGGATAAAATTCGGGGAAGAAGGCCAATCTATGGGCAGACCAGGCGGAAATGCCCGTGTTCGGTTCAAGCTATTCCAATTTTAATTTAGTATTTTTCCACAAAATTTTCTCACTAACAAAGAATAAACAACACTACCTATGAACAGAAAACTACTCATTTTCGCACTGCTAAGCCTGTTTGGCTCGATCACCTATGGTCAAGTGGTTGCCGATTTTTATGGGATTCCCACCAAGCTTTGCACCCAACCCTACGAGGTTTCGTTTTACAGCTTATCTCAAAATGATACGAGTCTTCTCTGGAATTTTGGCGATGGGAATACCAGTACCTTTTTTCAACCTAACCATGTATATCAAAACCCCGGGACTTATACGGTTTCTTTGACGGCTTTTGGGGTAGGGGGGCAAGCCACAGCTACCAAGACCAATTATGTGGAAATCACAGCGACGCCCACACTGCCTGTTGTCAACATGCCAGGGGATACCGTGAACTGTGGCATGGGCACTCAGTTTACGGCCACTGGCAATGACTTGCTGTGGTTTGACGATGACGATAACCTGATCCATAAGGGGAATACCTTAAATTTTCCAGTCGTTACAATGAGTGGAAATTATTATGTGCGGAGTGAGACTGAAAGCACACCTGTAAAGGAAGGGCCGATGGACCCTGATTCTGTAGGCGCAGGAGGGTATTTTAATGGAAACCAAGGACTAGAGTTTGACGTGTTGAGCGATGCGCGTATCAAGTCTGTGTTGGTAGATGCCGGGAGTGCGGGCCAGCGGACATTTACGGTAGAAGACACGTTTGGAATTCCGATTGAGACCATTGATGTATTTATCCCCGCTGGGAAAAGCCGAGTGGAACTCAATCTGGAACTGTTTCCAGGGAGTTATGTGATCAGGGGAGTTGGCGTCGATTTGTTTAGAAATAATATGGGCGGTGCCAATTATCCTTATAATGCTTCTGGAATTGTCTCCATCACAGGGGCTACTGCTGGTCCCGCTTTTTACTACTTTTTCTACGATTGGGAGGTAACCACTTTCTGTAAAAGTGCTGATGTGCCCATCGTAGTTGGAAGTAATGATATCGCTGCCCCAGTGATTACACAAGATACTTTTGTAGCCAATTGTGGTGCCAGCACTGAACTGATTGCCAACTCTGGTGATGATGTGTATTGGTACGATGCCTTAGGGAATGAAGTCGGAAGAGGAGATACATTAAACGTCGGATTTGCAGGAGGGACTTCTCAATATTTGGCGCGGAGCGTAGCTCAAAGTGGTTTGCTGTCAGTAGGGCCAGTCAATGGTGCTGCCTTGGGCAATGGCGGCTATTTGACTGCATCTGGAAATGCGCAGTTGAATTTTCGCGTAAGTGCGCCAATGACCCTCGTATCAGTGGCAGTAGATGCTGATAGTGCTGGCAATCGGACAATTCAAATTCGAAATGCTGCTGGTTTAGTCGCGTCTGTTACGGCAATGGTCCCAGCGGGAGCTAGTAGAATTAACCTAGGCGTAAATTTGGCGCCAGGGGAATATTCTATTGGTGGTGGACGCCTTGGCTTTTTCCAAAATGATAGCGTAGTTGTTGATTATCCATATTCAATAGCTGGGGTGGTTTCCATTACGGGTTCTACCACAGGAACTGACACGTATAATTTCTTCTATGATTGGGAAGTGACAACAGCTTGTATCAGTGATGCTGATACAACTGTGCTGGAAGTGTTGGCACCTGCGCCTCCCGTGATTGTTTCTCCAGATTCTCTGGCAGTCCCTTGTGAAGGCGCAGCACAGTTTATTGCCAATGGCAATGTGGCGTGGTATAATTCCGCTAATGAGCTAGTCGCAAATGATGACACGTTGTCTTTGACAGATATTACTTCTGCTACTTCCTATTCCGCACAAGTCGTAGAAGCGGGCATGCCTGTTTTCATGGACCCTGTTGACCCTGTCAGTGTCGGAGGGGGCGGCTATCACGGAAATGGGCCAGGTGCTTTTCTCCTGTTTGATGTACTCGCAGATATTCGTTTGGTCTCTGTATGGGTAGATGCTGGTAGTGGTGGCGTTCGAGACATTGAACTCCAGGATGACATGGGGAATACACTTCAAACCGTATCCGTTAACATTCCTGCTGGGCAAGGGCGCGTCATGCTAAACCTTGAAATCGCCCCTGGCTCTTACCGTCTTGGAGGCTCCAATATGGACCTTTTCCGCAATAATACAGGGGTCCCCTATCCTTTTAACCTCCCAGGACAAGTATCAATTACAGGTTCTTCAGCAGGAAATAGCACCAATTTTTACTACTATTTCTATAATTGGGAAGTGGTAAGCCTATGTAAAAGTGATCCAGTGGATGTGAAAATAAGCGTCCTGCCTTTGACAACCCCCACGGTTCAGGCGGATGACACAGTTTGTTATCTAGGACAAGCCATTTTTCAAGCAACTTCTGCAAGTGCGGGTTGGTATGATCCGAATGGTACATTCTTGGGTATAGGCCAAAATTTCTTGACGCCTCCCCTCACGCAAAGTGGTACCTATACTGCTATCGGAGAGAGCATGGAACCTACAGGGAATGTAGGCCCAGCCGATAACAGCATTGGAGGAGGAGGCTATTTCAATGGAGATCAAGGGCTAGAATTTACTGTCTTAGCACCTATGCGCCTGAACTCCGCATGGGTAGATGCAGAGGATGATGGGATTCGGAATTTTGTGCTGGAAGATGCTGGAGGAAATCCTTTGCAAACGATCAGTATGTTTATTCCTGCAGGACAGCAACGCATCGGCTTAGGGCTTGACTTACAACCTGGAGATTATACCCTTCGAGCAGATTCTACTAGGCTATTTCGGAATAATGATGGGGTTAGTTATCCCTATACTCTAGCTGGACTTGTTTCCATCACCAGTTCTACCGTTGGCGGTGGCTTCTATTATTTCCTCTATGACTGGGAAGTTCAGGATTTGCCCTGTACTAGCGATCCTGTCACCTTTGATGTGACCGTTAAATCACCTCTCAATGCTAGTTTTACCTTCTCTCAGTCCAACCACGTCTTGAGCTTCGCCAATAGCACGCCAGGCGCTGTGAGTTGGAGCTGGGATTTTGGGGATGGAGGCACCTCTACTCAGCAGTTTCCTCGGCATACTTATTTTGCCTTCGGCAGTTTTGCCGTTACCCTTACCGTCTCTGACGGAGAATGTGAAGGAAGTTTCACCGATACGGTGACCATTCGTGCTGGCGTAGGGGTGGAAGAACTTCTAGCTGCAGGAGGCATGCAACTCTATCCCAATCCTGGTCATGGCCAGTTTGTCGTGGAAGCCAGCGCGCTGAATACCAGCGACATGGCAGTAAGCGTATTTGACTTCATGGGCCGTAAGGTGTATGCGACCTCGCCTATTCGCACGACTGCATTTAAAGAAGAAATCGATCTGAGTAAATTGCCAGCAGGCACTTACTGGGTGCGTCTACAAGTGAATGGAGCGTTTGCGGCGAAGCAATATGTAAAGATTTTTTAGAGAGACTTCTCCCTAACAGGTGTTTTCTCTTTAAGAATGAGTTTTTTCTTTGAAAAACTTCGTTTTTATGCGAAATAGCATAATGATGCCATGTGATAGCCTATATTATGAGGATTCAGCACAAATATTTATTTACATGAAAAGTACCATCTTAATCTTAACAATTCTTAGTTTTCTATTGATAGGCTGTGGTGATAGCAGTGATGGTGATAACGCACTTAGTGAAGAGGCTCAGCAGCATTAATACAAGAAGAGCAAAGCCTAGATTCTTTGTCACAAGTGATTGAGAATACCAAAGCAGATATTGATTCATCTGCAGCAAAGTTGGAGGGCATGTTAAACGATTTGTAAACACATTTAATCAAGCATTATGAAAAGAATAAAACTAGGTATAGCGATCATCAGCATCCTGGCGATGGTCATAGGAACTACATTTGCCCAAAATGGCAATAGCAATAAAGCCAAGGGCAAGGAGAAAAAAGAACAGCGAGAGGTGGAGCAGGATGAAAAAGGGGCCAAGGGCAAGGAAAAAGGTGCTCAAGGCAAAGAAAGGGCAGCTGAGAATAAAGAAAAAGCAAAAGAGAAAGCTGCCCAGGGCCAAGCAAAGGCGGCTGAGAACAAGGCTAAAGGGGAAGAGGCAGCAGATGAAACCGCAGAAGCTTCCAACGCCAATAATGGCAAGGCCAAGGGCAAAGACAAGGAAAAGTCGAATAATGGGAATGCCTATGGGAAGAACAAGGGAGACCTGAAGGGCAAAGAGTTTGGGCAAGAGAGGGTGCGCCAGGCACAGCTCAAAAAAGAGCAAAAGCAAAAGGACCTTGATGAGACGATTACGGAGAATGAAGAGCGGGTAAAAGACGCCAAGGAGAAAATAAAGACTGCTAAAGAGGAGCTAGAGGAGGAAAAGGGCCAAGTCTCTGAGGAGTCCTATAATGAACGCAAAATGAAAATAGAGGCGGCTGAAAAGCAGGTAGAGGTATTGGAAGGCAAGATCAAAAAAGGGAAAGAAATTAAGGAAAATGCTCGTGTGAAGCGGCCTGAATAGAATGGTACAAAGGAAGATTGCTTTGTTTTTAGGGGTTATGTTAGGGATAGGTGCCTTACCTATTGGTTATTGTCAATCTTCCGGAAACTACAAGGAATTGTTGGAGGATTCGGATGAAAATGTACATGTTATATACAAAAAGTCTAAACGCCCAGACGGTACAATCCTTAGACAAGTGAGGCATATCAAACTAATCACAAAATAACCCTTGAACTATCGAACGCTTGAACCCTCGAACGTCCGCATATCCTTCCTCCATTCGAGGTACCCCATCGTCGCCAATCCCAGAAAGGCGGTATACAGCCCCGCAAAGAAGTACAATTCCTTGACGAGGTAAAGCCCAATGGCTACCACATTGCCTACAATCCAGATCGGCCAGTTTTCGATCTTTTTCTTGGCGAGGAGGTATTGTGCGACAATGCTAAATGAAGTGGTGAAAGCATCGGCAAAGCTGAGCGCATGATAAGGCTCATATTCCTTGTAAAGGAATGTGCCAAGGCTAATCGTCCCGATTACAGCTGCACCAAGGAAGGCGGCTAGTTTTTTCTTTTCAGTCTGGGTGACTTTCAGGGAATTGGTGGCTTTGCCTCCATAGAGCCATTCATACCATCCGTAGACGTTCAGGACGGCAAATATCCCATACAAGACAAAGTCGAGCGGTAAGCCCGAATCCCAGTACACCACCATCGCAAAGGCAATTCCTGCCAATCCTGTGGGCCATGCCCAGATGTTTTGGCGTGTCGTAAGGTAGACACATAGCAATTGCAAAATTGCCGAAATAAATTCGATGTAGTGTGCTTGGGTGTAGGTAATGAGCGTGTCCATAGGGTTAATTTTGAATGGAAGAGGAGGCCTGAAAATATTCAAAATTGGGCATTCAATCATTCAAAATTATTCTTCATAAATCCTTCACACAGCGAAATCCCAAGTGAAATAGTGCTGTTTCGGGCGTCGTTCCTGAGCGTCCCGAGACGCGATACCCATGACAGTACCCTGCCTCACACATAAACGAACCGCCGCGCATGGCGCGTTCGCTGGTAGAATCTGGGACAAATGTCTTCTCTTCCGCGCCGTAAGGGCGTTTCCAGTTTTGGCACCATTCCCATACCGTTCCGCTCATGTCTGTCAAGCCAAGTGGCGTTTTACCAAAAATGCCTACGGGGGAAGTAAACAGGTAGCCATCGGCACCTGTATTGATGTATGGGAATTTCCCCTGCCAGATATTTACTAAATGCTTTTCTGCCACTACTTCTTGGTTGCCCCAACTGTATAGGGTGCGGTCATTTTTGGCATTGCGCGCGGCATGCTCCCATTCCGCTTCTGTAGGCAGGCGTTTGCCTGCCCATTCACAATAAGCCATGGCGTCATTCCACGAGACTTGCGTCACGGGGTGGTCGTCTGCTGCCGCAGCACTATCAGGCCCTAGCGGGTATGCCCAATACGCCCCTTGCCACAATTCCCATATCCCTTTTTTCAGGTTAAATACAGCGGCATCTCCAAATGCTTCGGCCTGCGTCTGATGCCCTGTCGCCTGGACAAATTCTCTGAATTGCTTCACCGTAACAGGCGTTTTATCCATAAAAAAACCTTGAATCCGCTGACGAATAACAGGGCGTTCTTGTGGCAGGCCATTTTCTGATCCCAGGTCCATTTCTCCGCCAGGAATGAAAATCATGTCTGATGGAACCGTGACATCTGCTGGCAGTTGGGTGACTAATGGGCCTTGTTGGGGCTTTGAGCCACTCAGGCACCCCGCAAGAAAGAGGAGGAAGTAAATGAAGTATAGATTCTTGATTGTCAAGTCTTTATGAATTAATAATGAATCAATTACCCAATCAATAATTTTCTAAAAAGTAATGGTGACCTTAGCCCCAGGCATAAACCCATTACTAGAGGCCCCCAAGGGATCTCTCAAGATGCCAGGAGTCACCCGCAAGGTCAAATCCTCCGAGAAATCGAGATCTCGAAGATGGGCGTGTATGTAAGCTTCCAATACCCAGATCAGATGATATCCGATGGTGAGCAGGATATAATAGTCTCTATTTCGCCTTAGCAGATCACGTCGGTCTTGTAGCCGATCTGGTGCGGAAGTTTCGAAAATAGACTGGGTAGTCATAAAAAAGCTGTCAACTTCACTGACAGGCTCCATTAAGACATCTCGCTGAATGCGAATACGATATGCGCGTTGAAAGTCTTTGTAATTCTGATGTGTTGAAAAGATTAGGAATCCAGTAAAGCCATATCCCCCATAAATAAAGGGCGTTTTCCAAAATGCCCGATTATAGTATTGGCCCCATCCAGGGATAATGGCACTGCGTTGCCAGGCGATTTTGGGGTCGTAGGGAGGTGTCTTACCGGCATAGATAATCTTGGGGAAAGTAAATTTTATGCCTTTGCGCAGCGGGATACGCAAATGAAACTTTAGCCGGTTTCCCTCTACATATATAGGCGCCTGAAACTTGCGTTTGGTGGGCAGCGATAGGGTAGGGGATTGAGGTTTCAATCCCGCTAGGGGCCTTTGGGTAGGGGGGGAAAGGCTATCTGATTGATTAATTAATCGGAGACTATCCGTTTGGGCATTGGCTGGAAGGTAGCTCCCCAGCAGCAGAACGGCTAAGGCGATACAAGTAAATAAGGTATTTCTCATCCCAAGGCGTTCAGGCATTATAGTCCTAGAATCTCCAGAATACGATCGAGATCTTCATTGCTGTTGAACTTGACGCGGATTTCCCCCTGTCCGCTGCTCGGATTTTGGGTAAGTTTTATTTTGCTACCAAATATCCCTTCTAGCTTTCGCTCCATATCCGATACAGCAATCTGGTGGCGATCAGGTTTTTGGGCAGATTTAGGCGTTTTTTCTTCTTTTTTGGCAGTCTTGTACGCCTTCGCGAGAATTTCTGTTTGGCGGACAGAGAGGTTCTTATCAATTACTTCCTCATAGAGCTTGCTCAGGGCAGCAGGGTCTTTGATCGTAATCAATGTTCGAGCATGCCCAAAAGACAGCGCTTTGTCTTTTAGCCCTTTCTGAATCTCATCAGGAAGTTTTAATAAACGGAGGTAATTCGAGATACTTGAGCGATTTTTCCCCACTCTTTTTTCCAACTCCTCTTGCTTAAGATTGTGTTCGGAAATCAACCGATTATAAGAAGAGGCTATCTCAATCGGGTTGAGATCCTGACGCTGGATATTTTCGATCAGGGCCATTTCGGCAAGTTCTTCATCGTTTGCCGTACGGATATAGGCTGGAATCTGCTTAAGGCCAGCCAGTTGAGAAGCTCTCCAGCGCCTTTCTCCTGAGATCAATTCATAGCTACTCTCTTCAAGCCTTCTGACGGTAATCGGTTGAATGATCCCATGTGCTTTGATAGAAGCTGCTAATTCTTCCAGGGCTGCTTGGTCAAACTCTACGCGCGGTTGGTATCTGTTTTTGCTGATTTCCTTAACAGGAATCTCAGATATGCTGACAATTTGTTTGACTTCCTCTTTTTTTTGCTGTTGCACTTCAGGGCCTAGGATGTTGCCCAGTCCTCTGCCCAGACCTCTTTTGCTTTGTTTTGCCATTCGATAAAATTTTACGCCTCAAAGTACGCAATAAAGCAGCAATTGCCCAATACGAAAATGGCGTCAACACCAAATAAGGGATTGACGCCATTTTACCATAAAAAAAACTAGGGGACTCAAACACTTTGTGCGAATCAACCCTAGCCCTTGCTCTTGTAATTCCAGAACTATTGTCCTGTTGTCGATACAAGTATACTGCTCGAAACATGATTTTTTTACCCTTTTTGTTTGAATTGCAAGAATGGGTGGGTGAATGGTTATTAAGGATGTATGAATAGAAATGTAATAATAAAAGGAGATATTTTTTTGGGTGTTATTTATGAACTAGGTGTGTGAATGGGCCTTTATGTTGTATGAATTGTGTATTAATAGGATTAATTCGCTGTTTGAGTTAAGATTTCAAGGAATGGATTATGGAAAAGATAATTTAAATGGGTAAGAAAATATATTTCGGCCAAGCCCTATATTTTACCTAACAGTACGGTTATTTATTACCTCTATTATTTGTGAATATATGTATTTAGGCAGGAGTTGGATTTTAAATCCCCATGTATAACTTAGACAAAAAAACTAACAGTGTTACTGTTTTTAATCTGTGGTGAGCTATCGCTCAAAAATGTGATTTCGAGCGCCCTAGGAAATCCGTAAGGGTAGGGGGGAGAACTAACCCATCATCATCCAAATCCATTCTCCAATCACAAGCAGCCCAAATACCATGGAAGCGACACCATTCGTGGTGAAAAAGGCCAAGTTCACCTTGCTGAGGTCATTGGGTTTGACAATCAAGTGCTGGTAGGTGAGGAGTATGACGAAAATACTAGCGCCTAGCCAGTAGAGCCAACCACCGCTTATTAGGACACCAAATAAGACAATCATACCTGCTGTGACAGCATGCAGGAACGTAGAGAGGACTAGCGCTTTTTGGCCGCCCAACCAAGCAGGAATACTATACAAGGAATTTTCCTTGTCGAATGACTCATCTTGCAATGCATAGATGATGTCAAAACCACTTACCCAGGTCAGTACCCCAATTCCTAATATCACAGGCTCCCAGTCAAATCGCCCCGTCACTGCGAGAAATGCACCTACGGGTGCCAAGGATAAGCCAAGCCCTAGCACAAAATGACACAACGCTGTGAAACGCTTGGTGATAGAATAGCCAAGGACAACTAGCAGCGCAATAGGGGAGAGGTAGAAACAAAGATCATTGATAAACCATGTAGCTATGATAAATAGGCCACTATTGATGATCACAAAAGTCAAAGCGCTCCGTGGACTCACTTTCCCTGCAGGGATTTCGCGAACTTGGGTTCGGATATTGAGGGTGTCGATGTCACGATCTGCATAGCGGTTAAAAGCCATAGCTGCATTACGAGCTGTCACCATGCAAATCACTACCAGGAGAAGAATCTGCCAAAAGGGTTGAGCGAGGGTTTCTCCTTTAACATCCAGCACCATAAAGCCCCAAAACAAGCCAATCATGGCAAAAGGCATGGCAAAAATGGTATGGGAAAACTTGACAAGTGAGAGGTATTTTTTCATGCCTAACGCTTAAATTTTTGTTGGAGCAAGTACTTCTGATATTCCAAATAGGCTAAGCCATATTTAGAAGGGAAAGCAAATTCTTCGCTCAATTGGTAATAGGCGATTTTGGCGATGACCTCCAGCGGTATTTTGCTGGGTTCAAAGTCGCGCGCTTTGGGAGAGCCTTTGATCAGGAGGTTGCCTGATTGGTGGAGAAACCATCCGTGAATGGTCCCTTCGCCTTCCAATAAGTCATATTCAGGGGTTTCATCATTTTCCACACACTCCACTAGGCGAACTTTTGCGGCTAGCTCTTTTAACGGAAAACGACTCAGAGGCCCTTTTTGCCGGCGTAAAATACTTGTTGCCCCGTTGGAGGGGTCGCGGTATAAAATGAGGTCGCCGCGCCCTTTATACCGAGCAGCTTTGATGACCATCCCATTGGGAGAGGAGATATGTGTGACGACTGCTTTGTCAATGCGCTTACTCTCTGCATTTTCTAGGAAATCTTTGAGGGCCAGGTGCCACTGTTCCTCACGCCTCAAAATGGCATCCAGACAGATCTTCACAATCTGAAACACGCTTTCGCGATCTTTATTATAATTGTAAAACGCCCCTATGGCAATTGCCTTTAGGGAGACAAAGTCATCCATTTGGATAGATGAGAAAGCTTCTTTGGGCTTAAACTGAAGTTTTTGATACCATTTGTTAAAATTGTCATACGCTTGAGGGGGCACCTCAGGGTTAGGCTCAGATTCGAGCATATACCGATCGATCAGATGGGTAAGGAGTTCCTGAAAGTTGAAGTTTTTGTCCTTATTTTCCAGGTAAATCGGAATATTCTCCAAAATCTTCATGCCAGCGATCAGTTTGCCCTCAGAATCATTTCTGTGGACCAATTCCAAGCCCAATAGAATGGTATGAATGGAGACCAGGTGATGAATGAATTCCTTTGACAACAAACTATGGCCTTGGGTGTCTTGCAGGCGGGTATATTCTACCAGCGGTGCCCATCGCTCATCATAAATGACCGCCAGTTCTTCGGCAATCAAATCTGTGGCCGACCGTTCGCGCTTATTTTTGTCGACGGCATTGCCGACAGGGTGGGTATCAAAACGCCCGCCCCCGATATCTAGGGCTAGTATTCCTTCAGCTTCCAGCTCCTTTGGAGTCTTTCCGCCAGGTAAACTATTGGCAGATGCAAATTGGAATTTAGCTTCAGAAACGCCAGGAAATTTATCTTCTCCAAACTTGCGCATGAGCAAGACGGACATGATCGCGTCCAAATCTGGACTTTCATGCGTGAGAATGGTGTGGATGGGAGTCATGGGTAAACTTAATACTTAGGATGGTAATGATAATTCTGGCAAAAGTAAGACGAAAGCGGGCTATTCTCAACTAAAACTTGTGGCCAGATCAGCGAGCAAGGCACGAGCCTGCTCTGTAGATCTGAGCTTATGCTTGGCATGCGTTTTTGCATAGCCTACTTTTATGGTGTATGCATCTCTCGGCATAGCTTGGAAGGTGTCTTCGTCGGTATGGTCATCTCCCATGGCTAGAATGAATTTACTGGTAGTTTTGTTTATCCACATAGACGCAGCTTTCCCCTTATGGACCCCAGAATTTCGAATTTCTACTACTTTATTCCCTTCTAATACCTGAAGGTTGTGATTGGCTGTGAGGTAAATCAGGCCATCTCGGATTTCGCGAACGCGCTTAGCGCCAAGGTCTTTGTCTACTCGACGATAATGCCAGGCGAGGGTATAGTCCTTTTCCTCTACAAATGACCCAGGCGTACGTGCTACCAGGTTGTCCATGATTGGGCGAACATCAATTTTCCAGGATGAATTGACCTCGTTGCTCAGTACCCATCTGCCATTTCTCCACAGCCAAACACCATGCTCTGCGACCAATTCTATCCCTAGTTCTCCAAACCAGTTGCCGAGTGTATGCCGATCACGGCCACTAATGATAACAATCGTGGTCCCTGGTTGTTCATTCAGTTTTTTGAGAATATCTAAAAGCTCTTGGTCGGGGTAGGCGTCGTCAGGGTCATTGACAAAATTGACGAGGGTACCGTCATAATCTAGCATCAGCAGCCGGCTGCTGGCAGTTTGATAAGCCTCAATTAATTCATCCCACTGATCAGTTTCCAGTAATTTGACTTCGCCTTCTGGCAAAAGTTTTTTGGTGTCCATTTGTTGGGAAATAAATGTCCTTGCCCAATATTTAATATCATATTGGATGAGGCGTTCTTGCATGCTCTCCAATCGCTCTTTCTGCTCTTCAGCAGGCATTTCCATCGCCATTTCGAGCGAGTGGACCATATCATTGATGTCAATAGGATTGATCAAGAGGGCTTCTGGCATGTCACTGGCAGCACCAGCCATTTCACTCAAAATAAGCACCCCTTGTTTCTCTTGATGTTTACTAGCCACGAATTCCTTGGCGACGAGGTTCATCCCATCGCGTATCGGGGTGATCAGGGCGATATGGGCAGATTTGTACATCGCAGAGAGCGAATCAAAGGGGAAGGAGCGATAATAATACCTGATGGGGATCCAGTTAAAAGTCCCAAAACGACCATTGATCCGCCCTACACTTTGTTCGATCGTTTCTTTCAGTTGGAAATATTGATCTACATTTGCACGAGAGGGGACTACCACCATGATCAAGGTGACTTTTCCGTGGTAAACGGGGTTTCGTTCCAAAAATCGCTCATAAGCCAGCACACGCTGGGGGATTCCCTTCGAATAATCCAGTCGATCGATGGAAAGAATCAGCTTGCGTCTTTTTCCATAATCCCGAATAAACTCCACCTCAGCAGAGGGTAGGGTAGGGGCCCCTTCCGCATATTTCTCATAATTAATCCCCATTGGAAATACATCCACATTCACTGTGCGATTGTCAACGAGTAATTTTCCAAAATTTTGCTCCATTCCTACGAGTCTGTAGACAGAACTTAAAAAATGACGCATATACCCAAAGGTATGGAACCCGATAAGATCCGCTCCCAGCATACCATGTAGGAGTTCTTCCCGCCAGGGAAGTGTGCGAAACAGTTCGTAGGACGGGAAAGGGATATGGAGAAAAAAACCGATGGAAGTTTCAGCAAATTGCTTGCGAAGCATACCAGGAACGAGCATGAGCTGATAGTCGTGTACCCAGACAATATCATCAGGCCTTATCTGCGTGGCTACCGCATCTGTGAATTTTTGATTTACAGCTTTATACGCCTCCCAGTAATCATCATTATAGGCAATGTATTGAGGGAAATAATGAAATTGTGGCCAGATGGTTTTATTGCAAAATCCTTCATAGAAGTTGGTGACGTCTTCTTCCGAAAGGAAGACAGGTACAAGGTTCTCCTTCGCCAAATGATGGGTAATCTCCTCTTCTTCAGCCAAATGGAAATTGGACTGTCCTGGCCATCCGATCCAGATTCTTTCCCACGAATCATCTAAGCTAGTAAGCCCGGTGGCAAGCCCCCCTGCGCTAGGGTGATAAATCAAGCCGCCATCTGTTCGGTCGAGTGTGACGGGGAGTCTATTAGATACAATCAGGATTCGAGGCATGGATTCAGTAGCAAATGGGGTGGCTGGGTTGTCATTAAACGAATAATCGTTACTTTTGAACTGTTCAATTAGCTTGACAACATTACAAAAAAACCAAATGAAAATACATTTTATCGCCATTGGAGGAAGTGTCATGCACAGCTTGGCCATAGCACTCCACCAGGGCGAGTATGAAGTGAGCGGTTCTGATGATCGTATTTTTGACCCAGCCCGATCCAGGCTAGCAGCAGCAGGTATTCTTCCCAAGGCCGAAGGTTGGGATGCCGACCGCATCACCAAGGACCTCGATGCCATCATTCTTGGCATGCATGCCTTTGAAGATAATCCCGAGTTGATCCGTGCCAAGGAGCTAGGATTGCCTATTTATTCCTTCCCAGAATTTATTTACCAGCAGTCGCAGCATAAACACCGCATAGTCGTAGCGGGAAGTTATGGAAAAACGACGGTTACCTCAATGATCATGCATGTGCTAAATGGGGTAGGGAAAAAATTTGATTATTTGGTTGGGGCGCAAGTCCCAGGATTCGACAATCCTGTCAAGCTGACAAAAGATGCGCCGATTCTCATCGCCGAAGGCGATGAATACCTTGCTTCAAAGCTCGACATGAGGCCAAAATTTTTGCTTTATAAGCCACATGTTGCCGTTATTACGGGTATTTCATGGGATCATATCAATGTATTCCCCTCTGAGATGGAATATATTGACGCATTTGCCAGCCTGGTAGATGCGATTCCGAAAGGAGGGACGGTAATCTATCGCGGAGATGATCCCGATGTCACGCCATTGGTCAAAAGCTTAAACAACGACCTCCATTTTGCAGAGACATTTAAAACCCCAGATTATAAGGTAAAGCAGGGAAAGTTTCGTATTAAGGCAAAAGGGGAGCGTTATAAGATGGCGGTCATCGGCAAGCACAATATGGACAATATTGCCGCTGCGCAAAAAGTGTGCTTTTTGCTTGGGGTAGGGGAGAGCGAGTTTTTTCAACATATCTCCACTTTCGAAGGAGCAAAGTCTCGCCTGGAAGAAGTCTACCGAGATGATAAGATGCTGATATTCAAAGACTTTGCTCATGCGCCTATCAAAGTAAAAGCAACCGTAGAAGCAGTACGAGAATTATATCCTGACAAAAATCTGGTAGCTTGTGTTGAATTGCACACATTTAGCAGCCTCAATAAGCAATTTCTTCCACACTATAAAAATGCGCTAAAACCTGCAGATACCAAAGTAGTGTTTATTCAGGAGAGCACCTTTGAAAAGAAGCGGATGGAGCCGATTACAGGGAAAGAAATTACTAGTGCATTTGGGGATAAAAAGGTGAAATATTTGAATGAAGTGGATGATTTGGATAAAACCATTAAGAAAGCGCTGACAGGGAATGATGTACTGCTGATGATGTCTTCGGCGGATTTTGGGGGATGGCAAATAGGGTAGGGGACTGGATGATTCTTACAAGAAAGGTTGGAATAAAATGGTTTAAGGTGTAAATTGATTACATTAATTAAACCAACCTAATATGAAAAATTCATTTATTACCATTTCCCTCTTCTTTTTTGCGATTTACACACAGGTTTTTTCCCAAAACTTTGATTTGTATGCCGTATCATTTAACAGCCCGATTAAGTTTGGCAAGGTTGATCTGCAAACTGCATCCCTCAATGCATTAGACTCATTAGCTCATCCTGCTCCCCAATTTACTTCAAGTTATTCCTCGGTTTTTGACCAAGCGAACAAAAGCTACCTTTTTTTGAGTGGAGAATCCATCTCATCCAATCATAAATACAATTTCAATCGTATCGACGTGATGACTGGTGCTACGCTTTCAACCACTGTCACCGATAGTAGGGACCGCATATATGGATTGCAATATGATATGCGTAGGAGAAAGATTTATGGACTACGCTATGATAGTGCGACTGCTAAAGTCTATATCTCAAGCATTAATCACCAAACGGGTAAAGTAATCAGCGAACGCCACATTCAAGGGGTGGCTGAATTTATCTATACATCTAATCACGCTCAAACTGCATTTGATCCTGAAAGGGGCATTTTTTTCTTTACAGGACGGAACACCATGAATTATCGGCGTCTATTCATGGTGAAAGCTGCTACTGGACAGGTAATAGATGACTTTACTACTTCCATTGCTAGTCCCATTTGGGAGTTGCAATATGATATAAAGAGTGATATTCTATACGCCCTTCATCTTGATTGGAACAATGGTCGAATAGAATTGGTTGAAATCAACACTTCCACTGGCATATACAGCCATTTGAGGTACCTAAGTGATGATCGGAGTGGGATTACTTTAGGCACCTCCTGTTATGATCAGGAATCCCAGACTTTTGTTTTTCTCCAATCTCCTGTAGGGTCAGGCTTGAATGATTTGACTATCTATAATACCATAACTGATAGTTTGCGCACAATAGTGACAAATAATGGCCTGAGAGAATTGGAGATTGACAACTCCGCTTTTGCAACCGCGCATTTTGGCTTACACCCAACAGCGCTTCAACCACTCCAGACAGTAAATGTCAGGATATATCCCAATCCAACAGTCGACGAATTGAGGATAGAAACTGCTCAGGTGCCTGAAAAGATAAATTCCATCTGGTTATTTGATATGACAGGAAAAGAGGTGTTGTCTAAAGGAAACTTAACTAGTGAAAGTTATGCGTTAGATGTCTCAGCTTTGCCTACAGGCATTTATTACCTAAAGCTATTGCTGGGAGATCAAGTAGTGCAAAGGAAGATTAGCATTATATAAAAGTAAAATCCAAGTTATCATTTCGATCGGAGTAGCTTCTGATCGAAAGTATTATTTAACATAATATAAATTATAGGGCAAAAAAAGTAAAGGGCCCAGAGGAGCAATACATACAGATAAATTCTAGATAATAATTGCATTTTATTCGGTGCGTTTATTATCCATCAATGCTACAGCACACCCAATGGTGTGCTGTATAGATTTTTCTGAATCTTGTATATATTTTCCAGTCTATGGGGTTTACTGGTATGTACTACAGAGCTGACTACCCCCATATAATCAGGCAGAAGGCAGCAACTCTTTCAATTTCACCTTACCCACACCTTTTCCCAAGCCCTCTCCTCCCCTACTCGAATTTCCAACAAATACATGCCTGAAGCCAGTTCATGTAAATCTATTGGGGTTTTAGATTCCTGGCTCACGATCTCTTTGACAAGCCTTCCTTTTGCATCATATAGGGAGTATAAAGCTCCCTCTTTAGGGGGGGAATCAAGCTTGATAAATATTTTATCATCCGTAGGATTTGGATAAAGCACATAAGAGAAAGAAGCTATTTCCTTACCTATACCCACCATTTCATCTACAATTACTTGAATAAAAAATGTGTCACCTTTACATCCTTGAGAAGAGGTTTCTATGCCCCATATGATTTGTGGCCCTAATGCGCCCCATGTGGCAAAAACCGTATCGGCATTTGCTGACAGGGTGACTGATGGAGGGCCTCCCCATTGATAGGTGGAGCCACTCTGACCTGTGATGGAGAAAGTATCTGTGGCTTGTAGAAAGACCATTGAAGGACCACTGACAGAAGGCATTCCAGGAGTTGAGAAAATGAGAACAGCTACACTGTCAGATATGGCTTGGCACCCTGCTCCGTCGGTCGCTGTGACTGTATAGTGGCCTGAGGCGTTTGCATAAATGTTTTGAGTAGTTTGCCCATTACTCCAATGATAAGAGACAAAACCGAGATCGGCATTTAGCAAAATACTGTCTCCCTGACATGCCTCGACAGAATCAGGTGGGGTGATGGAAACCTGTGGATCATTGACAGTAATGAAAACCGCTGGCTCAGTGGTCAAGCATCCTGGATACAGAGTCCCTACCGCCGTGAAAATACTTGAAGCAGTAAGATTCGGGATCACGAGGGTGTTTAGCGGGCCGTTTTGCAATACAGCACCATTTTGCTTAAAAATAGTCGTCTGTCCAATAGAGGATGCTGTCAAGGTAAGACTATCGCCTGCACAAACAATATTATCAGGATCGTCGGTCGTAAGGGTGAGCAAATGGGGCCCCGCATCAATATATGCCGTTCTAATCAGTGAGTCTTTGCCTGTTGCATTGGTATTGATAAGGGTCACCGTATAGAGGCCTGGTTGAGTGAAAAGCACAATGGGATCTTTACTATTAGGGGTTGTCCCTCCTGTATAGACAACGGTATTGGGCAAGAATTGCCACTGACGTGAGACGACATGAAAGGAAGAATCGGTGAATTGAACTGCATCATTAGGACAAATATCTTGACGGTTGGCGGAAAAGTCTGAGAGCGGTAAGGTTGTAATTTGGATATCATCAATTGCCAGATCCCCTGTAAATCCGTTGCCTGTGGTAGCTCGAAAACGAATCACAATTGTTTCTCCAATAAAAGCAGAAAGGTCGGCTGTGTCCTGTATCCACATATTCCCTTGATTACCTGAAACAGCAGGAATCAGATCTTCTACCCACTGTCCGTTTGACAGCACATCAATATGCAATTCGCCAATCGAGGAGCCACGCATATGTCGCCAGAAACTGAGGGTGGGTCGATGGGTATTGGCTAAGTCAATGCATGGGGAATGCAGATAGGCTAGCTGATTTCGACAGCCTGAGCCTCCATTGCCTGAGGTTTCAAGGTATAGGTATTTTCCACTACTGCTTCCTTGTGTATGGTCATTGGAAGGGCCAGTATTGGCTGAGCCTGTCCCACCATTATGGGTGCGGAAATCAATGCTATCTCCCGTTATGTTGGGCACATTGAACCAACCCGCACTTAGGGGACAGGAGATATCCCAGCACCCCCATGCTGAAGAGCAATTGGTGAAGGTATCGAAGTCTTGGATATAATTGGGGGTAATGGTTTGTCCTGGATATACAACAAGCGTCAATTCTGTTGTATCGTCTTGATTGATAGGATCTCCTACCATATCTGTCCAGACTTGTATGGAATAATTACCAACAAAGGAAAGGTTGAGTGGGGCAGAGAAATAATAGTCGGCTGTCCCTCCAGAAGGAATGGTCTGAGAAAGGGTTCCAGAAGTTACAGGGCCACCATTGATCCGATAGCGCACCAATACATTCGAAACAGCGCTCACCCCCACATTTCGAATCTTTACCCCAAGAGGTTTCATGGGGCCAATGTGGCAATCAGGTATATAACCAGAAGGGTGGGAAATGACTTCCTCTGCTGAAGTATTGACCATATAACAATTGAAATTCCCAGGGTTTTTCCGAATAGCAATGGTCCTTCTACTTATGGCATCGTCAGCTCCTAGCGCCTGTACTGCAAACCACAGGGTATCGGTCGTACTCAGATTGTGCAGTATCACTTCTGGGTTGGTAACTGTTTCTATCGAATCCATATATAATGCCCCCAACTGCGTAATTCTATACCCCGTGGCACCTGCCACAGAATCCCACACCAGTTTGATGGAATCATCACAAGCCCAAAGAACTGAGACATTGGTGGGTAAAGCTGATATGGTAAAATCATCACTGGTATCACTCATTGTCCCGCTCTTGACCCTTACCTGAACATTTCCTTTCAACGTATCGGGAATTGTCCATTCATAATACCGCAGAGAATCAGCGATCCCTGCAGCTATTGGCTGCCAAGTCTGGCCTCCATTCAAGGAATATTCCAGGTCAAAAGCCCCTGCGCCTGTAGCATCCCATCGGATGATTTCTTTTTCCCCAGGCACAAAGCCTTCGCTTCCTAAAGGATAGGTAAGTACGAGTTCATCCTGATAGGTTTGGGTTACTACATAAAAAACCTGTGGCCCCACAGGTACTTCGGTTCCATTTACACGAATCTGCCAAGTGCCTGTAGTTGGGTTCTTGAGGGTCACTTGTTCCATGTTGTTCAAGGTATCTACAGCCCTGATCGCGTGATTATTCAGGGTAAGGCTATCGGGCGTAGGGTCGAGGACCCAAGGCAGCCAGGTCGAACTTCCTCCAGGCGAAACCAGGGTCATGTCCAGGTTATTGACAAGTGCCTTGGAGGCATTGGCCGCCCCCGCAGCATCAGTCCAATAGACCATCACTTTAACCTCCTTTGTCCCAGTTGGGACATTAAAAGAGTGCGTCCGTAATTGCCCATTAGTAATAGAATCTTCCAACCAAGTGCCCTCGTTGATCACCCGATATGCCTTTCGGGCATTGGCTTTTCCATACCCATGCATGAAATCGGGGCCTGGGTTGCCGATTTCATCGGCTGTATTTTGCAAAATGGCCTTGACAAGCCCAGAAGGGGGTTCATCACCTGAATTATGAACCATAAAAGCTTGATGAAGTTGTGCATAAACCCCTGCAAGTGTAGGGGAAGCAAATGAAGTCCCTCCCTCCCCTATCGTACTGATATCAGGTTTAATTCGGCCATCAGTAGCTGGTCCAAAACTGCTGAATCCCGTCACTTGATCGTAACGTGTGAGGGCACCCACAGCCATGACATTTTTCCCCGTTTTTACCCCACCTGTGATCGTTCCCCATCCATGCCCCGCTCCATATCCACAATTACTCCCTTGGCTATTTCCCGTAGAAAAAACCATCATAAAATGCGGCAGATTGCGAATAGTGATATCTACGGTACGGGCGTCATTATTATAGCCAGAATTACACCCGGAACCCCAGGACTGGTTACTGACGCGCAAACCTGGATTCGCATAAAGGGTAGGCGCATTTCCCCAAATAGAAAATGAATAACTAATCACATCTGCCCCATAGGCCATGCCTCTATGAAGCGGGTTTTCATTACCTGCGCCGGCCATAAACTGGGCTACCGAAGTAGCGTGACCTGCCGATGTGGTGCTGGGGTGATAAGACACATCCAGTCGGTTATGTAAATCTATCAAGGGCGGATGTACTCGCCCTTCGGCCACAGCAAGTACTAATCCCGAGCCATCAAACCCATAAGTCTCCGCAAGATAATTGGACCGAGAACCCGTTCGGAAGTGTTGCCGCTCCTCAACAGGCGGCGGAGGCATGGCCTCTATATAGTTGATAAATGGCAAAGCTGCCAAGGTGGAGATTTTGTTAGGAGAAATGCGAACCCCTAGCAATTGAGTAAAGTCGTTTCGATGGGTGATCACCGCCCCCAGAGCCATTATTTCGGCTATCACAGGATCTGCTTCCAGGACACGGTGATAGGAAATAAGTAATTCATCCTGATCCGCCAAGTCTTCATGAACCTTCCAAGAGGAAGGGATATTCATGATGGACCTTACTCCCAACGATTGCCAATCGAGTGGGGCATCTGAATCTATGGCGGCAAAAAAGGCATAGTGAGGCAGGTAATCCATGAGGGTCACACCTGCTTCAGAAAGCTTTTGCTTTTCTGCCTTATATGGCAATTCGTGGAATTGTATGAGGCGAAAGAAATAGCCCTGATGGGCTTTTTCAGTCGGCGGCCAATCCGTCCTGACTTCTGGAGTTACGACTCCTGTCTTTAGTAACAGTTTTGGCACTTGGGAAAAAGAAAGAAGTGGAAACAGCAATAAGCTAAGGAGAGTCAAAATTCGATTCAACATAGCCAGAAAAGTAATACTTATTTGGTAGCGAATCAAAGGTAGACAGCCTTCATTCTAATTTTTCTAGAGGCTTTGCGAAAGAAAAATTAGAAACTTGTGAATCTCCGCATGAAATCCATACGGAGATGCCACAAGTGAAACAGTTGACGAGTGGCCAACTATTTTCAACCCTTCTTAAATCTCTTCAAGCAATAATCACTTAATGAATCATTCTATAATTTCGATCCCTTCCATATTTTCAAATGCAGCCTTGATGCCCCATCCCCCAAAATTTTCAGACACCGCGATGACCAATTCATTTTTTCCTTTCTTCAAAGGCAATACGACTGTGTCAAAAAAGCCTATTGTCCCCAAATAGCGATAATCCCTTGACCTAAACTCATTTTGTCCGCCATAAAGCATTTGGCCATTGCAGTATACTTTCACTCGGTCGCTGTAGCCAAGGTGAATGGCCTTTAATTGCTTCTCGTCCGAGTCTATGGTCAATTTGACCAGTGATGTGGCAAAGGAATCCTTTTTTGCCACATATTTGGCAATATTCAATAAACCAGATGCCTCCGTAGGAACTTGCTTCCAAGAAGGAGTGAGAGAGGGTAGCTCATTGCCGAATGTAGATTCTACATAAGGACCAGCAACAGCCCACTCCCCTACTCCATTCTCCGGCATTTTTTCGGGTTCGACTGCAGCCGAAAGAAGCGTTGGGTGCTCCGATTTTTCATAGGAAAAATCGGCAAAATAGACTTCGGATAATGCTGCCCTAAGGCCGATACTTCCTCGGGTAATACCTCGTTTTAGTTCTGGGATAAAAAAGGAAGGCTTTGACTCCCCATTAAAATAAATCTCTCCCTGCGTGTCATTAATGACGAATTTGAGGTGAAACCAAGCGTTAAACGGAAAATTAATGGCCTGACCATACCCTGGCCCGTGGTACAATTGCCAAGCTGATAGACCATTAAAAACAGGGGAGTATTGAAAAGCGTCAACGTTTCCAGATTGATGTGGGCGAAGGTAAAATTCTTCGGCGTTAAAAGAAGACTCTGAGTTCTCTATTCGAAAATAAAGCCCCGGAAAGCCTCGATCACTGGAAAAGCAAATATCCATTTCTATGATTCCATTTTGGAAATCGACTTCTTGTAATACTAAGTTTCCCTTTTTGAGGTGCAGTGCTTCCTTTCCCATATAATCTGTAATCGCATACTCCGCCCCATCGCTATATGTCCAGGCCTTATCATCAAATGCCACTTGAGTAACTTGCGCAGAAAGCCAGAAGAAGGTTCCCAAGAAAAAATAAACGCCAAAAAATAGTTGTTTCATCTTTGTATATTTAAGGGTGATAAGTGAATGCGTGGACAAGAAAACACCCTTTTCCCAAAGAACCTGTTCATGCTGATTCATCCTTGTTCAAATTTGTTCAAAACCCTTAACCAGCTGATAACAAGCATATTATGGAGCAAAAGTCAAATGAGAAAATGCTAGCCATTTGCTTGCAGAAAATAGAAGACAAACTGGGTTGGGGCCCTTCTGCCGACTGGTCTACAAAGGATTTTATGACGCTATCAGAAGCTATGATGGAAGAAACAGGCATCCAGCTTAGTCATACAACCCTCAAGCGCGTATGGGGAAGGGTACAATACCAGTCATCTCCCAATCCCACGACATTGGATGCCCTTGCTCAGTTTTTGGGGTATGAAAACTGGAGAAATTTTGTAGCAGGTGAAAAAATGAGCACTGAATCGCCAGCACCTGCTCCTGAAGTCCAAAGGACTTTCATAGGAAAATCCCCCAAATTGATCTTCACCCTGATAGGCAGTTTGTTGTTAGTATCCTCCATTGCCTTTGTCCTGGCCATGAGCAGTCCCGACAACTCACTGGCGCTGCAGGCAGCTAGTTCAGAAGCCACCTTCTATAGTCAGCCTGTAACTACAGGCTTGCCCAACACGGTTGTGTTCCATTATGATGTTGGGACCTTTAAAGGCAAGCAGTACCAAATCCAACAAAGTTGGGACCCCAAAAGGCGATTTGACGTGGATCCCGATGGGCATGAAGCAAGCTCTATTTACTACTATCCAGGGTATTATCGGGCAAAATTGGTGGTGGACAACCACATTCTAGCTGAGCATGACTTATACATTCCTACTGATGGATGGATGGCCACGATCAATTCCACTTCTCCCCCAAGGTATCTGTATGAAAATGAATTAGTTAGGGCAAATAAGCTCGGCATCTCATCAGCTGTAATCGCTGATATTGAGCAAAATCCAGAAGCGCATGACCTAACTTATGCCTATATCAAGGATTTTGGAGAAATCAGCAGCGATCATGCGGAGCTTTTGGTCACCCTTAAAAATACCTTTAAAAGTGGCCGTCACCCTTGCCAAAAAACGGAAGTACACTTGATCTGCTCCCAGGGCCTTTTTATTGTCCCGCTGTCTATTCCAGGGTGCACAGGTGACATAAGGTGCATGTTTAGTGAGGTCTACCTGACGAGCGATAAAAAAGATCTTTCGCGATTTGGGGCCAATTTTGATGATTGGCAAACTATTCGATTGAGTTTAAAAGACCTTAGCGCCTTAGTGTTTCTCAATGATCAACTCGCACTCTCCCAATCCTATACCAAAGGAGCTGGCAAGGTTGTGGGCGTAAGGATTCGATTTAGTGGAATGGGCGAGGTAAAGGAGGTGCAGCTAAAGGGTAAAAATGGAGAAGTATTTTTTGAAGATACTTTTTTGGCTTCTGATACAGTTTTTTAGATTTCTCCCGTTGGTCGAAATGACAACTCTGTTGTAATGAAAAGTAATGAAAAGGTAAAAAAACTAGGTTCTTTGACAAACTCCGTGGGAAGCTTGTCGCTTCTTACAAACACATCTCCGCTCGCACAGGCCGCAACCTCTTCAAAGAGGTTTTCGCGCCATCCAAGGCTTGTGGGAAGTCCTCTTTGAAGAGGACGGGGCTTGCGGGGTTCAGGAGATGTTTCAATGCCAAAGTGGAAGCTCCGCTAAAATTGTCAGAGAACCAAAAACTTTTACACACAATACTACAGCGCTCCCGCCAAAAAATCTCGCATCGGAATCCCATCCATATAACACGCCATTACCTCATCCATAAAATTATCCTCAAGGATAGACTCAATCGGCAAATCCGTGTAATAATAGAACTGCTTATTCGCGATAAGGGGCTGGCTTTTATGCGCTTCCTGAAATTCTTTTGGAATGCGTTTATGCTGCTCTCCACGAATCGTCTCATAGCGATTCTTGAATTTCTTATCATCCAAGATCGCCTGAAAGGTCTCCAGGTTACTGGCAATGGTACTCCGTACATTGATCAACTGCTCCTTGTCCAGGACATATACCCCGCCATATACGCGCACCCGCTCGGGCGTAAGCTCTATATACAACCCAGGGTTTGTTTTATCCTTTTTCCCCTCTGGAGAAATAACCGCAGAGACATACTCCTTATAAGGTCGCTTGTCTTTGGAGAAGCGAATATCGCGGTTAATGCGAAAAATGGCGTCTTTGGGATCGATTTGGATGTCAGGGTCTATCTCAGACACACGGTCTATCAGATCCTGTACAAATGTTCTAAAAGGTTCTTTGACTTCCTTTTCATAGGTTTTTTTGTTCGCATGAAACCACTCACGTTGGTTATTGAGGACCAATTCTCGAAAGAAAAGAATGAAATCTTGGGTAAAATACGGCATAATAAATGAGTTGAATTGTAGGGCTAGTCATGACTAGCCCTACAATATACAATGAAAATAGATTATCCTTGAGAATGAAAAGCAAGGCGGTTTCCTTCATTGTCCAGGAAGATAGCCATGTGGCCGATTTCGTCTGAAATTTTGGTTTTAGGCATCAGGACTTTTCCGCCCGCAGCTTCTACCCTACTGAGAGGAACATTCAGGTCATCACCGCCATTCAGGTATACCAAGGCACCTTCGGTAGAAGGCTTATATCCTTCGCCTGCTACGACAGCGCCTCCTACATTTCCTTCCCCTGCGGGCAAAAAACCCATTTGCATCCCCATCATATCCTGTGTGAGAATTTCTCCATCAAGGACTTTTCCATAAAAATCTACGGCTGCTTCAAAGTTAGTAGCAGGGATCTCGAACCAGTTGATTGCATTTGACATAATAATAAGGTGTTTAAATAGTGATAAGAAATTGATTTATTCCAAAAATACGGGCTTGAATGCTAAAAAAAATAGAACAATTCCTTATTTTGTAAAGGTCTTATTAATAGAAAATAGCTAATATTGAATCTATTAATAGCTTTTCATAGCATTTTTTGTGTAAAAACGTAGTATTCTAATGGCCAAACCAGATTCCCTTTTTTTATTAATCAAATCACTCAACCGCTCTGAAAAGCGATATTTCAGGCTGTTTGCGGGCATGCAAGGCAAGGCTAAAAACTACTTAAAATTGTTTGCGTTTATCGAAAAGCAAGATCAATACGAAGAGGATACAGTAAAGAAACAGTTTGTGGGGGAGCGTTTTATTCGCCAATTGCATGTAGTAAAGCACTATTTAAGGGGATTAATTCTCAAAAGCCTTCGAAATTTTCATGCAGAAGCCAGTCCTGATATCCAGATCAAGCATTTGCTGATCGATGCCCATATCATGTTGCAAAGGGAATGTTACCCCATTTGCCAAGAGCGAATTAAGAAAGCAGAAAAACTAGCTATCCAGTATGAAAAACACCTCGCCCTACTCGAAATCATCGCCCTAAAACGGCAGATTGCCCTTCGTGGCACCTCTACCTTGCAGGCCAGGAAGGTACTTAATGAGCTTCATCAGCAGGAAACGGAAGCTTTAACACAGGTTCAACACCTCCATCAATTGTGGGATGTAACCGCTAATTTATTTGATTGGATTCCGCAAGTAGGAGGAGAACAAGTATCTGGTCGTCAGAGTCTTATCGCTCATCCTCTCATGCAAGTAGCAGATCATGACCTAAGTCTAAAAGCGCATATTCTCCGCCAACATATTCGGTATGTACATGCCATTATGGCTGAAGGGGATGGGAAAAAAGGGATGGTTCACTTGGACAAAGTGATCGAATCGCTAGAAGCTCATCCTGACAGAATTGCTGAAGATCCGCAAGCCTATATTATTGTCTTAAATAATAAAATAGGCGCCCACCTACACATGAATGGGCATGATGAAATCCCAAAAATTTTAGCTAAAATAAAGCGTATCCCAGAAACCTATAAGCTAAAAATGAGTCCCCTCATTCACAAGGCTTTATTGAAAACCTATAATGTAGAACTGGAGCTTTATCGGGATCAGCGAGCCTATCAAAAAGGGATCGATTTGATCCCAGAGATTCAAACCCTATGGCAAGGCAATGCTGTAGACGCCTCCCTCGAATATCATATGTTGTTCCGGTTTCAGTTTGCCTATTGCCATTTTATGTTGGGACAATATAAAGAAGCCCTCCATTGGGTAAATGAGTTGATCAACCAGTCATATGGTGAGCTGCGGAGAGATATTCAGGTATTTGCACGCTTGCTGCATTTGTTTATCCATTATGAATTGGGCAATCTCCTATACCTTCGGTATGCCCTCGATGCGACCCGACGTTTCAAGCGAAAAATCGGGCCGCTGGATAGCTTTGAGCAATGCCTCCTTCGCTTTTTTTCCAAAATTTGCACCACGCCTATTTCTCATCATGAGCAGCTATTCAATAAACTGGTTGTGAGTTTAGAAAGGGAAAAAAACAGTGCTGTGTGGAAGAATGGGTTAGACTACCTGGATGTAGGGGAATGGTTGTCGCAAAAAAAATAATAAGCGTCAATGGATATTCCCTCCTACGGGAAGGCCACTGGGGACAGCCACAGGTTCACTTTTGTCAAAAGCCTCATCATTCAAGGTGTTGAGAAAAGAAATAATTCTTTTTCGCTCTGCTTTTGATAGGCGTTTAGGTTTTTGGGGTTCTTGTTTACAAGCGGAAAATCCGATTATAATAGCCAGAAATATAATACCACAAAATTTTCTCATACCTTCACTATCACCTTTCCCATCGTTTTCCCTGTCAAAAACAGCCTTAATGCATCAGGCAATTCATCAAATGCAAAGGTGTGACCAATATGCGGTGCAGCGATATTGAGGGCGTAGATTTTTCCAATCAAGTCATGCATCAGATCGGCTTGCTCATAGAGGTAGATCAGGTTAAATCCAAGGAGAGATTTGTTGATTTGGGGTAATTGCTGGGGGTCAATTTTGGGGCGGCGAAGGTACTTCCATATGAGGTGGAAGTAATTTGGGCGATCGCCTGGGCGGGCATAATGTGCTGATCCAAATACCACTACACGCCCCATGGGCGCCAAGGTTTTAAATCCTATTTTGAAGATTTTTCCACCGATACAGTCTAAGATCAACTCCAAAGGTTGACCTCCTAAACTCTCTTGAAGTTTTTGTTCAAAGTCCTTCCCCCTAACAATCTGATGATCAACCCCTTCATCGTTGAGAAAAGGGACCTTTGATTCACGACCAACGGTTCCGATGGTGATGGCCCCCGCAGCCTTGGCCATGCGGTTGGCGAGAATGCCCACACCGCCTGCGGCGCTATGGATGAGCACTCGCTGCCCTGCCTTCAGATTCCCCAATTCAAATAGCGCGTAATAAGCTGTCAGCCCCTGGACAAGAAAGGCAGCGCCTTCTTCAAATGACCAGTTTTCTGGTAATGGGATCGCATAGCGCGCATCGATATTGAGGTGGGTAGCATACCCGCCAAAGCGGGTGACTCCCATCACCTTTTGCCCTACCGTCAAATTTCCAACGCCCTCCCCTACCCCAATGATCTCTCCTGCGTATTCCAACCCGGGCACAAAAGCACCTTTAGGCGTAGCACTATACAATCCTAGTACCGCAAAAATATCAGCAAAATTGAGCCCGATGGTCTTTACTGCGACCTGGACCTCGCCTGTAGCTGGTGGATTTAGTGTTTCCTGAACCTGTTTCAGGTTTTTGAGGGAGCCAGCTTTGGGCTGGACGTAGTAAGCGGTGCGGGTGGTCATAAGCTTATGTATTGGCGGATATATTCAACTCTGCAGCTAAATATAGCACCGTAGTACATTAGTCCAAATTGGATTCGCACAATATTTAACAGAAAAGCGGCAACTGCTGCTAAGCAACAGTTGCCGCCAGCTTCGGCAAAAGAATTTTTACCCTTAAAAACTATGCGTATACCCTGCAGATAATGTGGCTATACTGGTGCCTACACCGGCGCCGACAGAAAGTACAAGGCCTTGATATTCGACAGGATCGAAACCGAAAACCATACTAATTCCAATGCCGACAGGTCCTCCTACAGGTATTTCAACACTTACAGCCCAACTCATGCCATCCAATTTATCTATATCTGATTTCCAAATACCGATGTTGATTGCTGCTGAAACACCCAGTGAAATTCCTGCAACGACATTGCCACCGACAAGCCCTTTAAAGTCAATTTCTGTATTGGCAAATGTTTTCTGTAGGTCTTCGATGTTTTTACTTTTTTTTACTTCTTCTACAATGTCTATTTTTGGAGAAAAAGCAAAACCGACACCCCAATTTCCTCCTACACCACCCACCGCTTCAGGTCCTACCTGAACACTAAAAGACTTGGCCAAATCCAAAAGTCTTTCAGCAGAAAGGGCAAACATTTTGCCAGAAAGCTCTTTAATCATTTTTTCAACATCATCTCCTTTTTCTTGTTGTTGGGCTAATTGGCCTAGATCATGGATGAGCCTTGTGATTTCATTATCTTGCCTCATTTTATCAAAATCCTTCATGAATTTTATGATTGGCGCACTATGTTTGTCAAATTGGTCTTTCGCCTTTTTTTTGATTTCCTCCGCCGTTAGGGTTTCATTTTCCAAATCAAAAACTTTGTTTTCTAATCTATTGTAAGCAAGTGCTAATTCAGTAGATGCCTGGGCTATATATACATTGGATTTCTGAAGTACTGAATCAAAGTTTTGATTGGCAATGTTTTTAATTTTAGCACGCAAGTCGGGCCTTATACTCTGCCTGATAGTTTCAAATAATCGTTTGACTTCTAGGTTTTTCTTTATTTCTTCTCTAACCTTTCTTTCGTGCGCTAAATCAGCCTGGATGCGTTGGATTTCCTTTTTATGTGGTTCAAGTTCTGCCTCTCTTTTAGCTTGAATTTCACTTACAGTCTTTCCGGCATCTCTCCTGCTCATAGGCACGATCAAAATGGTAAGACTTACTATTGGGTTATAGTCGCCGCGTGTACCACAAAATTCTCCATTGAAGCACCATTTTGTATGCCCACCATGAAGCTTCTCAGCCTGGTACATAACTGAGAAGAAACTGGAAAAAGAACCTGACAGGCTAAAGGCAACCCCAGTAATTAAATTTTGGGTCTCAAAGGCAAAGGGATTCCCGCTTTTAAAAAAACCTCCTGGCCCTCTCTCGTCTCGTTCCGTTGTCAAATTAGTTTTTAAGCGAAGGCCTCGGGATGATTTTTTTAGATTAACCCGCAAGTCAAGGGATTTGTGTTTGTTGAAATCAAATAGGTTGAACTTTTGACCTTCGCGGAAAATGCCATTTGTTCTAAATCTAGAATCTTTGACTACAATTTCAAGTTCTGGGGTTTGAGGTAATGATTGCATAATTAAGTTTATTTGTTTTAGTGTTTGTCCTTCACTACAAATAAACTCTGTATATGAGCTGGTGCCGACCACATCTTGATGGGGTCGGCATCTTACACTTACCCCAGGTTATAGAGGTAATGCTTTATTCCTAATGGTAAAAAAAATTATATCGCAGCGGTTTTACTCCGCAACCACAGGCGCGTCTCTTCATCCAAGTATGGAGAAAGCTTCTCAAAGACGGTCTCGTGGTAGGCATTAAACCACTTGCGTTCGTCTTTGGTGAGCATATCCACATCGATGAGTCGGGTATCGATATGACACCAAGTCAGGTTTTCAAACTTGAGGAAGGTACCAAAGTCATTTTCCTCATGAGGAATAGTCAAAATGAGGTTTTCAATGCGGATACCGTGCTTATCGGTGCGGTAGATGCCTGGCTCATTGGAAGTGATCATGCCCACTTCTAGGGGGGTATTGAGGGCAGAAGACTGCCCTTGACCAATCCGCTGCGGCGGCTCGTGGACATTCAAGAAGAACCCAACCCCATGGCCCGTTCCGTGGCCATAATTGATGCCTTCCATCCACATAGCGTTTCGCGCCAAGATGTCTAGCTGGCCACCAGAGGTGCCAGCGGGGAATACTGCTCTGTTCAGGGCTATGTGCCCTTTCAAGACAAGAGTGAAATCTGTGATCTCCTCTTTAGAAGGGCTCCCAAGCGTAATGGTCCGGGTAATGTCTGTGGTACCGTCCAAGTATTGGCCGCCAGAGTCCACCAAAAACAGCCCCTCGGGCTTTAAGGGAACATCTGTCGCTTCTGTAGCACGGTAGTGAATAATAGCTCCATGGCCTCTATAGCCTGCAATCGTGCTAAAGCTCTCTCCTACAAAATGGTCTTGCTCTGCTCGGAATTGATATAACTGCTCAGCGGCGGATACTTCAGAAACTTCGTTTTTGCCTACATTTTCTTCAATCCACTTTAAAAACTTTACCATCGCTACACCATCCTTTACCATGGTCTGGCGGGTATGTCTAATCTCCGTTTCGTTTTTGAGGGCTTTAAGCCCCATGGGAATTGTCGCACTATTTACTTGGGTACATTCCGAAGGTATGGATTCAAACAGCCATTGGCTGGTTTTGTGGGGATCTATGAGGATGCTTGCATCGTGAGGCAAAGCCTGTAAAGCATCGTCGATCGCTTCATAGGGACGTAAAGTGATCCCATCAGATTTTAGCGTTTCTTCAAAATCAGCAGGCACCTTCGCATTGTCAATAAACAGGGAAACTGTGTCTTTACCTATCAATGCATAACAAATCGCTACAGGGTTGTAGTCTACATCACTTCCACGAAGGTTAAAGGTCCATGCAATATCATCTAGTGCGGTGAGGAGGTGGAAATCTGTCCCTTTTTCGGTCATCTCATCTCTGATCAATGTCAGTTTTTCTGCTCGGCTCTTGCCCGCATATTCCAGAGGATGTTCATAAATCTCATTTCCAGGAATAAAGGGCCGATTTGCCCAAATTTCCCCAAAAAGATCCCCTACCGTTTCTAATTCAATGTTTTTTTCACCAAACGCCTTTTTCATTCGCTTGACACTAGCTACAGAAAACAGTTTTCCATCTACCCCTACTTTGTCACCTTCCCCAAGGGTATCAGACAACCAGTCTATATATTCTGGGGCGCCTTGATTCACTTGTTTTTGCAGGTCTACCGTGGTGCCTGCCAGCTGATTTTCAGCCTGAAGAAAGTAGCGTGAATCTGTCCAAAGACCAGCAAGATCTAGGGTTACAACCACCGTACCAGCAGATCCATCAAACCCAGAAATCCAATCACGGCCTTTCCAGTGGGGAGCAATATATTCACTCTGGTGGGGATCAGTTCCAGGAACGATATAGGCAGTGAGTCCATGGGCGCTCATCTTATTTCTCAGGAGCGCAAGCCTGTCTTGTATGGCAATTGGTTTTGGAGTGGAAATCATGGCAGAAATTATGTATGGAAAAATTTATTGGATTAATTGGAATAAAATTCAAGTCGGATTTTGTGGTCGATTCTTAAGACCGCTTCCTGTTGGAACAGGTCACAATAAGCGCTCATGATAGCTTCAATATTTTGGGAGGTCTCTTTATTATGTACATATACCAGAGCGATTACCCTACTTAGCTCTCTCACGGGTGCTCCATCTTCCCCTTGCCAGAGCCCATACGCCTCAAAAACGGTAAAACCTTCCTTAAAGAGTGGACTGACAGTTTTATCCAAAAAGGCCTGCCAATCCGCTTCTTCTACCTTGCCCCCACCAGGAATCGACATCCCAAAATAAAGCTGTGTTTTGACCCAACGGCCTTTTGAAATACTGCTCATCCGCTCCGAACACCCTAAGAGGAGTATACTAATCAGGCAGAAAGTTACGATAATATGCTTATTTTTTAACTGCATAAACGGGTCGTGATAAAAATGCCCACAGGTCTAAGGCTGTTTCATGAGGATCCTCTTCCATGGGGATATGCCCAAGCTCTTCATAAATAATGAGTTCGGCATCGGGAATTCGCTGCTGAAATTTATAGGCATTCTCAATGGGTAGCCAAGTATCTTTTCGCCCCCACATGACGAGGGTCTCATGGGGCAATTCGCGTAGGTGTAGGGTATTGTCCTTGTAGCGGGCATTGGCCATGGATAGGAATGCCTCAGGCTTTCCTTCTTGGGAGAACAGTTGGTAATAACGGTCAATGACCGCTTTCGTCAACTTTTTAGGGTCTCCATAAATTTGACGGAGAAACAGTTCAAAGACTGAAGGCTGGACTGCGAAGCGCAGGACCCGATTGACAAATGGCACACGAGCCATTTTGAAGGGAAGCGGAATGCTTTGGTCGTCCAGAAAACCTGCCGCATCTATCAGAATAAGCCGATTGACGTGCGCTTTATACTTTAGCGCAAATTCCCACGCCAACCATCCCCCCAAAGAACTGCCTGCCACATGGCATGTTTCTATGTCTAATCGATCTAAAAAAACACTGATAATTTGGATATAGGTGCGAATCGTAAAGGAATGATTCAAGGGCACGTCGGAAAGCCCAAATCCAGGTAAGTCCAGCCGCAAGATGCGGTATTTATCTTTGAGTTTATCTACCCACCCATCAAATGTATGTAGAGAAGAAAATGCGCCGTGCAACAACAACAATGGCTCCCCCTCTCCTTCATCACGATAATGGAGCAAGGCCCCATTTACGACCATGAAGCGGGAATGCTCATTGGTATATGTTGTCAGCAGTTTGCTCATTTTCTAAAAAAACGCATTTCCAGGGAAACTCGTGTGATATCTTCATTCATGTTTATGGCTCCTCCATGGACGAGATATGGCGAAAATACCATGATTTCATTGATGTGGGGATTGGGGCGGATAAGGGCCAAGTCCTCTTTTACAGCAGTAATACAAGGCACTGTAAATGGAGAGCCATTTATCTTCGCACCTGAGTCTGTCCGTGCGATTTCGGCTTCACTCAGGAGGTGACTGCCTGGCATGATCGGCAAGGAAGAAAGCGCATTGCTGCCCGCTAGTGGTGCATAGATATTGATTCCATTACGAAGGTGATCGAGGTACACATCTCTGTGAGGAGGATTATTGTCGGCTTTGACGCCAGGGCGCACGATGCGGAGGCAAAAGTAGGCATCGCCGTTCAGGGCAGGATTACTCAGGGTAAGGGAAATGCCACATATTTGGCCGATACGATCTTCGATGACTTGACGAGGAATTGGTAGCAGATCCGCTTTAAAGCATCCACGAATACGGCTGATCAACGCCGCGTGGAGGTCATCATCAACTTGTTGGTGATAGGTATAGAGGGGAAATGGTGTGATGGCCTTGCCCGTTTCTTCCTCCATGAGCTGATAAATCAAGCTTTCAATGCCTCGATTCAACGCATGAAATTGCGCCAGTTCAAGAAAGGGTGCAAGGGTATATCCTGCCTGGTGCCAAGCTGCCTGGGCAGTCAAGTCATCATCCTGTTTTAGCAAAATATGGTCATCGCCCGTTATGCTTTCCCCTTCCAGTTCATAATGAACTGCTTGTCCATCAATAGTATAATGCATCGCCCGCTTCATAGTTCATTTTACCCTTACAATTAACCAAATTATAGGGATATTTGCCAAAACCAATTTAACAACCATATAAGACATATAAGGTCATAGAAGAAAGAGAAACTTATATGTTCTTATATGCCTTATATGGTGAAATTCTTAGCGTGGAGATGCTTAACCCAACACTTCTTGGCAAGAAACGCAGATGGCAAATGCTATTCCAACTGCTGGTGCTGGTAATCTCCTTGGGATTTTATAGCCTGATATTTTATAAAGGAATCTGGACAGACCTTCAAGGTCATATCTATCAGCTTCAGGAGATGCTGGAAGGGCGGTTGATTCGGGCCAATTTTATCTATTACCTATTGATCTATCTGGTGGGATTAGGGCAAAATAATTTTTATGCTTTGGGTGCCGCTTCGATTATCGTGGTTTCTTTTGCGATGGTGGCCAAATACCGCGCTGCGGTTCATTACTTTGAATGGCCGCTTCATCCTGGCTCTCAATATACCCTATTTGCGATAATCGGAGCATTTTTACTGGTATTTGCCTCTAATCTCCCGGGGCCAGATCATTATTTTCTTGGACAGATCAATCCCAACGTGTGGCATAATTCAACGACCATTTTATTGATGCCCGTAGCGATTATTCTTTTTACCCGATCCTATCAGTTTTTCGCTATAGGAGAACCCAATCGAAGAGAAGCCTGGATATTGACAGGACTTGCTGTATTGAGTATCCTCATCAAACCCAGTTTTTTCTTCTGTTTTGCGCCAGTGTTCCCCTTATTTGTTCTGATGAGGTTTGGGGTAAAAAGGTCTTTTTGGTGGGCGATGTTGCCTGTTGTGATTGGGGGAATTGTATTGGCGGGACAATACTACCTGATCTTCCGCCTTAGCCCTAGCCTACCCGATGCGGTGGCCACGGAGGCATCGGGGGTACAGATCGCCCCTTTTCTCGTCTGGGGGGCTTCCACCTCCAATTATATCTGGTCGCTGATTAGCTCCCTATTGTTCCCCTTGACCTTCCTCATTTGCTTCCCTCAATTTATCCAAAAAACAAGTGCATTGACCTACGCCTGGGTGCTGTTTTTAGTCGCCATGGTGATCTTTATCTTGGTAGCAGAAACAGGGGACCGCGCCTTACACGGCAATTTTGCATGGCAGGCGGTAGTGTGTAGCTTTATGCTGTTTATGGTGACTGTGCGTGACTTGCTGAAGTTAATTCCTATGTTACAAGGCGATCCACTCAACAAGGTTATTGGTTGGCGGGTCAAGGTCTGTCTAGCTGTTTTCTCGCTGCATGTGATAGCAGGCGTCGTGTATTTGGGGAAAATTTTGGTGACAGGGTCGTATTATTAAATGCAAAAGACCTCGGAGGATTAAATAGCCATAATGGCAAAAATCCTCCGAGGTCTCTGTATAACTCAAAGCCCTACCCTTTCACCGGAATCCGCTTCAGCGTTTCCAGCAAGAAGGCCCAAAACTTCTGGACGGAACTGATTTGTACTTTTTCGTCAGGGGAATGTGCGCCGCGAATATTGGGACCAAAAGAGATCATCTCCATGTCTGGGTAATTGGTGCCCAAAATGCCACATTCGAGACCCGCATGGCAAGCATTGACATTAGCACCTTCTTCAAATAGCTCTTGATACAAATTGCTCATGAGCTTTACGATACCTGCATCAGGACGCGGCGTCCAGCCAGGATAGTTACCACCAAAAGAAACAGACGCACCCGTCAACTCAAAAGTCGCTTTGAGGCCCGCCGCGAGGTCCATTTTTTCTGTATCTACCGAACTACGCGTCAGGCACATGACTTCATATTTTCCCTCCTTAACAAGTACACGAGCGAGGTTGTTTGAGGTTTGAACAAGCCCTTCAATGGCTGGACTCATGCGGTAGATACCGTTAAGGCAAGCGTAAACAGCACGAAGGAATTTTCCCTGAAAATCAGCATCCAAGACATTTGCCGGGGCATTTATTTCTTCCAACACTACTTCAAGGTCAGGATCAGTAAAGGAATATTCACTTTGGAATATGGCTGTTTGTTCTTTGATATACGCTTCGAAAGCTACCTGGTCGGGTCGATTTATGGCAACTATAGCTACGGATTCACGAGGAATCGCATTCCTCAAGCCGCCTCCATCAATCTCATGGACCTTGGCTGTGCCAGCGCCAAGCAACAAACGATTCATCAGCTTATTGGCATTGCCTCGCCCCAGATGAATATCCATTCCGGAATGGCCTCCTGTTAAGCCTTTGACCGTAATTTTGTACCCGACATCACCCCTTGTAGCAGAGGTGGTAGTATAATCACCCTTTGCCGTAACGTCAATCCCGCCTGCACACCCAATCGTCAGTTCATCGTCGTCCTCGGTATCGAGGTTGAGCATAATATCTCCATGAAGCAAACCGCCTTTCAGCTCCAGTGCCCCAGTCATCCCCGTTTCTTCATCGATGGTAAATAAGGCTTCCAAGGGAGGGTGAATAATGTCTTCGGAGGAAAGTAATGCCATGATGGCAGCCACCCCAATCCCATTATCAGCGCCCAAGGTCGTCCCTTTTGCCCGTACCCAATCCCCGTCTTCGGGATCTATATGCATTTGAATCCCTTGGGTATCGAAATCAAAATCCGTATCGGCATTTTTTTGGTGAACCATATCTAAATGGCTTTGCAAAACGACCGTCTGGCGGTCCTCCATGCCTTCGCTGGCAGGTTTACGAATGATCACATTGCCGATGTGATCTTCCATGGTTTCGAGTCCCAAGGTCTCACCAAACTTCTTCATAAAGGCGATGACACGCTCTTCCTTTTTTGAAGGACGTGGGACTTCATTCAGATCTGCGAAGTGATTCCAGAGAGGTTGGGGTTCTAATATTCGAATGCTCATTGGTTATTTTCTATAAATTTTGCCGAAAACTAAGGAATAGGTGTGACAAATGGTATGTAAATCGTCAAAAGAATTGAATAAGAGCCGATAAATTGATTGATTTACACCAATAACTTAACTACAAACCAAACCATTATGCGCTGGAAAGGAAGACAAGGCAGTTCTAATATTGAAGACCGCCGCGGTGGCGGAGGTGGTGGAAATAGAAGAAGAAACACGCGAAGAGTAGGTGGAGGCCTCGGAATTGGAACCATCATCATTGTCCTTATTGCCCTGGCTCTCGGCCAAAATCCTATGGCCTTGCTAGATCAAGTCGGCGGAGGCGGTGGTGCTGTCGCTACAGAACAAAGCAATAGCCCCTATGTGACTGATACCCAGAATGATGAGCTAGCACAGTTTGTATCTGTGACATTAAAATACACCGAAGACGTTTGGCACAAACTATTTCAAGAGCAGTTGGGCAGGCGCTACCAAGAACCTGTCTTGGTGCTTTTTAGAGGGCAAGTGCGCTCTGCCTGTGGCTTCGCCAGCTCAGCAACGGGGCCTTTTTATTGCCCCGGAGACAATAAGCTCTACATAGACCTGACGTTCTACGATGAGTTGCAAAACCGCTTCGGCGCCAAAGGAGACTTCGCCATGGCTTACGTTGTAGCACACGAAGTGGCGCACCACGTTCAGAATCTGCTTGGCATTACTGACCAAGTTCATTCGCAGCGTCGCCGACTCAGCAAAGCAGAAAACAACCAATTGTCTGTCCGTTTGGAGCTTCAGGCGGACTTCCTTTCAGGCGTATGGGCACACCACGCCCAGAGCATGATGAATATCCTCGAAAGAGGAGATATCGAAGAAGCACTAAATGCGGCCCAAGCCATTGGGGACGATCGCTTGCAGCGCAGAGCGCAAGGCTATGTTGTGCCAGAATCATTTACACATGGCACATCTGCTCAGCGTATGCGGTGGTTCAAGAAGGGATTTGAGACGGGGGATTTGTCACAAGGGGATACGTTTAAGGCGAGGACGTTGTAGAAATTATAAATTGACTGATTATTGATTAATAAATTGTTGGGTAGTATAGCCAGTAAATTGAGAGACCTCGGAGGTTTTAGAAACCTCCGAGGTCTTTTTTTCCTGGATTTGGCAGTTTTGACAACTTCCTTGGGATTCTTCTTCCTCATCTTTCTCCTCAAAATCCCTACAGACATCCAAGATCATGTCTATTACCTCAAGCTGATGCTGGCAGGGGATCATTACCTCGCCAATTTCCTTTTCTATCTGGCCGTCTGGGCATTGGCCTTTTTTCAAAGCAATCCCTATATGTTGATTGGGGCGTGTATTCTGGTGCTGGGCGCGAGTATTTGGCTAAAATTTCGAATCAGCTTAGCCTTTTTGATCAAATTCCAAAACCCTCGCAAAACTATCTCCCCGCTCACACTCCCACTCACCCTCACACTGCTTACAGCTACTTGTCTTCCAGGCCCCAAAAACTTTGTCATTGGCCAGTTCTCCCCTACCCTTTGGCACAATTCTACGCTCATTTTCCTGATGCCCTTTGTCCTGATTCTCTTCTGGCAATCAGTGCGGTTTTTACAAAATCCTAGCCTGAAACTCGCCTTATGGATGAGTCTTTTTTCGGTGTTGGGGGTCCTGGTAAAGCCTAGTTTTTTTTTCTGCTTTGGCGTGGTATTTCCCTTATTTTCGTTGGCGAGGTTTGGGCTAAAAAAAACTTTCTGGTGGAGCCTGATCCCTGTGGTCTTGGGCGCAGCCTTTACCCTTGGCGAATTCTGGTTTATTTACCTACAAAACTCCTATAGCTCCGTCGCCCCAGACACCTCGGGCATCACCATTGCCCCTTTCCATGTCTGGCAACACCACTCCCCAAACCTATTGTGGTCATTATTAGCTTCTATCGCCTTTCCGCTTTCCTTATTATTTGCCTACCCTCAACAAGCCTTCAAATCTCTCTGGCTTCGCTATAGTTGGGCTTTGATGGCAGTCAGTCTGCTGATTTTCATCCTCCTGACCGAGACCGGTCCCCGCGAGTATGACTGCAATTTTGCCTGGCAAGCGTATATCAGCAATTATTTGCTGTTCTTGGTGAGCGCAGCTAATTGGATGAAGTGGCAGACTTGGCGGGCAAAAGACAAAGTCGTTTTAGGGGTGCTAGGCTTGCACGTATTAGCGGGATTGTGCTATTTGGGGAGGATACTCCTTGATGGCAATTATTATTGAGCCAAAAAATTATGGATAAACTTGAGAAAAAAATATGGCTAACAATAAGGGTAATGCCAAGTGGTTTTGAACGTGATATTGAGGTATTAAATACTATAACTGGTCAAGACGTTTTAAATGAAATTCTCTCTTGGGATGAAGTGGAAATAAAACGACCTGGGGAACGATATGCTTACAGGTTAATTAGTAAAGGAACAGGACAGGAAATTTTTTTAAAAAATACCCTTCTTGAATCAGGGCTAATAAAGGATGAAGAAACGATTATTATTGCTCTGGATTTAGAAGGTGGTGGATTTTCAGGCATTATGATGTTTGAGTTGCCTTATTTATTAGAAATTGGGGAAGACCATGAATATATGATAAGGATTGGGAAGAAAGACCTTGCTGAACAAATTCAAAAAGAAAACCTAGGTCCTAATACCAAAATAAGTGAAATAGAAATAAATAAGTTGATGGTTGTCAACCTAGAGGAGAATTCACTCAAAGACCATCTGTTTATCAAAAACCTGAGCACACAAGAACAAATTATTAACGAATCCGATTTTTCAACTTGGATTTTTCATATTACTCCTTTGAGACTGGGGTTTACTTCCGTTGTATTAAGGGTAACAATGCCAGAGATTGTTGAGGGGTTTGGAGAAAGAAGGAGAGATGTATTTCTCTTTAACCAGGAAGTCCAAATCACAAAAAACCAAAATAAAAGCTATAGAGGTTATTTCTTTAAAGCAAAAGAAATATACGAATGGACAGAAGGCTTTAGGAATCAGATTTATACCCATATCTCAAGAAACGAAACTGGACTAGCCTTAGAATATTTGATTAATTTTTTCCAAAAATGTGATCTCGAACTCTTTAATGCCATGATCCTTCTTCAGGCTCAGTGGAATGAAGGTAGGAACCAAAACTTATTTAACGCCATTTCCCTAAATGATTGGTTAATGATTCAATCAAGGGTTAATTACTGCATTCTTGAATTGATAAAAAATATTGAACACAACAAATTAGACCCATTAGAGAATTTACCAATAATTAGTGGTCTAAATGATCAAATGAGTGACCTTTTTAAATAATCGATCTTTCCATTTATGCCTTCCCCCTTAGCCATTTCTGTCATCAGCCCCGTCTACGAAGCGGCCAGCATCGTGGAAACACTTGTCTCCCAACTCATGGCCCAACTCCAGCAACTCACGCCCCATTTCGAAATCATCTTGGTAGAAGATGGCAGCAAAGATGATTCTTGGAAAAAGATTGTGGAACAATGTGCTATACATCCCGAAGTAACGGGCATCAAGCTGAGCCGTAATTTTGGGCAACACTATGCCGTGACGGCAGGCCTTCAGGAGGCCACAGGCGAAGCCATTGTCATCATGGACTGTGACTTGCAGGATGCCCCAAAGCATATCCAAACGCTCTACGAACAGTTCCAGGCTGGCTACCAGACGGTATTCACCAAACGCATAGGCAGAAAACATGCCTGGCATAAGGGGCTGGCGGCATGGTTGTACAATCGGATGTTCCGTTTATTGGCCGACAAGAAATTTGATCTAGACCTAGGGAGCATGGTCTTGATTTCCAGACAAGTGCAAACAGCATTCCTTCGTCTCAAGGACAAAGACCGCCTTTACCTACAGCTCCTCAAATGGATTTCCCTAAAACCCACTTACGTTGAAGTCCAACACCAAAAACGCTTTGCCGGAAAGTCTACCTATACCTTTCGGCGCATGTTTGATATTGCCATTAGCGGCCTTACTTCTCACTCCGACAAGCTTTTGCGGTTGTCAGTGTATTCGGGCATTTTGATGTCGCTTGCCGCCTTTTTGGGGGGATTGTATGTGATCATCACTTACTTCACCCACGGCTACGCCACAGGCTGGCCGAGTCTGTTTGTGCTGATTCTCTTTGCTACGGGCGTGATCCAATTGAGTATTGGGATTGCAGGGCTGTATATCGGGAAGATCTTTGAGCAGAGTAAAGATAGACCACTATTTGTCGTGGAGGAGAAAATTACTTCAGGCCAAAAATAAGTGCGGCTGGGATGAAACGGGCGTGGGCGGACGGATTGAAGGGTTGGCATTGGTTGGCATTGGTTGGCCCGTTTCGATTCTTGTCCTGAGCTTGCCGAAGGATTTTGGTTACTTTTTTCTAAAAAAAGTAACATAACAGTATGGTTTTTCCAGCAAGATATGCATACAAAACGCATCCTCATCACCCAATCCAACTACATCCCCTGGAAGGGGTATTTTGATGCGATCAATCGAGCGGATGTGGTGGTGCTGTACGATGAGGCTCAGTATACACGGCGAGATTGGCGGAATCGGAATTTGATCAAGACGGCTGATGGATTGAAATGGCTGACCATTCCTGTGCAAGTGAAAGGGAAATTCACCCAGAAGGTGAATGAGGTGGAGGTATCGAATGCTGATTGGCCCCAAAAACACCTAAATACCCTACGACATGTTTATCGCCAATCGCCTCATTTTGAGGAAGTTATGGATTGGATATCTCCTCTCTATCATCATGCCCCTTCCCCCCTTCTCAGCGACATCAACCATTACTTCCTCCAAGCCATCTGCGATCGGCTAGCTATCGAAACGCCATTGAGATGGTCGCGGGAATTTGCTTTTGGAGGGGATAAGACGGAGAAATTACTGGCGATTTGCCAAGCTTTGGGGGCGACGCATTACCTGAGTGGCCCTGCTGCCAAAAGCTATTTGGCGGTGGAGAAATTTGAGGCAGCAGGTATCGCACTCGAGTGGATGGAATATGAGCAATATCCAGTCTATCCGCAATTGCATGGGGATTTTGTGCATGGGGTGAGTGTATTGGATTTGTTATTTTGCGTGGGGAATGAGGCGAAAAAATATTTTTTATAGAAAACTATTGCGACGGGTTTAAACCCGTCGCAATAGTGGAAGAAACATCAATTATTCCATTATTAACCCATGAAACTCCTCATCTTCGGAAACCAAAGCCAAGCTAAACTCGCTGCCTATTACTTCCAGACAGACAGCGAATACGAAGTGATTGGCTTCACGGTTGACCAAACCTACCTCACAGAAGATACCTTCGAAGGATTGCCCATTTTCTCATTTGAAACGCTAGAAACGCGCTTTCCTCCAGCCACCCATCACCTATTTGTTGCCATTGGCTACACAGGCATGAACGCCCTCCGTGCCCAGAAATATCACGAAGCCAAGGCAAAAGGCTATCAGTTAGCCTCCTATATCAGTACACGTTGTACCTTCCTCAGCCAATATCCCGCTGGTGACAATTGCCTCATTCTCGAAGACAATACCATTCAGCCGTTTGCCCAGATTGGCAATAATGTCACGCTCTGGAGTGGCAACCATATCGGCCACGATGTGACAATAGCGGATCACTGCTTTATCACATCTCATGTCGTGATTTCGGGCTTTGTGAGGGTGGGTGCTTACAGCTTCCTGGGAGTGAATGCGACGCTTCGCGATAGCATCACGATAGCCGAAAAGACCCTCATCGGTGCAGGAGCTGTGATCATGCAAGACACTGAGAATGAGGGGGTTTACTTACCGCCAAAGGCCGTAAAGATCGCGAAGCGAAGTGGAGAAGTAGAGATATGAGAACTAATAAATAAGAATAGGTTCATTAGAGATGTAGTGTTGGTTCGATATGGTATCATATCCTAAGATCACTAAACCATGATTGCTTATATTAACCTTTTCGCTAGTAGAATGTGAATTCACCGTCCACTTTACGAAAAGGCTGTCATTTTCAGTAGGATATCGAGCGATTAACAAAGGCAAAAAACTATTAGAGTTATAATCAAATTTGAATGAAAAGACATTGATAGTTCCTTTATGAGTAAACTTTCCATGGTCAATATCGATTTCATATTGGTCACCTGGAATCAATGAATTAGAAATGTACACATAGGCACCTTCATAAGGTTCTTCCTCTGCTCTTGGCATGATCCAGCATCCTGAATGGAGGAGGGAAAGGTAAAAAAGTAAGAGGAGTAACATTCGCATGAGCATACTGAAATTATTTTTTCATGGACATACCCTTAAACCAATCACCCCATAGTCCTCTAGCTTCAGCGTCTTTTTATTGTATTGAAAGGTAAAGGCCAGTTGATGTTGACTACTTAATTTTGACACTTTTACCACCATCGCATAAGAATCTTCATTCAGGTCAAATAGCCTTGAGGATTGGAGCAAATAGCCGAAGTCTTTGGGAGGAGCATACATCGTGGCTGTCTCAAAATGGGTTTTCCCAGAAAAACGCAGAACGTTTTCTGCATTGCTGAAGTTTAATGGACGATCAAATGTCTCATTTGCCGCAGCTTGGAATTCAGGGTCATAAAAGTCTTGATTGAGGTTAAACGTAGAGTCAATCTGGCTCCCCAAACGTGGGAGAATCGCGGCATAATAGATGTTCTTATCCATCATTTTTTCAAAAGCTGCTGGAACAAAAAAATCGAGAAAGGTAACGGTGTCTATTTGGAGCTTCTGATAGGATACTTCGTCATAAAAGCTTTCTACTTTCTTGTATCGGCGGATGAGCTTAACGGCTTTCGCAATGGATTTTTCATACAGAATCTGATCGAAGGTAGGCCAGAGGCCAAATCGAGCTTTGTCAAGGTAGATTTTCCGCTCAGATTTTATCCTGATCCTCATTTTCCTTTCTGCCTCAAACATCCCTGAAAAACTGCTAGTATATTTTTTTATCGTAAAAAATCGGGTCTTTTTCTTTGCTTCATATTTCCCTTTATACACTATTTCACAGGACCCTATCGGGCAAAAAATGGTATACTGGACACTATCTCCAAAGAAGGTTATCGTTTCTCGATCATAAGCATCGAGTTCATAAGGCTTGTTTTTTAGCGGCAATTGCTTGGGGCTGCATCCGAAGGTTGCCAGGATAAAAATGCCTGTAATCCATGTAAGGGCATGTTTTTGCTTATACATCATTTCTAAAGCATATTGAAGCCTCAATTTCGGCAAAGTGATTTACATTCCCGTTGTCAATAACTTCTTTCTATTACACTGCTACGTTATGCCATTAAACCCTAATCTTATGAAAACCTCCATTCTTATTCTTCTCTTGAGCATTTTCATGATAGATAATGCGCGCGCTCAATCATATGAAGGAATGGCCTCCTGGGTCAATTGTCATACCCGCCCAATTCCTGATTCTCTAGCTAAATTGACAGAGGGCTTATTTCACACAAATAGCCAAATAGTGGTTATTTCTTTTGATCACCTAACGAGAGGGAAAAAGCAGGTGACTATAAAAAGACGAAAATTTTGGTTCAATAAAAAAACGTATTACCAAAGGTATATCCGCCGTTTTGTAGAGGAAAATGAACTTGACAGCTCAATTTCGCTACCTATGGCGATTGACAGCATTTCGCTAGATAGCCTCCAAATCATCCAATTAGAGAAAATCTTGCTAGGCTATGAATCGATAGATAATAAAGTAGTAGCAGCTATGTGTTATAATCCGCACCATGCCATTATTTGGATAAATCAGGAGGGAAAGGTTGAGGCTTTTCTAGAGATTTGCTTTGAGTGTAATAGGAATAGATGGGATTCTGCCCATCATACTTTGGGGCGTTTGTGCCTAACGCAATACAAAGAATTAATAAGCTTTTTTGAGGAGATTCGGATTACGTATGCGTTGGAGGACGAGCAAACGGATGGGTTTTAGTTTTTCTATTTATGCCCCAACACTAATCTCACCTTCTCCACCAGCCCATCCGCATCCCAAGCCTTGGTCCCCAAATAGCCAGCCACTACCCTCCCCTCTTTGTCCAACAGGTAGCTGGTAGGCAATGCCTTGAGGCCAAGAGCTGCAAGTGGCGTTAAAGATTTGGCAACCAGCAGATTAGTCGCATTTTTATTAACAAAAGCTTCAAGGTAATCTATGCCTTCGTCAGAGATGGCGATGACTTTCACGCCTTCGGCCGTGAGTTGAGACTCTACCCGCTCTAGGGCGGCAAGGCCCTCCAAAGGCTTTTTGGCCCAGGTGGCCCAAAAATAGAGGATGACAGGGGTCCCTTTTAGACTATCTAAAGAAATTTCTTGACCATCCAGGCCCTGAAGCTTCAGGTTTGTCAATTGAATATCAGGCGTACGGACGGCATAACGTGCGAAATTGGAGCCTCCCCAAATGGCAAGGATAATTCCCACCACCAAGCCAAGGTAAAACTGCTTGCCAATCAGGTATGTAAGCGTCTGACTCATTGGAAGGCCTCCTTCCCTACTGCGATATAGATCACAGCAAACAATATTACCCCTACGATTAGACCAGCAATCACGCCAATCCAGAACCGCTCATCTAGCCACTCCTTTAGCATCTTTATCATGCCGCAAAAATGACAAAAAGGCAGCTGATTTCGTAGAAATCGCCGAAAAATAAATTAGTAACAGTGTTAGTTTATTTTGCTTAGTTAAATATTGGTAAAAAATACTTCAAGCATCCTTTGATGATTGCGTTTTGGTACTTCTAAATAGCTTGATAGATTTCCAGCAGCCGTTTTTTCTCTTCCTCCCAGTTTAATGATGCTGCGGCTATTTGGCAATTTTCCTTAAAGCTTTGGTATAATGGCTCGTCCTCCACGATCTCTCGTACTTTGGTCGCCAATAGCTCAGGAGTTCGCTCTTTATTGCTCAGCACCTCCCCTACTCCATGATTCTCTACAACTGCACGCATCTCTGGCAGATCAGATACAAGCACAGGTACACCTACCTGAATATAGTCGTAGACTTTATTGGGAGATGCATAGTGGTAATTTTTACCCAAATCCTCTTCCAAGCTGAATCCAAGCGTCGCCTGACATGTCAACTCATGGAGTCGTTCAAACGGTACAAATCCCTTGAACTGAACTCTTTCTCCAATTGCTTTCGCCTCCTCCTTCAATTCCACCTCCACATCCCCTCGGCCCACAATCCATAGCTGGTATTCGGGCAAATAGGCCATCGCTGCGATCATCAGATCAATCCCCCTACCTACGTTCAGGGCACCTTGATATATGAGAATGTTGGAGGAAGTGGATGGCGGAGGAAAAGGCTTTCGAAACGGCAGGTTACGTACGACCTTCACCCTTACTCCATAGGTTGATTGATATATGTTGGCAATGGAGTCATTGACGGTATAAGCGTGTTTCAGTTTGGGGAAAAGCCAACGCTCTAACCTCACCCAGATGGCGCGGGTTCGTGGTCGATGCACCAATTCGGGTACCTCCGTAAAGTATTCATGGGAATCATATACCACCGTCGAACGTTTGAGGCGAGCTACCCAAAAATTGGGAAGCAAGGTGTCGAGATCATTCGCAGCATAGATGCCTTTTTTGTGGAAAAGTAGGAAAAGAAATAAGCGGATGGCGTATTCGAGGTAAAAAAGTTTACCTTTTTTCCACATCAACCGCATTCTATGCGTGGTATATGGCCGCGCTTCCAGCGCCTTAGAATCCGGCAAAAGCCGTCCAACAACATGGACTTCGTACCCCGCTTCGGAGAGCGTAGAGGCGATGCGATGCAATCGCTGATCACCGCTGAGGTCATTGATGACGGATAGGTAAATGCGGGGATGGGGAGGGTTCAAAGTTCAGGGTTTGGGGTTTAGGGTTTAGGGTTTAGGGTTTAGGGTTTAGCAAAGTGCTCGATTTCGTTTCTTTGAATGGTCTCTACTATGAATCCATTTTATCATCTAATCATATTATCATTTCCTCATTCCATTCTATCATCCTATCATTCACTCATTCTATCATTCTCCTGTGAATACTGCCTACTCGGTCTTTCAGCATGCCACCATTTCTATTTGAAAAGACTGCCTGTACTTCCGCCAGGATCGTCAGGGCGATTTCATCGGGTGTTTCTGCCCCGATATCAAGCCCTACGGGGCTATGGATGGGCAGATCGGAAAGGGATTTCCCTTGCGCTTCCAAGGCTACCTTCATTTTCTCGAATCGCTTACGTGGGCCGAGAATCCCTATATACGGAGGTGGGTCATTGATTAATTGCTCGAGAACAGCCAAGTCATATTTATAATTATGAGACATCAAAACTACTGCCGTATAGGGCGTAATTGTTACCTGATGACTGACCTCTTCTCTCAAGATATGTTTCACTTCATGGGCTTCTGGGAAACGGACGGGAAGGGCTTTGGCCATGCAATCATCGGTCACTGTCACATGCCAACCTATCTCTCGTGCTAACCTAGTCAAGGGCATGGCGTCATACCCCCCGCCAAAGATCACGAGTCGAATAGCAGGATGCAGAATTTCAAGAAAGACATCGATTTCCCCGTAAGTTTTGCTTTGGGATACTGAGGCATTTGCTAAATCTTCTTCTACCAAATTAGCAATATTTTCCCTTAATAAACTGCCTGAAACCTCTCCATCGGCCCCCATCATCAATTGACTGCCTACCATTGGATCATTGGAAATAGGGGAACGATATACAGTAGCCAGCTTTGTTTGTTGATTGTATCGGAGAAATGATTTCAGCATTTCGATGTGGGGATTGGTCCCATTGTTTCCCATCGGCTCGATAAGGACATCTATGATGCCATTGCAGCCCAGCCCTACGCCCAGTGACTGGGCACTGTCATCTTCCATGGTATCATAGACGATAACTGTAGGCTTCTGCTCCAAAATGGCTTTTCTAGCACGTCTGAGGGCATCTCCTTCCAGGCATCCGCCACTGATCGCGCCAGTCCAATGACCGTCTTCTGTCATAAGCATTCGCGCACCTTCGCGTCGATAGGCAGAGCCTTGGACCCTAACTACAGTCGCCAAAGCCATTTGCTTTCCTTCCTTCAAGGCCCTTTCATATGCTGCTACGATCTGCTGGATTTCTTTCATAGATTATTCTCTATGCTCAAAGTTATACATTCGTCGGGAAACTCACATTTTACATAAACCTTTTCCGCTAAATTTGCCTTTAAATTATTTATCAATAAATCCATCATATGAAAACCCTTTCTTTATCCCTTGTAGCATTTTTAGTGGCTAGTATGGCGTTTGCACAAGCGCCAAAGATTCCTTTACTAGAGCATTTCACCAATACCAGGTGCTCACGTTGTCCAGCCGGCAATGCCAATTTATTTCAAGTCCTCGATCAGAATCCGGACAAATTGCATCATTTGACGATTCATCCGAGTGTACCATACAATACGTGTGCGCTTTATTTGGCGAATGCCCCTGACAATGAATCTCGCCAGAACCTCTATAACATTGGCTCCACCCCTCAAGCCTACCTCAATGGCACCAGAAGCGGCTGGGGCACTAGCATGCTAAACCAAACTCAGGTGGATACGGCTGTGGCTCAAACTAGTCCTGTAAGTATCCAGGTTGCAGAAGCTCCCAAAGGTCCTGACAGCGTGGAAGTGACAGTCACCCTTACCTCCTGGGGAGATGTACCTCCAGGAAGTTACCGCTTGTTCGCAGCAGTTGCTGAGAAAAATTTGCAATACAATGCCCCAAATAGCGAAATGGAGCACCACAATGTGCTGCGCAAGATGCTGCCAAGCCCTCCCGGCCTCTCTGTCACCGTCCCTGCAAAAGGAAATAGTGACACCTACACATTTACTTATTATGTAGATCCTAGCTGGGCGCCGTCAGAAATGTATACATTGGCATTTTTGCAAGATGTAGGCACACTGGAAGTCCTGAATTCTGGGACGAGATTTGATTTGAATAATACAGCCATTGATGATAACGATAAGCTTAGTCAAATCAGCGTATTTCCTTCTCTGGTTTCCCCTGCAACTGATGCGACCGTCCGCATTCAATATCCTGATATAGCGACTCAGCGATCTATAGAAGAGATTGCTTTACTCGACCATCTTGGACGTATCATTCAGCGCTGGGAAGGAGCCAGTCTTCCTACTTCTATTCAGATGGATGACCTCTCCAAAGGGATGTATCTATTGCACTTCCAAACCTCTCAAGGCGTTTATTCTAAAAAGCTGCTCCTTCAGTAGAATTTCTAGGTTTACTAAAAAAATGCCTGAATTGCTTTCCTTTAAGGCAATTCGGGCATTTTTTTATACAAAATTTTAGTTTTTTACTAACTTTTTTATAATTTGCTAATACTTCATTCCTTTTGCTAAAAAGGTATGCGAAATGTTTATCAAAATCTAAGGTTATGAGTGAAAAAGACAAACTCACCATTGGCAAAAACTTAAAGTTCCTGCGGAAGAAAAAGGGCCTCACCCAACAAGAATTGGCCGACAAGCTCAATATCCGCCGGTCCTCTATCGGTGCGTATGAAGAGTGCCGTGCGACGCCCAAGTACGAAACGCTGGAAAATATTTCCGATTTTTTTGAAGTGTCAATTGACCTTTTGGTAAAAGAAGACATTACCAAACTAGATCCTAGTGACTTGATCGACCAGCGCGAGCAGCGCCGCCTGGATATTGAAGGCCGCAAACTGCGCGTTCTTCCTATTACCGTCAATGATGACGGCCGAGAGAACATCGAGTTTGTCCAACAAAAAGCAGCAGCTGGCTATCTCAATGGATATGCTGATCCAGAATACATCGAAGACCTTCCCAAATTCCAGTTACCCATGCTGGGCGGTGGTACGTATCGTGCATTTGAAATCAAAGGCGACTCCATGCTTCCCTTGAAATCCGGTACAGTAGTCGTAGGGGAATACGTCCAGGACTGGAGCCGAGATGTCAAGGATGGAGAAACATATGTAGTAGTTTCTAAAGACGAAGGGGTTGTATACAAACGCGTTTTTAACCGCGTCTCTGGTGGCGATGGGAACCTACTACTTCGTTCCGATAACCCCGCATACGGCGAGTATGCTGTTGACATCGAAGAAGTCCGTGAGATATGGAAAGCCAAAGTCTTCATCAGTAATGACTTCCCCGATCCTGATATCTCTATGGAGCGACTTACCTCCATTGTGATGGAGTTGCAGCAGGAAGTGATGAAGATGAAGAATTAGATGACAGGATTACAAGATTCCCAGGATTTGCAGGATTAATTTTTCTTGTATTGTCTATATTTACGCTTTACTTCCACTTTTGAGCCAAAATTAATAAGGAGGCCAACGTCCATTCCAGTTCCCTGCAAATAGTTGACTAATTGGACTTCAAATAAAGGCTGGAGATTCTGTACGGCCTTTAATTCGATAATTATTTCGCTATTAACAATAAGATCAGCAAAGTAATTTCCTACCAATTCATTTTCATAGAAAACAGGAATTGGATATTGTTGTCTCACTTCTAACCCCCGCTTCCCTAACTCAATCACCATCGCATTTTCATACACTTTCTCATAAAATCCAACCCCGAGCACCTTGTGTACCTCATAAGCAGCCCCAATAATCTCATAAGTTAATTTATCATCCATTTTATCCAACTAATCATCCTATTGATCCTGCAAATCCTGTCAATCCTGTCCTATTTCCTCCAAATCCTTTGCAACAGCATCCAGCACCATCAGCAGCTCCCCATAAGCCGATTCCACTTGGGCGTGGAATCCATTCCCAATGGCGCCTTCTTGAGCTGCTAATTCAATTTCCTTCAATTGATCCACTAAATCATTTAGCCCCAAATGACGGCTAGGTGGGATGATTTTATGGGCAGCAAACCCCACATCTGTCCAATTTTCCGTATCTAAGCCTTCCTTCATAACAGCGAGGTTTGCATGGGTATTTTCGTGGAAAATGCGCAACATCCGAAGGGCAAAAGCTTCATCGTTGTTCCCAAGTTCAAATATGGCTTTGAGGTCATAAGGCCGATCATTATCTATCATTTCAGGTAATTCGGGTGCTTGTGGTTCATCCGGTTCATCTATATCTCCTGCGTTATCATGGTCATGTTCTATATGGAGTTTATCCAATAGCAATTCATAAAGTTCTGCTTCCTTAAATGGCTTCAACATGTGCGCATCGATCCCCGCCGCTAGGGCCTGCTCCACCTCAATCGGTGTAGAAGTAGCTGTCAGACCAATGATAGGTCTCTCCCCTTCTAGCTCCCGTTTTATTTTTTGGGTAGCTTCTATACCGCCCATAATAGGCATCTGTAAGTCCATCAAAATAAAGTCATAGGCGCTATCAGCGGCATGATCGAAGGCTTCTTGTCCATTTTCAACAAAATCTGCCTCCACGCCCCATTTTTCCAAAATAATAGCCACAAGCTCGCGGTTATATGGCTCATCATCCGCCACCAAGGCTTGCATACCTTTAAGCGCGTCAAAGGATCCCGAATAGGTCTTTAATTGGGGCATTAGGTCTGCCTCATCTCCTAGCTGATAGGGAATCAAAAGGGTAAATTCTGTCCATTCACCTGCCTCACTATCAAGCAATAGTTCACCGCCATGTAAAGCTACTAGCTTTCTGGTAATGGAAAGGCCAAGGCCCGTCCCCCCATATTGCCGTGTCGTACTTGAGTCTGCCTGTTCAAAATCGATGAATATCTGCGCCTGCTTTTCCTCGGGGATACCGATCCCCGTATCTTTGACGGAAATGCCTAACAGGCATTCATTATTGGTAAAGGTAGCTCCTTTGGCTCGGATGGTTACTTCCCCTTCATCTGTAAACTTGATGGCATTGCTCAGTAGGTTAAACAACATTTGCTTCAATCGCAGCGGGTCACCTTGAATCACTTCTGGCACATCCTCTGGAGGCAGTAAGCGCAGTTCTAGGCCCTTCTTATGGGCGCTTTGGGTAAAGGTGGCTTCGGCATCTCGGAGCACATCCATCGGCCGGAAGGCCAATTGCTCCAGTTTTACCTTGCCGGACCCCAATTTTGAATAATCCAAAATGTCATTAAGAAGCGCAAGCAGGTGATCTGCCGAACGGCTTACAGTCTGTAGATAACGGTTTTGTTTGGGGTTAAGAGGTGTTGTGTTCAATTGTTCGGTGAACCCAATAATCGCATTCATGGGCGTGCGAATCTCATGACTCATATTAGACAGGAACTCCTCCTTGGCCTTAGCGAATTTCTCTGCTCGTGCTTTTTCACGACTCAGGAATACCTGCATCTTTCTATTTCTCCCAATATCTCTCAGGATAATGACCATCAGCACCAAGAATATCACGATCACAAATAAGGCAAAAGCCGCCATAAACCCTGTAGTGCGGTCTGCATCTCGGGATGCTTCTGAAGCGACATTGTCTCCCTTTTGGCGCTCATCGCGCTCCATCTTTCGAAGGATGCTCATCATCTTTGCCATGACTACCTCATCCTGCCTAGTGAGGTTGAGAATCAGACGCGCTTGTTCTTTTAACAATTGATTTTCCTGTTCACTATATGCCTCAGCTGATCTTCGAATTTCTTTTAGTAGATCTTTGGAAGAAGAGGTCCTTCTTTTAGGCAAAGGGTTGATTTCTGGGGGCGCTTGGGCAGAGTCGATAGAAAAAGGTTGGGAGATAGCTGCAACAGCGCGTCTTGCACTATCTTCAGCAAGCGTATCAATCACTACTCCTTTATCCCTTTTCCCAAAAATCATGGAGAAAATATTCTTTTTTTTCCGCCTACGCTTTTTATTATCTCGCTTATCAGGCACCTCTGCTTGCGCTATTTGGGCTTGATCTCCCATAGTTTCAGCAGAATCATTCATGAAAATGATCGTGTCTGTGGGCGGAGAAATGGTACTAAGCGGCTCAATCGAAACAGCCTTTGGTTTCACTTTAGGTTTAAGGCGAGGGTCTTTTTCTGCCCGAACAATTCTTCTATATAGTTTGTCAAATGCGGTAATCCGTTCTCCTTTTTCAATCACACGGATAATGCTGTCCATCAGAAGAAACTTCGTTTCTGTGAGGGAATTGATGCTATCCATTTCTGTCTCCTGGCTAGAAAACTCATTGAGTGCTTCTAGCTTATCATCAATGATTCCAACCACCTCATAATAAGGATCCAGCATTACGTCGTCCTGGGTAATCGTAAAAGACCGCACACTGGCCTCTGCCTTAGTAACGCCAGAAATCACTTCCTGAAGTGCACGGAAATAAAGATTGGGACCTGCATTTTTCTTCAAGTCATTTGCTAAGCGATCCACACTTTGGTAAGCAAAATAACTCACGGCAGCCATACCTAGCGCTGCAATCAGAAATGCAAAGAATACCAGGAACTGCAAGGGTCTGCGTTTAGGGGGTGCTTTCATGGCTGCCTTTATTTTCACAAATTTACAAAATGAAATTTAACAAAATAATGGCAATAGTCGCTACTATGCTTGCATTTATTGGTGTAGTAGATGCGCAACCCTGTACGGGCATAAGTATCGCTGATGCGGATGTATGCCCTTTGCGGATAGGACGGGTGTTTTATGACAATGATTCATTCAATGGGACCAATCAATATTACACACAAGGTTTCTGTGCAGAACTTATCCATCCCAGGTTCATGAATCTTTACCTCGCCAAGCGCCTCTTGTTCCGCATTGGTCGACGATCAGAGACTTATTATGGGCTATCCTTTGCCCATCGGGCCTTTACCCCCGCCAACCTGGATACCTTGGATTTACTCAATGACCGTCCATTTGCTAGTCATTTTTCTATCGGCCATTTCCTCATCTCCAATGATAGAAATAACCAAATGCGGCTTACTACTGCAGTGAATATTGGCCTACTTGGGCCAGTAAGTATGGGACAGTTTATTACGCGCGGAGATCAAGCCTGGGATAATCAGGTAAAAACAGACCTTCTCCTCGAATATATGGCCCTATTGGAAAAGGGATTTTTTGAGGTAGAGGGAATTGACTTTTTGGGGTTTGGCAGGGTTAATTTAAGTACCATTACCCCTAGCATAGGGGGCGGGGCCATGCTTAGATTTGGACTTCTTAACCCCTATTTTTATGCCCTACATTTCGCTCCTCGCTCTATGATGGAAAGTTCAGAATTGACGAGGAGTCGGACCATTCGCAATCTACAACTGTATGGCTATGTCCGGGCAGAAGGCACTTATCGAGTCTATGATGCGACGCTACAAGGGGGGTTACTGAATAATGGAAGTCCATTTACCCTCACTTCTTCAGAGATAAATCATTTTATCACGAGGATAGAATTAGGTGCTGACTTTATCTACCGAAAAGTAGGGATTGGGTACCAACATGTGTTCCAAAGCCGTACTTTCATTGCTGGAGATAGCCATGTATGGGGACAGGTGAAGTTTATGGTTGCTTTTTAGGTTCTAGGTTAATCGACACCTTAGAACGTAGAACCTAGAACATAAAACCTTCTTCTACTTCTCCACCATCTGCTCTACCCCTGTCCAGCCTTTGGGGGTGCCTTCTAGCAAATATTGCTTGGCTTGGGTTAGATATCGCTGTGAGGTTTTGTCATCAGGAAAGACAGTCAATACACGGTCAAAAGTGTGGGCAGCGTCCACAAATGACTGGGCATAATAGGCTGAAAGCCCTTGATGAAAATCATCCAGGGTCTCCTGTTTCGCCCGTTGGATTTCAGGGGCGTCTCCTCCAAAATAATCATACACCCCAATGGCCTCTTTCCTTCCTTTAACCTGAACCTTGCCTAAATACCGGAAGAGGGAACCTAGGGAAGATGAATCTACACAATGTTCTGACACCAAGGTATTTACCCCAAAATGTTTCGTAAGCCCCTCCATCCGCGAAGCGGTGTTCACTGTATCCGAGACTACCCCTGCTTCTAACCGAAGGGTATCACCAATCACCCCCATAAGCAATGGACCCTTGTGGAGGCCAATGCCTATCCGAATAGGTTGTTTACCGTCAGCTACTAGTTCTTGGTTAAAGATGTCAATCGCTTGATGGGCTTCTTGAGCAGCAGCGATCGCATCGTTTGGGGACTGCATAAATAAGGCCATGATGCCATCCCCATAGTATTGGTTCACAAATCCGTTATGTGCTGTGATAATCGGCCCTACTCGGCCCAGGTAAGCATTAAGAAAGTCAAAGTTCTCTCGCGGGCTCATCCCTTCAGAGAGGGTCGTGTAGGAACGAATATCGGAAAAAAACACCGTGACTTCTTTCTCTACCCCATCTCCCAGATTTACTTCCAACACACTTTCATAGCCCAATGACTTCAAAAACTCATGTGGGACAAATCGTCCAAAGGCGGTGTTGATTTTGGATAATTCCTGGTTTAGCGCCTCTTGGGAGGCCAATTTTTCAGCCTGGGCCGCCAGTTTTTCCTTCTCAGAAATTCGCATTTTATATCCCAAACCCAATGAAAAAACTAATATCTCTGCCACGAGTGACCCAAAAAGGCCCAAGCTTCCATTATACCCCACAAAAAGCCCTATCGTGAAAAAGACAAACCCAAAGCCAAATACATTCACAGTCCCACCTATAAAAAAACGTGCAATAATGGATTTGGAACGAGCTAGGATAACACATAAAATCAAAGCAAAAACCGCATCCACCAAGAAAAAGGAAAACTCAATGGTGGCTACCAGACTGATATTGAAGGTAAAATAAATCAAGCCCATTTGGACAAGCAAAAGGACCAGCCGCATCCCGATATAACGCACAATCCATTTGTCCCAATGGGGAATCAATTTGGGGGTATCCAAAAAAGAACGACCAAATTGAAAATAGAAAATGCTAATCCCACTTAAACACAAAAACAGCAAGTACTCTTTCAGGATGGGAAAACCATGGATCTCGTGTGGCCCCCCTGCAAACATAATAAAGCCGGCCAAAGAAGCGATATATAAGGAATAATGGAGATAGGTAATCTCTTTAGAAGTGAGGAAAACCATGAAGCTGTAGAGAAACATGATCACGAGGATCGCCACAAATCCAGCAATGACGACATTGACTTGCTCCCGACTAAATGCTAACCAACTGTTCTTGTCATGGAGTTTTAACCGAAGGGTCGGCGTAGAATGATTGATCTCTTTAACACTGAAATAATAGGTTTTAGTCGTATGGGGGGCGAGCACTAGCCCCAAAGAGATGAAGTCATATTTCACCAAATCTCGGTCTTTACCAGGTACATAAGCCCCAGACCGTTTGATGGCCCAGTTTTCACTAGAATCTCGGGCATACATTTCTAGAAAGCCAGAACTTCCATAGTCTCCGATCACCCAATAACTGGGTTTTCTCAAAAGGCTTTGGATGGTTATCCGCCCCCATATTGTATGGGTGTGGTGACTTGCATTAAAAAAGGTATCTACTGGCTGAAAGCGGCCAGCAAATTCCATTTGACTGACATCCTCGATGGTCAGTGCACTGGTTTCATCTTCAAAAACTTCGAGATAAGGCGTTAACCAGAGATTGTGTTCAAGGGTATCGATCACCAGAATAGGCGGCTGTAAACGATGACTTTGCCCAACTGCTGAAAGGGAAAAGCAACCCAGCCATAACAATAGCAAGCCATAAATAGGGTCAATTCTCTTGCAAGGTGATTTCATCACCTCAAGATACAGAAAAAGAAATTACTTATCCGTCATTCTTTCCACCCCATCCCAATCGGGCGGCAGATCTACAGTCATCAATTCTGCTGCCTTTTGGCAATAGTGGCTAGCAGGCCGATCCTTGGGATTTACCGCAAGGACAGCTTCAAAAGCAGCTTTTGCATGGTCAAATTCCCGTGCGTAATACAACCTTAAGCCTTGTTCAAAGTGGTCATGTGTTTGGCGCTTGAGGTCGATCAGTTCCTGCGGATCAGCATCGTAGAATTCGTAGACGCCAATGGATTGACTCTTTCCTTTGGCCTGCACCATCCCAAGATAGCGGTAATTAAAGCGCTCTGGAGCTTCCAGGTCAGACAGGGTAGCTTCGCTCACAAGGAGATTAGCCCCATAGAACTTGGTGAGTCCTTCCATGCGAGAAGCTGTATTGACGGTATCGGAAATCGTGGTAGCGTCTGCACGGATTTTATCGCCAATAATGCCCATAATAAGCGGACCTGTATGAAGCCCCATCCCTACTCGGATAGGTTTTCGGTTTTGCTGCTTACGTTTGTGATTGTATCGAACGATTTCTTGGTGCATTTCGATAGCAGCTTGAATGCCATTTTCACCATTCTTTTGGAACAAAGCCATGATCCCATCCCCCATATACTGATTGACAAATCCACCATGACGGCTGATAATGGGGCCCATACGGCTAGCATAAGCACTGACAAACCGGAAGTTCTCCGCAGGTGTCATGGTTTCTGAAAGCGCCGTAAAGGCTCGGATATCAGAGAAAAACACCGTCACCTCTCGCTCTACCTGGTCACCCAATCGCACATCCGTTATCGTATCATATCCCAGCGTTTGGAGGAATTCATTGGGGACAAAGCGTGCGGTAGCAGCATTGATCTGATGGAGGTTGAGGTGGGTGCGGATTCGTGCCAAAAACTCTTCCTTGGAAAAAGGCTTTGCGATATAGTCATTTGCCCCATAAGAGAGCCCCTCCACCAAATCGGCCACTTGATTTTTGGCGGTGATCATGATGATTGGCAATTCCAAGGAAGCGTATTGTTCTCGTATTTTTTGACATACTACATATCCCGACATCCGCGGCATCATCAAATCTAATAAGACCAAGTCGAATTTTTTCCCTGAACCAATAGCTTCTAACGCCTCTTCCCCATTCATGGCAGATGTTATCCTAAATTGGGGGGCAGACAAATGGTTGCGGAGTACTTGCTGATTGATGGCTTCATCATCTACAATTAGGACATTTATCTCTTCCACACCCACATTTGGAGCCAAATCCATTTTGGGAGCCTTCCCGTTTGTTGGGGGGCTAGCCAAGGCCATAGGGCGAGAGATAAAATCTCCAAATGCTTTTTTGCTCGCTTTTTCTGTACTTATCGGTATGCTAAAATAAAAGGTAGATCCTTCTCCTACTTTGGACGTTACCCACATCTTCCCTCCATGCGCCTCCACCAGCCGCTTGCTTATACTGAGTCCCAATCCCGTCCCGGCATATTGGCGGCTAATAGAACCATCTGCCTGCGAAAATTCTGCAAAGATACTTTCTAATTTATCTCGCGAAATGCCTATCCCCGTATCTTTTACCCCAATTTCCAAAAACGCACCATTCACTTTCCCCATTACCTCAATTTCTCCCTTCTCCGTGAATTTAATGGCGTTGCCAACCAAATTATGAAGGATTTGGAGCAATCGATCCTCATCTCCCTTAATGGCAGAAAGATCCGGAGACAGCTGATTGACCAATTTGATGGCCTTTCCTCTGGCCATGCTCTCATTGATCCGGAGAACAACCTCTGTCAAGGCCTGCATATTCACAGGTTTTAGGGAAAGGGTCAATTCGTCATTCTTGATTTTGGATAAATCGAGCAGATCGTTCACCAAATTGCTAAGGCGTTTGCCTGATGAGATGACCATGGCCAGGTTTTCTCGCTGGATTTCGGGCGAGCCCTCTCCTATCCCGTCGTAGAGGGACTCAGCAATCCCAATGATGCCATTTAGCGGGGTTCTTAATTCGTGCGAGGTATTGGCCAGAAACTGATCTTTCAGGCGGTCCACCTGCTCCAAGCGCTCTGCGCGTTGTTTCTCTATTTGCGCTAGTTTTTTCTGCTGGATCAGGCGATATCGCTGCCACAAGCCCAGTAACAACAATCCCAACAGACTACCAGCGCCAATCAGGAGATTGCGATTTGCAATTTTTTCTTTCAATTCAAGCTCCTTTTGCATGGCCTCATTTTCCTGTTCCACTTTCTCCATTTGCAATTTGTCGTGGGCCATTTCCAGTTGAGCCGTTTCCATTTCTAACTGAGTGATCTCCAGTTCTCGTCTTAAGGCCAATTCTTGTTGCTGTTGTAACTCCAGCAAAGCTTCATCCTTTTCCAAACGGGTTTGTTGGGTTTCCTCTTTTTGTTCCAAATACTTTTCTTCAATCACCGAGATCTGGCTTTCGGCAGTAGCATTCATCAAGCTGTCCTTCAACAGCAGGTATTGCTGCTGGTAAGCCTGAAGCTTCTTCATTTTTCGCTGTTTTCCAGCAACCGTCGCCATGAGGCGATAGTAGTTCATCTGTAAGCGCAGGTCCTCTGTCGACTGGGCCTGGGGCAAGCCCTTTTGTAAGGCGTTCATCGCCCTTCGCCAATGCCTGCCATTTGCCTGCAAATTGGCGATTTGGAGATGGGCCTTTGCCATCCCGATGGGATAAGAAAATTGCTGAGAAATAGAGGCTGCCTCTTTGGCAAATAGCATGGCTGTATCTGGGGAGGACGCCTGAAGTAGTAGGGATAAAGCATTCAATTCGTTCGCTTTTTCTTTTCCGATAGGCATGGTAAATACCTTTGCCTTCCGTTCAGCTAAATTGAATTGCTGAGCGGAGGTGAAAGATGGGAAGAACAAGGCAAGACTAATGAGTAAGGCAAATATCCGCATGTTAGAGGCTATTTAATCATTCCTTTTCACACTTCATCATTTTTTTGTCATCTCCTCTACCCCATTCCAACTAGGAGACACCCCTTGAATCATGTATTTGGTACAATTTAGCAAATAGTGCTTAGCAATGCGATCCTTGGGATTTAAGGTAAGAACCATTTTAAAATAATCTGACGCCCGCGCAAATTCTCGCTTAAAATAGGCATCAATTCCTCTTTCATAATGACCTAGCGTCTGCTTTTTCAGGTCAGCCTCCTCAGGATCGTCTCCCGCAAAAAATTCATAGACGGTGAGGGTGTCTTTTTTTCCCTTCACTTTCACCATCGCGAGGAAACGAAAATGCGCACCATCGGGATCTTCTAAGGCTGCCAAAGTAGGTTCACTGGCAATAATATTTGCTCCATATACTTTGTTGAGTCCCTCCATGCGCGCTGCGGTATTCACCGTATCCGATACCACTGCAGCGTCCATGCGCTCCTCATCCCCAATGATGCCCAGCATCAATGGCCCCGTATGCAGGCCAACCCCTGTCCGAATAGGTTTTCTCCCTTTAGCAATCCGCTCCTGATTATAGGCCAACAGTTTTTGATGTATATCTATCGCGGCGGCTATGGCATCTGATGGCTTTCGTTGGAATAAGGCCATGATTCCATCTCCATAATACTGGTTCACGATCCCGTGGTGGCGCTTGATGATTGGCCCCAAGCGGCCCAGATACCCATTCAGGAAGTTGAAGTTGTCCTCGGGTTTCATTGTTTCAGCCAGAGAAGTATACGCTCGAATATCTGCAAAAAGAACGGTCACTTCCTTTTCCACTTGGTCCCCAAGCTGAACCTCCATTATGCTTTCTTTGCCCAATGACCGCAGAAATTCATGGGGGACAAATCGCCCATAAGCTGCATTGATGTGAACCAGATTGAGATGGGTTCGGATTCTGGCCAAAAACTCCTGCTTGGAGAAAGGCTTCGTGAGGTAATCATTAGCTCCGAAATTGAAGCCCGCCACCACATCGTGCACCTGGGCATTGGAGGTGATCATGATCACCGGGAGTTGAGAAGCCAGGTAGCGCTCTCGTATCCTGCGACACAGTTCAAATCCAGATAGCCCTGGCAAGGTGAGGTCCAATAAGACCATATCAAAGCGCTCATTTGCTTCAAAACGCTGCCAGGCATCTTCCCCATTAAACTCACTGATGATATGATATCCTTCCCGGCTCAAATGGTTGTGCAATACCTGCTGGTGAATGGGATCATCATCTACTACCAAAATTTTTATGGCACCTGGTTCTACAGGTTTTGGGGCAATTTCCACCAACGCTAATAATTCCTTTTGTGCGGGAAGTTCTGCTTTCTCTTTTGACATGGGCAAGCGAAAAAAGAAGGTAGTACCTTCTCCCTCTTTGGATTCCACCCACATTTCCCCTCCGTGAAGCCGTACCAGTTCCTGGGCGAGGTCCAGCCCCAGGCCTGTCTCATCGAAGGAGCGCGCCATTGCCCCCTCTTTATCCTCAAATGCCTGAAAGAGGTGCTTACGCTCCTTATCTGGAATACCTGGCCCCGTATCACAAACGCCCAGATACAAGCCATCTTCTCTTGCTTCCCCACGAATTCTGACCTTCCCTTCTTTGGTGAATTTCAGGGCATTACCCACGAGGTTGTGAAAAATCTGTAAGAGGCGGTCTTCATCCCCAATGGAATGGGGGAAGTCAGGGGGTATCTCATTGACCAGTTCGATCTTCTTGGCCTTGGCATAAGGATGGTTCAGGTCAATCACTATTTCTGTCAAGGAATGCAGGTCCACAGGCTTGAGTTGGAGCTTCACCGACTGATCACGCAATCGGGCGTAGTCGTGAATGTCATTGACAAGGGTGGAGAGCCGCCTGCCCGCTCGGATGAGGGTGACAAGGTCCTTGCGGGTATCAGACGAAGCATCATCTTTCAATCGGTCAAATAATGCTTCCCCAAGCCCGATGATCCCATTTAAGGGATTTCTAAGCTCATAGGCTACCTTGGCCAGGAATTCATCTTTCAGGCGGTCAGCCTGGCGGAGTTTTTCATTTACTTCTCGCTCTTTAGTCAGTTCCAGGCGCTCTCTTCTGAGTTTTTCCCGCTGAGCCAGCAAGAACACTACCGCGAGAAATAGCACAATCAAGGCATAAAATAAATAGGCCCACAAATCGCTCTGAGAAGTAATTTGATTAAATATCATTACTCAAGTCTTCGAACAAATCATCCCAAACGACCACTTGGTCTATGTGGTTTAGCTTATGGCTATTTTCTACTACCCCGTAGGTGGTGATTAAAGAAGTAAAAATATGCTTCTTACTTTTAGTATGGTATTGAAAAACTCGTTTTTTAGTAGCCAGATTTTCCACATCTTTTTTTGTGACGGTATAGTCAGAACTACTAAATTTAATCTCACATAAGTTAATGGAATGATCACTTCTATCAATCAAAAGGTCTATTTGGGTCCCTGGTAATTTATCAGTGGGTTTAGCCACAAATGAAGAAATGGAAGTATATATTCCATAAATCCCTAAGGCTTTTCGTATTTGGCTTATATGCGTCAAACAAATATTTTCAAAAGCATACCCACACCATGAGGTATAATTGGGCAGATCGCTTAATTTACTAAAATCTGATTTGGCATTTGCTCCTAAAGGTTCAATAAATGTCAGATAAAATAAGGAATAGGGGTCAATCAACCGATACAAGCTAAGTTGCTTCTTTTTCCCATATCCTGAAAAAATCTGTACAAATCCAGATTCTATCAATTCCTTTAGCAAATCCGTTAACATTCCCCCATTTTGGAATTTAGTTCTTGAAATAATTTCTTGACGCGTCATGCCCATTCGCTTACTTGCCAATGCACGAATGACGGCCAGGTGATTTTCCCAATTGTCAAATAAAGAGGAAAACAATCGATCGAATTCTTTTCGAAGGTAGCCTCCTTGGCTAAAACATATCGCATGGATATTTTGGACTGCTGACTTGCCTGACTGAACTTGATCCAGATACATGGGTATCCCTCCCATCGCCATGTAAAGCTGAGTGATATGATACTTGTTTAAATTAATATTTCGAGACTGTAGAAATGCTTCCGTTTCACTTAAAGTAAATGGTTTAAGAAAAACCATTTTTGTAAGTCTATTGTGTAATCCTCCACGGTCATTGATGACCTTCTTGATCATCCACGAAGCAGCTGAGCCACAAACTACCAAAACAATATGATGATTAATTGCCCAACTATTCCAAAACCAACTCAACCCTATGATGAAACTAGATCGCTTAGTCCCCAGCCATGGCAGTTCGTCTAAGAAAACCACCAACTTGCTTTGTTTAGCTTTCTCTTCTAATGCATTGGATAGCATAAAAAATGCCTCCAGCCACGATTTAGGCTTAGATTCAATTTCAAAATCTGGGAAATAATTTCTGAGTGCAAAAATGAAATTTTGCAACTGCTCCATTTTACTAGCATGCTGTATTCCCGTCAACTCAAAATCAATGTCGTGACCATAAGTTTCCTTGACTAAGAATGTTTTTCCCACACGCCTTCGGCCAATAAGGGCGATAAATTCAGGCCGTTCAGATGCCAAGGCGGACTGCAGCACCTTTATTTCTGATTTTCGGCCGATCATTATTTTTTTCATACCAAAGCACAAATTTGGACAAAAATAAATAATTAAAGCGGATTATACCACACCTAATTCGCTTTAACTACGTAATTTTATATAGTTTGAGCGGATTAAAGACTTACTAACCTGCTTTTATCGTCACTTCTGCCGCATCTCCTCAACACCCGTCCATCCCTCTTGTAGTCCTTCCTCCAATAATGCCTCACAACGCTGCAGATAATGATCTGCCGCCTGATCTTCAGGAAATGCGGCGATAACGGCCTTAAATGCCTTGGCAGCCTCTTCGATTTGCCCGTTGAAGTAATGCCCCATAGCGGCTTCAAATATTTCCTTCGTTTTCGTTTTGACCGCAATCACAGACGCGGGGTCGCCCCCAAAAAAGTCATAAATAGAGATAGGTTCCTTTTTCCCTTTCACCAATACCCGTCCCACAAATCGATACCTAAACTCAGAAGGAGCTTCCAAACTATTGAGGGTGTCTTCACTGACTACCAGGCGTGAGCCATAATATTTGGTGAGGCCCTCCATCCGCGCAGCAGTGTTCACGGTGTCAGAGACCACCCCTGCTTCCATGCGTAGTGCGTCCCCGATGATGCCCAGCATCAATGATCCCGTGTGCAGACCGATGCCGATCTTAATGGGAAGCCGCCCAATTTTTGCGCGCTTAGCGCTGTATTCGTCGACGACGCGGTGCATTTCTTCCGAAGCAAGGATAGCATCTTCTGGTTTTTTGAGAAACAATGCCATCACCCCATCCCCATAGTATTGATTCACAAATCCATTATGCTCCTTGATGATGGGGCCTACCCGCCCTAGATATGCATTGATAAAGTTGAAATTCTCCTGAGGAGTCATCGTCTCTGCTAATGTGGTATAGGCGCGAATATCGGAGAAAAACACGGTTACTTCCTTTTCTACTTGATCTCCTAGTTTTATATCTATAATGGATTCTTGTCCCAAAGCTTTCAAGAATTCTCGAGGGACAAAACGACCATAAGCAGCATTGATATTAAATAGCTTGAGGTGGGTTTTGATCCGGGCCAAAAACTCGTCTTTGGAGAAGGGTTTGGTGAGGTAATCATTGGCGCCAAAGGAGAGTCCCTGAACCAGGTCTTCGACCTGGTTTTTGGCTGTGACCATGATGATAGGTAGCTCTGAAGGCAGATAAGATTCCCTTATTTTTTGGCACACTTCAAAACCCGACATCTGAGGCATCATGATATCCAGGAGGACCAAATCAAATGGCGGCTCGGCTGCAATTGCTTCCAAGGCCTCTTCTCCATTCATCGCAGATCGAACCTCATAGTTGCCCCGAGACAAATGATTGCGAACTACCTGCTGGTTAATGGGTTCGTCGTCTACCACAAGGATGCGGACCTTTTCGCCTCCATTTTCTAGGGACACTTCCACATAGTCCGTCAGATTTTCACTTTCTATCGGTGCTTCCAAAGCATGCACTCTGGTCGGAACAGGTTTTTGTATTGACGGGAGTATCGCCTTTTCCCCAGAAATCGGAATTCGAAAACGAAAAGTGGAACCCTTCCCTTCTTCTGAACTGGCCTGAATCGTCCCCCCATGTAGTTCCACCAATTTTTTGGTAATGCTAAGTCCCAATCCCGTCCCTCCGTATTCACGCGCCGTGGAGCCATCTCCTTGCTCAAAAGACTGGAAAATAGATTCCATTTTATCTACCGGAATACCGATCCCAGTATCCGAAATGATGATTTCTAACATATCACCGACTTCCTCCGCCGAAACGACCACTTCCCCTGCAGGGGTGAATTTGATTCCATTGCCAATCAGATTGTGCATCACTTGTTGGAGTCGATTTTCATCGCCCATTACCGGGGGGGCATCCGCTGATATTTCATTTTTCAGGATCAAGGGCTTCCCCTGCACCAGGGGTTTGCTGATTTGCATAACAACATCTGTCAGTGCCCGCATGTCAACTGGCTTCCGTTGGATCTTTAGGTCAAATGATTTGAGTTTAGAGAAATCAAGGAGGTCGTTGACAAGGTTGGCCAGGCGGCGGCCAGAGGAGACAATCATGGACAGGTTTTGCTGCATCGAAGCAGAAGGCTTGCCTGCAGCTCCATCATGCAGCGACTCTGCGATTCCTATGATGCCATTCAGGGGCGTCCGCAACTCGTGAGAGGTGTTGGCGAGGAATTCGTCTTTCAATTTATCGGCTGCCAAAAGCTGCTTGGTGAGTTCCTCTTGCGCATGGAGCTTTTCCTGTTCGTTTATTTTTATCCGATACCCCAACCCTAAGGAGAATATCAGAATTTCTACCACAACAGCTATCAGGAAGAACAGGAAGGAATCGGGAATTTTAAACACATTGCCAAGAACCGTTACCACCAGAGCAAACACCATTACCAACGCTGATCCAGCTATGAAAAATCGGGCGAGAAAGGACCGGGTTCTGATCAGTCTAATGATCAAAAATACCGAAACCACGGCATCTAAAATGATTACTGCAAACTCTATATCGCGCACCACTTCTATATGGAATGTCAAGGCCAAAATCACTTGCTCGACAACGAGGATTCCAATTTTTATCCAAATATACATTTTGAGGTAGCGGTCCCAACTTGGAATTAATGTCCTAGTATTGAGGAAACTACGCCCAAATTGAAAATAAAAAATACTCAGAAGTGCCAGGGACAAGAAGCCTACATGGGTGATCAATTTGGGGTGATCCGTGGGCAAAACCTGCAAAACCCGTAGGGCAAATAACACAAACAGGGACACCGACACCAGGTATAAGGCATAGTACAGATGTGGCCACATCCGCGTCGTAAAAAAGAGGATGAGGTTGTACAAAATGATGATCAACACCATGCCTTGAAACAGCGCAATGATCACATGGATCACTTCCTTGGACAGGGTCTTCCAATATTGCAGTTCCAATAAGAGGAAATTCAAGTTGGGGGGAGAATGATCAATTTGCTGTACCCGAATCCAAATGGTCTTTTGGTCCCCTGGCACTAAATGCAATTGCACTTTTTCGGTCTCTGCCAAGTGGAAGTCTTTTTCCGAATGGGGACAATATACCCCTGCTTTCTTGACTACGTAGCCCGTATCCGAGCTGATATACACATCGGCGAAATTCACTACCCCCAACTGGAGCATCCAGTCCGATGCTTTTTCGACTCGGCTATTCACCTGAAATGCCACCCAATACACTGCCGAGGCATCCAAGTCTTTAGGGATGGCTTCCATCAGTTGAAATTCATCTATGCGTGCTTCCACCTCCACTTGGGAGCTGCTTCCCGCATTGTCCACCCAAAATTTCATATAGGGACGCAAAGAAAAATACCCTTCAATGCTATCGATATGCAGGGTAGGCCATGTATCTGTTTGGGCAGAGACTGAAGTGAATGATAAGAGGCTGGCAATAAGTGCCAGCAAAGACCTTGCGGTCAGGAATTTCCGACATCCTTCCATGTCCTCAAGGTAGGAAGAATTAGTAAAAGTATTAATTTGGTGTAAAATATTTTTTCCATGCATAGAACCCTTTCGATTTATGATAAGGAAAGTATCATCGATGCGACACATGACGCTTTCCAGCAAGTAGCCCATTTTGTAGCGGAAATAGATGAAGAGGACTTTTTTGCTGCAAGAGGCGAAAAGTGGAGCATTGCTGAAAACTTCGAACACCTAATCCGAGCTGCTGAACCTGTTGCAAAAGTCTTTCTGATCCCTGGAATAGGGCTTAAATATTATTTTGGCAAACCCAATCGACCATCTCGAACCTATGCAGGGCTTGTCCAACGCTATGAAGAGCGCCTGAGTGCCGGCGGCCAAGCCAGCGGACGCTATGTCCCCCAAATCAAAAACCCTCATAAGAAAGCAATGCTCGACCGTTGGACAACGATCGAGCATAAATTGACCAAGCGGATTCAAAAATGGGATGATAAAAAGCTGGACAATTATATAGTCCCACATCCCCTTTTAGGGAAAATCCTCATCCGTGAGGCGCTTTTCTTCACTGTGTTTCACACTTTTCACCATTTGAAGGCGATGAAGAAGCATAAAATTATTGTAACTATTCAGCAGGCCTAAGGCCTGCGATTTGATTTATCGCGTTCTGGTCAACAAAGACCTCATTGAGGGCATTGAATGCCCTTTTGCCCTGCTTTCTGGCCGAGAGGATATATGATCTTATT